>JBKPLL010000088.1:0-12195 GCA_046731605.1 Actinomycetota bacterium | reverse complement strand
TCGACGCCGTTCGCCTTGAAGAGGCTCGCAACGCCCGAGGTCATCTGCTTGACGACGCCCGCCTTCCACGCGTTCGAGGCCGCGAAATCGAGCTTCGGCTCCCCCACCGTGACGCCGAACTTAGCGAACGACTCCTCCGCCTCCTTCAGCGCAAACGCGGTCTGCACCCACGCCTTGGTCGGGATGCAGCCCACGCGCAGGCACGTGCCGCCGAGCTCGGGCTCCCGCTCGATGCAAGCGACCTTCGCGCCGAGCTGCGCGGCGCGGATGGCGGCCGAGTAGCCGCCGGGGCCGCCTCCCAGGACGGCGACGTCAACTTCCATGCTCATCTCCCTCTCTCGTTGCAGTGGAGGGTAATCAGAGGTCCGCGACCATCGTCACGGTTCGGTCCTCGCGCCGGAGCTCGCGAAAGCCGTGCTTCTCGTAGAAGCCGGTCTGGCCCGGCTCGGCGCTGAGGCTGATCCGCGAGAAGCCGTCTGCGCGGGCCTGCTCGAGCAAGGCTTCGAGCAGCTCGGCGCCGGTGCCGTGACCGCGCTTGCTCGGGACGACGGCGATCGTCAGCTCGGGCGTCTCCTCGTCGACGAAGCCAAACCCGGGCGCGGACGCGGGAAAGAGCCGGTACCACGCGGCGCCGTACGCGTTCGGGCCGGCGGAGGCGATCACGCCCGCGTCGCCGCGCCGCCCCCAGCTCTTGACGTAGCGGTAGGCGGGCAGGTCGGGATCGCCGAGCCGCCAGTGATAGGCGTGGCGGAGCATGTCGCGGAGAAAGCGCGTGTCCTGCTGGTCGACCGGGCGGAGCACGTCGCCTGCCTACAGCTCCTGGGCGAGCTGGATCCGGTTGCCGTCGGGGTCGTAGACGTCCAAAAGACGCATCTCCCCCGTCAGCTCGAGAACGATGCCCACCTCGACACCCGCCTCGCGCAGCCGGTCGGCCTCCTCCTTGAGATCGGCAACGTCGACGTGCGCAACGCCGCTCTCTTGCGGCTCGCCTTCCGCGAGACCGATCTCCATCTCGCCGCGCCTGAGCTCCGACCAGCGAGCATCGAAGTCGACCGCGAGCTCCTCGAAACCGAGCACGTCCTGGTAGAAGCGGCGGCCCTCGTCGAGGTTGCGGACCTGGTACCAGACCGTGGGCGCCATCAGGACGTAGTTCTACAGCGCGAGCCCGGGGTCCTCGAGGCTCTCCTTCAGCGTCTGGAGGAAGGCGGCAGCGGGCGCGCCGTCGACCGCGCGGTGGTCGAAGGTGCAGGTGAGAGTGACCATCGGACGCACTGTCGTCTCGCCGCCGCCGGCGGGGACGACCCGCTCCTCGGCCGCGCCGACCGCGACGATCGCAGCCTGCGGAGGGTTGAGCACTGCGGTGAAGCTCTCCACCGCGTACATGCCGAGGTTCGAGATCGTGAACGTGCCGCCCTCGAGATCCTCGGCGCGGAGCTTGCTCTCGCGCGCCCGGCCGACGAGGTCGGTTCGCACGCCTGCGATCTCCGTCAGCGAAAGCCGCTCCGCGCTGCGAATCACGGGCACGACGAGCCCCTGCGGCGCGGCGACGGCGAGACCCACGTTCGCCGTCGGATGAAGCAGGATCGCGTCCTCGGTGAACTCCGCATTCACCTCGCGATGGCGCATGAGTGCCTGCCCGCAGACCTTGGTGAGGACGTCGGTGACGGTGAGGCGGACGTCCGGGTCGCGCTCACGGAGCCTGGCGACGAGGGCGTTGACCCGGGTCATGTCTGCCGAGGCCTGAAGCTGGAAGACGGGGATCTGCCACGCTTCGGTGAGCCGGCGCGCGATCGTCTTGCGAACGTTCGAGAGCGGGATCCGCTCCACTTCCCCGGCCGCAACCGGCCCTTGCAACACAGTGTTACTTGCGGAGATCGGTGCACCGACCTCGGCCCGCTCGACGTCCTCCGCGACGATCCGGCCGTCGGGACCGGTGCCGTGGATCCCCGAGAGCTCGACGCCGCGCTCCCGCGCCATGCGGCGGGCGAGCGGCGAGGCCTTGATCCGTCCGTTGCCGGACGCGACCGCGGCTCCTTCCCTCGCTTCCGCCTCCTGAACAGGCTCGGGCGCGCGCGACTTCGCCTCCTCTTGAGGCGGCTCTGCGGCGGCCGCGACCTCGGGCACGTCCTCGCCCTCCGAGCCGATGAACGCGACGGTCTGGCCGACGGGGACCTCTCCCTCGGCCACCGCGATCTTGAGCAGGACGCCCGCGGCTTCGGCCTCGACCTCCTGCGTCACCTTGTCGGTGTCGAGCTCGAACAGCGGCTCGCCCTTCTGCACCGCCTCGCCCTCCGACTTGAGCCAGCGGACGATGGTGCCCGACTCCATCCCCTGGCCGAGCCGCGGGAGGATGACCTCCGTCGCCACGCCTAGCCTTTTCCGACCGTCCGCTTGATCGCTGCGAGCACGTCCTCGGCATGCGGGACGACGAACTGCTCCATCACGGGCGCGAACGGCAGCGGGGCGAACATCGCGCCGACGCGCTCGATCGGCGCGTCGAGCCAGTCGAACGCCTGGTACTGGAGCACCGCTGCGACCTCCGCGCCGAAGCCCATACGCGTGACCGCCTCGTGCGCGACGACCGCCCGGTTCGTCTTCTTCACGGAGGAGACGAGCGTCTCCTCGTCGAGCGGCTGCAGCGTGCGCGGATCGACCACCTCGACCGAGATCCCGTCGCCCTCCGCCTCCTCGGCGGCCTTCAGGCTCTCGTGCAAAAGCCGTCCCGTCGCGATCACGGTCACGTCCTCACCTTCGCGGTGGATGCGCGCCCGCCCGATCGGGATCGGCTCGATCTCCTGCGGCACGTCGCCCTTGAGCGGGTAGAGCGTTCGGTGCTCGAAGAAGACGACGGGGTTGTCGTCGTAGATCGCGGACCAGAGCAGGCCGCGCACGTCCTCCGGCGTCGACGCGAAGACGACCTTGAGCCCGGGGATGTGGACGAACCACGCCTCGAGCTGCTGCGCGTGCTGTGCGCCCGGCGACCAGCCGGCGCCGCCCTGCGTCCGGAAGACGACCGGGACGTTGACCTGCCCGCCCGACATGTAGCGGTGTTTCGCCGCCTGATTGACGATCTGCTCGGCGGCGAGCGTCAGGAAGTCCTCGTACATGATCTCCGCGACCGGGCGCATCCCCTGCACCGCGGCGCCGATCGCGGCGCCGGCGAGCGCCATCTCCGAGATCGGCGTGTTGCGCACGCGCTCCGGCCCGAACTCGTCGAGCATCCCGGCCGTGACGCCCATGGACCCGCCCATCTCGGCGATGTCCTCGCCCATGATGAAGACGTCGTCGTCCTGGCGCATCGCCGTCGACAGCGCGTCGCGGACCGCTTCGCGATAGGTCAGCTCAGGCATAGACGTTCTTCAGTGCGTCTTCGGGAGCCGGATCCGTGCCGGCCTTGGCGAACTCGACCGAAGCCTCGACGATCTCGGTGACCTCGGCGTCGAGCGCCGCGAAGTCGTCGTCGGAGACCTCGAGCTTCCCGCGCAGGCGCGTGATCGGGTCGCGAGTCTCGGCGAGCTTCCGCGCCTCGTCCTTGTCGCGATAGACCTGGGGGTCGCCGATGTAGTGGCCGTGGAACCGGACGCAATCGAGGTGGACGAAGACCGGTCCCTCACCTCCGCGCGCGTGGTCGAGCGCCTTGCGTGCAGTGCGGTACACGACCTCGACGTCCTGGCCGTCGGCCTTCAGCGTCTTCATCCCGAACGCCTTCGCGCGCTCGGAGAGGTCCCGGATCGGGGAGTGCTGGGACTCGGGCGTCGACTCCGCCCACTTGTTGTCCTCGAGGACGAAGACGGCCGGCACCTGCCAGAGCTGGGCGAGATTGAGCGCCTCGTGGAAGGTGCCGATGTTCGTCGCGCCGTCGCCGAAGAAGGCGACCGCGACGCGCGGCTCGCCGCGCAGCTTGAAGGCGAGGGCCGCACCGGTGATCTGCGGCAGTCCGCCGCCCACCACGGCGTTCGCGCCGAGGTTCCCCCGCTCGACGTCGTAGAGGTGCATCGAGCCGCCGTACCCGTGCGAGCAGCCCTCCTGTTTGCCGTACAGCTCGGCCATCAGCTCGTTCGGATGCGTCCCCTTCGCGAGCGTGTGGCCGTGCGCGCGGTGCGTCGAGGCGATGACGTCGCCGTCCTCGAGCGCGCGGCAGACACCGACGGCGGAGGCCTCCTGGCCGATCGCGACGTGGAGGAAGCCGGGGAGCTCGCCGGCACGGAAGCGCTCCTCCACCTTCTCCTCGAAGCGGCGGATGAGGAGCATCTCCCGCAGCACGTCGTGTAGGTCGCTCTTGGCGAGGCTGGTTCTGTGCTCCACCTTGGCCACTGAACCGAGTGTACGGTTCTCGCCGTGCCGCTCGCCGAACGCTGGAACCAGGTCGAACGTGGGCTGGATCCAAGGTGGACCGAGGCCACGCTGAGCCTCGCGATCGCCGACGACACGGCCCGATCCCGCGCGGCTGCCCTGCTCGGACCGGCTGGGCCGGGGGTCGGCAACCGGCAGATCCGGTTCACCGTCTCGACCCAGGGAGCCGGGATCGGACCCGAAGCGGCAAGGCGACTTCTGCGCCGCATCGACGGCGAAGGCATTGTCGGGCGCCTCGAGCTCGTCGAGTCGCGCGGCACACGCCCGGAGCCGGAGGAGGTCGCGCGCTCGCTCGCGGTCGAGTGGCAGGGGGCCCTGGAGGCGCTCCCGTCCGACTGGAGCGACGTCGTGGCCGAGCTCGAGCTTCATTCGAGCGCGGACGTCGACCGCGCCGCCGTCCTCTGCGCCCCCATCAACCCGATTCAGTCGACGGGGAGACCGGGTTTTCGCTTCCGCTGCGCGAGCAGCCGCGGCTATGGCGCCTCCGCCGGCATGGTCGGCCGCTGCCTCGAACGGCTCGACGAGGCCGGGATCACCGGACGGGTCCGCATCACGCGGACGCTGAGCGACGTGCATCCGGTCGGGACGCAGGGCGCGACCTTCGTCGTCGGGCGCCGGCCGGCCTGATGGCCGATCCCGTCTCCTGGAAGGTCGTCGAACGCGGCTGGGCGGTCGTTGCCGGCGACGGCGTGGAGGTCGGCAAGGTCGACCAGGTTCTCGGGGACCCGGAGGCCGACATCTTCGACGGCCTCGCCGTCGGCACTAGCTCGGTCCTCACCCGCCCGAGCTACGTCCCTTCGGAGAGTGTGGGGGCGATCGAGGAGGGAACCGTCCATCTCACGATCGACGCTGTGGAGTTCGGCCGCCTGGAGCCGTACGAGGAGCCGCCTCCGGGTGAGCGCTTCCTGGCGCCCTGACGTGGCGTTGGTTACGGTCCTTCCGTGGTGGTAAGGAGGACCCTATGAACGGACTTTCCGGCGCGACCAAACGAGTAGCCGATTCCGCGCGCTCGTTCGTCCAGCTCGAGGTGCAGCTCGCGATCGCCGAGCTGAAGAAGAAGGCCGCCGCGCTCGGCGTAGGCATCGGTCTCACCGGGGGCGCGGCAATCCTCGCCTTCCTGGCGCTCTGCTTCGCTCTCGCGGCAGCAGCGGCGGGCATTGCCACCGCGCTGCCGGTCTGGGCGTCTCTCCTCATCGTGGGCGGCGGGCTGCTGCTGATCGCGGGGATCCTCGGCGCGATCGGCGTGACGATGCTGCAGCAAGGCGCCCGGGTGATGCCCGAGCAGGCCGTCGAGGAGGCCGAGCTGACAGCGGAAGCGTTGCGCGATGGCAACTGAGCCCGACCTCCGCCGCGAGATCGCGGACGAGCGGCGCAAGCTCACGAACGCCGTCGCCGACCTGCGCAAGGAGATCGACATGACCGCAGAGCGTGGCAAGAGGATAGGCACCGCGGTCGGCGCCGCTGCGGGCGCGCTGATCGCGGTGAAGACGCTGGGCAAGATCCTCCGGCGACGCGACGATTGATCGGCTAGGCGCGCAGGACGGCGTCGAAGCGCGTCGCGAGCGCGTCGACGATCGACGCGCGCACCGGCGCGACGTCCTCGTCCGTCAGCGTCCCCTCGAGCGAACCGAAGGCGAGGCGGAACGCGAGCGACCTCTTCCCCTCGCCGATCGTCTCCGGATTTCGGTACTCGTCGAACACCTCGAGCTCGCGGAGCAAGCCGCCGGCCGCCTCGCGGATGGCGGCGAGGATCTCCGCGGCGGGGACGTCCTCGTCGACGACGAAGGCAAGATCCTGACGCACCTCCGGATACGGGCTCACCTCCGCGAAGGCCACGACCTGCGGCGCCGCCGCGGCGAGCGCGTCGAGGTCGAGCTCGAAGACTCCCCAGACGCCGTCGAGTAGCGCCGGGTAGAGCTCGCCGAGCCAGCCCTCGCCGCTGCGCGCGGCCTTGCCGGGGTGGAGGAACGGCTCGTTCGTCCGCTCGTACGCGGGCTCGAGACCGAGTGCCGAGTAGATCTGCTCGACGGCCCACTTCGCTTCGGCGAACCCGCCGTCGGCGATACCGGCGACGTGCCAGTGCTCCTCGGGCAGATCGCCTCCCACGTCGCGGTAGACGCGCGCGATCTCGAACAGGGCCACGTCGGCCTCACCCGCGTCGGCGTTGCGGCGGGCCGGCTCGAGCAGCGAGGCGTGAAGGACGGTGCGGAGCGCGGCCGCCTCGGCCGAGAGCGGCTCGGGCAGCTTCAGGTCCCCTTCGGCGACGAAGGTGGGCGTGTACGCCTCGGCGTAGCCCGCGCCGACGAGTGCGTCCTCCACCCGGCGGCGCAGGCGCTGCTCGCGGGTCAGGCGGCCGAACATCGCCTCGCGGCGCGGCAGCGTGAACGGGATCTCGGGCAGCTTGAAGCGCGCGATTTCCTCGATCAGGTCGACCTCGCGGGTCACATCGCGCACCCGCCACGTCGGGACGCGGAAGCCTGTCTCGAGCCGGTCGAAGCCGATCCGGCCGAGGACCTCACCCTGCTCCTCCGCCGCCACTTCGAGCCCCATGAGCTTGCTCGCGCGCTCGGGCCGCAGGCGGATCACGGCGGGCTGCGGCAGGTCGCCCTGCACGTCCTCCGCCCCGGTCCAGCGAGCGCCGCCGAGCTCCACGATCAGCTGCGTTGCGTAGGTCGCCGCCGGCCCGGCGACATAGGGGTCGACGCCCTTCTCCCAGCGGTTCGAGCCCTCGGTGCGCAGCGAGTGCCGCTCCGAGCTGCGCAGGATCCCGACCGGCTCGAAGTTCGCGGCCTCGAGCAGGACGTTCGTCGTCGCGGAGGAGACCTCCGTCTCCTCGCCGCCCATGATCCCGGCGAGCCCGACCGCGCGCTCGCCGTCGGCGATGACGAGATCCTCGGCGCTCAGCGTGCGCTCGACGCCGTCCAGTGTCTGCACCTTCTCGCCCTCGCGCGCGCGGCGCGCGACGAGACTGCCGCGCAGCAGGTCGAGATCGTACGCGTGGAGCGGGCTGCCGAGCGCGAGCATCACGTAGTTCGTGACGTCGACGACGTTCGAGATCGCGCGCACGCCGGCATGCCGCAGGCGCGCCTTCAGCCACGGTGGGGACTCGCCGAGCGCGACCTCGCGGAAGACGCGGCCGATGAAGCGAAGGCAGCCCACGGGATCGTCGATCCCGATGCCGATCGGTTCGTCGCCGTCCCGCTGCGGATCCTCGCCCGGCATCGGCTGCAGCTCGCCGCCGAGCAGCGCCGCGACCTCGCGCGCGACGCCGTAGACGGCGAACAGGTCGGCTCGATTGCCGGTCGCCTCGAGGTCGAGCACCTCGTCGACGAGCGGCAGCACGTCGGCGAGCGGCGTCCCGGCCTCGAGTCCGTCGTCGAGGACGAGAATCCCGGCGCGGTCGGCGCCGAGGTCGAGCTCGTCCTCGGCGAGAATCATCCCCTCGGAGACCCGTCCGCGGAGCTTGCGCCGCTCGAGCGTCAGCCCGTTCGGCAGCGTCGCACCGGGCAGCGCCACCGCCACCTTGGCTCCGGCGCCGAAGTTCCAGGCGCCGCAGACGATCGAGTAGGGCCGGTCCTCCCCCACGTCGACCGAAGTGAGCTGCAGCCGGTCGGCATCGGGGTGCTTCTCCGCCTCGAGCACGTGGCCCACGCGGAAGAGCCCCAGGTCGCCGGGTACGCCAACGCGGTGCACGCCGTTCACCTCGGCGGTCGAGATCGAGAGCGCATCGGCGATCTCCTGCGCGTCCGCGTCGACGCGCACGTACTCGCGGAGCCAGCTGAGCGGGATCCTCACCTGAACTGCCTCAGAAAGCGGAGGTCGTTTTCCCAGAACGGGCGGAGCGAGCCGATGCCGTAGCGCAGCTGTGCGGTGCGCTCGATCCCCAGCCCGAAGGCGAAGCCCGTGTACTCCTCGGGCCCCCAGCCGACGAATTCGTACAGGTACGGGTCGACCATCCCCGAGCCGCCCAGCTCGATCCAGCCGGAGTGCTTGCAGACGGGACAGCCGGCGCCGCCGCAGTTGAAGCACGAGACGTCCCCTTCCATCGACGGCTCGGTGAAGGGGAAGTAGTGCGTGCGGAAGCGCATCTCGCGCTCTGGCCCGTACAGCTCGCGCATCACGTAGAGGAGCGTGCCCTTGAGGTCTGCCAGCGTGATCCCCTTGTCGATGGCGAGGCCTTCGAACTGGTGGAAGATCGGGAAGTGCGTCGCGTCGATGGTGTCGCGCCGGTAGACGCGGCCGATCGAGATCATGTAGATCGGCGGGCGCCGCTCTTCCATCTTGTGGATCTGCGCCGGCGACGTCTCCGTGCGCAGGAGGGTCTGCTCGTCGAGGAACAGCGAGTCGCGCGGCGACCGCGAGGGATGCCAGTCGGGGAAGCCGAGCGCGTCGAAGTTGTAGCGCGTCGTCTCGACCTCGCGACCGTCGACGATTTCGTAGCCGAGGCCGAGGAAGATGTCCTCGACGTCGCGGCGGACGAGCGTGGACGGATGGAGCGTCCCGCGCGGGCGTAGCTTCGGCGGGCCGAGCAACGATGCGGGCAGGGTGACGTCGACCCGCTCGGTCGCGAGCCTCTCCGCGAGCTCGGCGCGGGCGAGCTCGGCCTCCCGCGTGGCGAGCGCCGACTCGACCGTCTCCCGCACGGCATTGAGCGTCATCCCGGTGTCGCGGTCGCGCACCTCGCGCAGCGCGAGCTTCAGCACGCTCTGGCGACCGAGGTAGCGGACCCGCACCTCGGAGAGCGCGGTGAGCGACCTCGCGTCTGCCGCGGCGGCCAGCGCCTCCTTCTCGAGGTCGTCGGGATCCACGAAGGCGACCTTATCCAACGGTTTCTCCTCCTTTCGCAGGCACGGGAACGGGGACGTTCACGCCCCGGCTCGAGCTGAGGAGACGACGCTGCTGCTAGCGCGCCGACGCCCCGGCAGCGAGCCGGGGCGAGATGAAGGCGAACACGCGCGAAGCAGGCATCGACCTCGATACTACCGCCGATGAGCGGATACGACACCTGGGCGCCGGTCTACGACGCGTGGGCGGCCGACATGACGGCCGACGTGGCCCACTACGTCTCGCTCGCCCGTGAGGCCGACGGGCCGATCGTCGAGCTGATGGTCGGGAGCGGGCGCGTCGCGATCGAGGTCGTCCGCGAGACCGGCAACCCCGTGCTCGGCATCGACTCGTCGCCGGCGATGCTCGAGATCGCGCGCGAGCGTTCGGCCGGCTTGCCGCTCGAGCTGCGGCTCGGCGACGTCCGGGACCTCGAGCTCGAGGAGCCCGCTGCGCTGATCTATGTCCCGTTCCGCTCGCTCCTCCACCTGCACGGCTGGCACGAGAAGCGAGAAGTGTTCGAGCGGGTCGCAGCCTCGCTGCGGCCCGGCGGGCGCTTTGCCTTCAACGCGTTCGCCTTCAGCCATACGATCGCGGCCCGGCTCGACGGGACGGCACAGAATCAGCACGGAATCCTGCATACGCTCCACTACATCCCGGCGGACAACCGCATCGAGATCGAGCGGGAAGGCGCCGAGACGATCCGGCTCTGGTGGGCGACGAAGTCCGAGTGGGACGGGCTGATCGACGTCGCCGGGCTGGAGGTCGAGGCGCTCTACGGCGGCTTTGCGCGGGAGCCGTTCGACGACGATTCGCTCGAGTTCGTCTACGTCACCCGGTTGCCCTGAGCGTCTACGACCCTATTGCGTGGCTCTACGACCCGTGGAGCGCGAGCGTCATCGAGGACGTCTCGTTCTACGTCGACGAGGCGCTCGCGGCGGGAGAGGTGGTGGAGCTCGGGGTCGGCACCGGGAGGATCGCCATTCCCACCGGACTCGCGGGCGTACACGTGATCGGCGTCGACTCGTCGGCGGGCATGCTCGCGGTCTGCTCCGCACGGGCGCGGGAGGCCGGCGTCGCGGAGCTGCTGGACCTGCGGCTCGGCGACCTGCGGCGCCCGCCGGTCGACGAGCGTGTCCCGCTCGTGACGTGTCCGTTCCGCTCCTATCTCCACCTCCGGGACGACGAGGAGCGGCTCGAAGCGCTCCGCTCCGCGCGCGAGCTGCTGCGGCCCGGCGGACGTCTCGTCTTCGACGTCTTCACCCCGTCCCGCGAGGACATCGAGGAGACGCACGGGCGCTGGATCGAGCGCGAGCCGGGGATCGACGAGCGCGCCGACTGGGATCTCGCCGCGCAGACGCTCACGCTTTCGGTGCGCGGCCTGCAGGGCTCCTCGACGATGACGCTCTGGTGGGTCGAGCCGGCGCGCTGGCACTCGCTCCTCGCCGAGGCCGGCTTCGAGGTGCTCGAGTGCTACGGGTGGTTCGACCGCCGCCCGTTCGCCGGCGGCGAGGACAGCGTCTGGATCGCCCGCCGAAAATGATCAGCGCGCAAATTGCGACAAAAACGTTGAGGCTTGTCTTGATCCGGTCCCAGGGTTCGCATAAGTTCCCTCTTGCGCCGAGCACGGAACGCGAGTAGGTCGAAACCTCGACCGAGCGGTCAGACGAAGAGGGAGCAATCCCGAGGCGGAAGGCCGGTTGGACGAGGGGGACGAAAGCGAAACCGACTCGGCGAATCTCTGGTCCGGCCCCCGCAAGGGGGCCGGACGCTTTCTAGTCCTGTTTCCCGCGAGCCAGCTCGTAGAGGGCGATTGCGCCCGCCATCGCGACGTTGAGCGACTCGCCTCCGCCGGGTTGCGGGATCGAGGCTTGTTCGTCGCAACCAGCCAGGACGTCGGCCGGCAGACCCTCTCGTTCCGCGCCGAGCACGAGCACAGCGTCTCCTTCCAGCTGCAGCTCTGGCAGCGGCGTTCCACCGGCCGGGACGAGCGCCACCCGCGTTCCCGGGGCCTCGTCGAACCCGCTGACCGGCACCCGGAAGAGCGACCCCATCGACGCTCGAACCGCCTTCGGGCCTGTTGGATCGGCGCAGCCTTCCGAGAGGGCGATGCCGGCTCCGAACGCATCGGCGGCTCGCAGGAGCGTGCCCACGTTCCCGGGATCGCCGACATGCCAGAGCGCCAGCGTCGACGGCCGCGCGCCGCGCGGGAGCTCGTCGCGGCGGAAGACGGCGATGACGCGCGGCGGATGCGCGAGCCTCGACACCTCGGCGAGCAGTTCCGGCACGGCGTCCTCACCCGCGACGAGAACGTCCTCAGGCTCGAGCCCGGCCGCGAGCCCGGCCTCGAGCAAGTCCTCCCCCTCGACGGCGAACAGCCCGAGCTTGTCGCGCCAGCGCCGGTCGTGGAGCTTGCGGACGAGCTTGAGCCGCTCGTTGTCGCGCGAGGTGATCAGGCTCAGGTCTGCAGCGCGGCCTTCGCCTGCTCGGCGATCGCCCCGAACGCGGCTGGGTCGCTGACGGCGAGATCGGCGAGCACCTTGCGGTCGAGCTCGATCCCGGCCTTCGAGCAGCCGTGCACGAACTGGTTGTACGAGAGGCCGTTCGCACGGGCGGCCGCGTTGATCCGCGTGATCCAGAGCTTGCGGAACTCGCGCTTCCGCACCTTCCGGTCGCGGTAGGCGTAGACGAGCGAGTGCTCGACCTGCTCCTTCGCGTAGCGGTAGTGGGTGCTCTTGCGGCCCCAGTAGCCCTTCGCCTGCTCGAGAACCTTGCGGCGCTTCTTCTGCGCGTGGACGGAACGCTTGACCCTGGGCATGGATCAGCCCATCCCCAGCATCTTCTTGACCCGGCCGCGGTCTGCGCCCGTGACCTCGCGGTCCTTGCGGAAGCCGCGCTTACGCTTCGACGACTTCTTCTCCAGGTTGTGGCTCCGCATCGCCGGCCGGCGCAGGATCTTGCCGCTGCCCGTCACCTTGAACTTCTTCTTCACGGAGCTCCGTGTCTTCGTCTTCGGCA
>JBKPLL010000087.1:0-31896 GCA_046731605.1 Actinomycetota bacterium | reverse complement strand
GCCTCCGTCTCCGCCTCCACCGCCGCCACCAGCGCCCCCGACCAACACGCGGCCGGGGAACGGCTACGGCGACCCCAACCACACCCACACGGGTCCTCCCGGACATGCGCCACCGCGAGGGAAGCCGTAGTCGGAGACGAGGCTCAGGCTCGGCGCTCGCCCCGCCCGGCCCGGCCCTGACTCGACGTTGCGTTGTCGCTAGCGGCCGAAGACGGCATTGACGTTCGGCAGGCCGGTGAACCGCGCGAAGGTGCCTTCGTTGGCGATCTCTTCGGCTGCGGCGAGGAAGCCGGCCCACGCCGTGCGGGCGAGTGTGCCCCCGACACTGACGCGGCGGACGCCGAGATCGGCCGCTTCCGCCACCGTGACGAACGGCGCGTTCGCGAGCAGGTTGACCGGCTTCGGCGCCACGGCGGCGACGACGGCCGACACCTGCTCGGCGGTGTCGATCCCCGGCGCGTAGAGGCAGTCCGCCCCGGCGTCGGCATAGGCCTGCAGCCTGCGGATCGTCTCGTCGAGATCGGGACGCCCCGCGACGAATCCCTCCGACCGGCCGGTGAGGAGGACGCCCGTGCTGCCCTCGTCGATTGCCTCTCGCGCGGCGCGAACCCGCTCCACGGCGAGCTCGAAGGGATAGAGCGGCTCGCCGGGCTCGCCCGTCGAGTCCTCGATCGAGAGGCCCGCGATGCCGGTCGCGGCGGCGAGCTGCACGTTCACGGCGACACCCTCAGGATCGCGCGCGAAGCCGTGCTCGAAGTCCGCATTCACCGGGACGTCCACGGCATTCGCGATCAGGCGAAGATGCTCCAGCGCCTCGTCCCGCCGCACGCCGTTGTCGGGGCGGCCGAGCGACCAGGCGTGCCCTGCGCTCGTCGTCGCGAGCGCCTTGAAGCCCATCTGCTCGAGCGCGACCGCGGTGCCGACATCCCAGGGGTTGGGGATCACGAAGCAGCCCTCATCGTGGAGGCGGTGAAATGTCTCGACCTTCTGCCCCTGCGGGGTCATGCCGCGAATAGTCGCTGCTGGGCGGCAAGGTGTGAAGGCCATTCGAGGCGGTCGGCACCTGCGAAGCGCAGGTAGGCGTCGAGCGCGTCGCGCATCGCCTCCACGAACGCGGGCGCCCGGCCCGGCGCGAAGCCGTTTTCCCACCAGAGCCCGAGCACCTGGACGCGGC
Source organism: Actinomycetota bacterium (assembly GCA_046731605.1). Classification (GTDB taxonomy): domain Bacteria; phylum Actinomycetota; class Thermoleophilia; order Gaiellales; family Gaiellaceae; genus Palsa-739. The sequence continues at coordinate 30,722 of JBKPLL010000087.1, read as the reverse complement.
CGCCGTCGCGGTCGATCCGGGGCTCGATCCGGCCGACGAACCGGTCGCCGAAGAGAATGGGGAGGACGTAGTAGCCCCAGCGCCGCTTCTCCGGCTTGAAGAAGCCCTCCCACACGAACTCGAAGTCGAACAGCTTCGCGAGGAGAGCCGTGTCCCACAGCAGCGAGTCGAACGGCGCGATGAAGGCGGCCGACGGCGGTGCCTCTGGCGGCTCCTCGAGCTGCGCGACCTCCTCGGCGACGACGAAGCGCCTGCCGCGCATGCCCTCGACCTCGACGGGCACGAGCGCCCCGAGCTCGACGAGCTCTTTGTGCAGCTCCCTTCGTACATCGGGGTTGGCGATGCGCGCGAACGTGCCGCCGGCGCCGCCCGCGCCGAGCAGGCCGTGCGCACGGTGGCGGGAGAGCTGCTTGTGCCGGAGCTGCTCCCGCTCGGGCACGTCCTGAGCGAGCAGCTCGGCGGGGAGCAGGCGCTCGACCACGTCGTAATAGCGCGTGTTGCCGTCGCGGCGCGCGAGCCCGATCACGCCCGCGACGGTGTACGCCTCGAGCACAGAACGGACTGCGTTCTCGGGCATCCCGAACCAGTCCTTCGTGCGACCGCTCTCTGCTTGGAAGTCGGCCGAGGAGAGAGGCCCGTCCGCCCTGATGCGCTCGAGCACCCGTTCGGCGACGGCGGCGTTGTCGGCCAGGGCCGCGCCGTGGAACCGCGCGCCTTTGCGGCCCTCGTTCACGCGGTACCACGGGAACTCGTCCGCCGGGATGAACGACAACGCCTTGTTGGTCGTCTCGAAGATCGCCCGGCGCTCGTAGAGGGCGTCGCACCACGCAGGTTCGTACCCGGCGACGCGCGCGTGCAGCATCAGGTCGTGGTTCCGCCCCGCGACCGCGATCGGATCGAACTGGATCGACCCGAGCTTCCGGATCACCTCGAGCACGGCGTCGGGGCCGCCTGCGAGCGATCGCGCAGGCGCAAGGGAATGCCGCGAGACGAGGAAGCGGCGCGCTGCCTCGGGAGTGACGTTCAGTGTCGGAGCGCTCAGGACAGCTGCTCGAGCCCGTTCGTGACCCACGCTCGAAGCTCATCGGACTGCAGGAACGTGGCGCCGTCAGCCTCGGCGCGGGCGGCAACTTCCTCCGCCGACGCGCTGGCCTGCAGCCCGCCGTAGAGGTAGATCAGGGCGGACGAGCGCGGCCCGGTCCGGCAGGTCACGAGCGTCGGCCTCGGCAGGCCGTCCAGCGTTTCGATCTGCTTGCGGGCGAGGTCGAGGTCGAGTGGAGTGGGCGGGTCGGAGACGACATTTGCGGACACGGGCACGGCGCGCTCGACGTCCGCGTACGACATCCCGCCCTCCATCGAGGCGAACTCCTCGCCGCAGAGAAAGAGCCAGGACGCGGCGCCCCTCTTGCGCGCGAACGCCTCGGGGTTCGCGATCAGACCGCGGTTGTTCATCAGGTCGGTCGGCGTCTCGAAGTCGACCATGCGGCGATCCTACTCCGGTCGCCGCGTATCGTTTCGCGGCGGATGCTCGAGCTCACCCGCGCGCAGATCCTCGCCTTCCGGCGCCGCGCCGGCGCGCTCGACGTGCGCCTCCCGCGTGGCAGGCGCTCGCTGCGGGTCGCGGGCTGGGCGGGCCTGACGGACAGTGTCCCCCGGGCGGCGCTCCTCTCGATCAACGCGCGGGTCGAGGGAACGCGGCCGGGAAGCTGGGAGGACCCCTCCCTCGTCCAGGTCTGGGGGCCACGCTACAGCGTGTACGTCGTGCCGGCTCGAGACCGCGCGATCTTCACGCTCGGCCGGCTCCCGGATGCCCCGCGTCGTCGCGCCAGGGCCGAGGACCTCGCCGCGCGGGTGAACGCATTTCTCGCCGGGCGGCGGCTGAAGGACAACGACACGCAAAAGGCCCTCGGTATCGGCAACGCGATCAAGTACGCGGCGGCGACCGGCACGCTGCTGATCCGCTGGGACGGTGCGCGAACGCCGGACGTCTGGACGGTTCCGCGGCCCGAGATCGACCCGACCGAGGCGCGCAGCGAGCTCGGCCGCCGGTACCTCCACGTGTTCGGGCCCACCACACCCGATGCGTTCGCGACGTGGGCGGGCATCGTGGCGAGCGAGGCCCGCGCGACGTTCGCAGCGCTCGAGGCTGAGCTCCAGGCGGTGCGTACGCCGATCGGCGAGGCCTGGATCCTGGCTCGCGACGAGGCCGGCTTCCGTGAGTCGGCGGGCCAGCCCGTCGCCGCTCGCCTCCTGCCGAGCGGCGACGCCTACTACCTCCAGTGGGGAGCGGGACGCGAGCTGCTCGTCCCTGCTCCCGCGCAGCGTGCCGAGCTGTGGACGTCGCGCGTCTGGCCCGGTGCCGTCCTCGTCTCCGGCGAGATCGTCGGGACGTGGCGGCGAGCCCAGTCCGACCTGAGCGTCACGGCCTGGCGCCGGCTCACCCGCTCCGAGCGCGACGCGGTCGAGGCCGAAGCTCACTCGTTGCCGTTGCCCGGCCTCGAAGGAAAGGTTGCCCTCCGCTGGGATTGATCCAGGCGCTATCGGCTCCAGGGCGGGCGGAACCGTCAGCGGCGGCGGCACCGCCGTCGATCGCGCCGGCGGGCTCAGGCCCGTCGACCTGCGCTACACGCTGCACTTGATGAGAGGATGGCGCCTTGGGCACAGCGGAGCTCGATCCCGGTTTCTCAGGGCCGACGGTGACGGTGCGAGGGGACGCGCATCTTCGCGTCGAGCCGGACGAGGCGCTGCTCTGGATCACGCTCTCGGCGCTCGAGGATGCTCCGGGGAAGTCGCTCGCAGACGTCTCCACCCGCAGCCGGACGCTGATCTCGATGCTGGGCGAGATGGGAGTCGACAAGACCGACCGCTCCACCACGGGGATCACCGTGGCCGAGGAGTGGGATCACACGGAGCAGGGCCGTCGGTTGCGCGGCCACGGGCGGTCGCGCGCGTCTCGGTACGCCTGGACGATCCCGAGCGGATCGGGCAGCTGATCGCGGAGGTGACGGAGAAGCTCTCGGCGCAGGTCGACGGGCCCCGGTGGATCATCTCTCCAGACAATCCCGCGCGCCTCGAAGCCGGCCGCGCCGCTGCCGCCGCCGCGCGCCGCAAGGCGGAGGCGTACGCCGAGGGCTCCGGTGCGAAGCTCGGCCGGCTGCTCGAGCTCAGCGAGCCCGGTCAACAGCATGTGCACCACCCCGTGCGCATGGCCCGGGCCACTGCGGTCGGGTTCGCTGCCGGCGACGCGATGCCCGTCGAGCCGGGCGAATCCGAGGTGGCCGCCTCCATCGTGGCGAGCTTCTCGCTCGAAGTCGGGTAGCCGCCCGCAGGCGAGCGCGTCCCGGCGGCGAAGTACCCTGACGGCGTGCTTGCGGCGACCAGCCCGCACCTCAGCGTCCTCGACGAGCTCGGCGACCATCTCGACGTCCTCTGGGGTGCTCTCATCGCCTGCGCGATCGTCGTCCTGCTGACGCCCGCGGTGGGAGGGATGGCGCGCAGGTTCGGCGTGGTGGACGTCCCGGGCGGCAGGCGCATCAACCAGTTGCCGGTGCCTCGCCTCGGCGGGATCGCGCTCTTCCTCGGGATGCTCGTACCGGCGCTCGCCTTCCTGCACGTCGGCCCGCAGACCCGCGGGCTGCTGCTCGGCGCCGCGATCGCGGTCACCGTCGGCATCGTCGACGACTTTCGCGGCCTGCCCTGGTACGCAAAGCTCGGCGGTCAGGTCGCGGCCGCGGGCGTGGCGACCGGGTTCGGCATCTGGGTGCACCGGTTCACGTTCCCGTTCGTCGGCATCCACACCCTGCCGGCGTCGGTGGGGATCCCGCTCACGATCATCTGGATCGTCGCGATCATGAACATGGTCAACTTCCTCGACGGCCTCGACGGCCTGGCCGCGGGAGTTGCGGCGATCGCGGGGCTGACGTTCAGCGTGATCGCGCTCTCGCTCGGGAAGTACGACGCCGCCGTTCTGTCGGCCATCGTCTTCGGCGCCTGCGTCGGCTTCCTGCGCCACAACTTCTATCCGGCGCGGATCATCATGGGCGACTCCGGAGCGCTGCTGCTCGGCTACGTGCTCGCCACCATCTCCGTACAAGGGCTCCTGAAGACGGCCGCCAGCGTCGCGCTGTTCTTTCCGCTGCTCGTGCTGGCCGTCCCGATCGTCGACACGACGTTCGTGGTGGTGCGGCGCCTGAAGCACGGGGAGCGTGTCTTCGTCGCCGACCAGGCGCACCTGCACCATCGCTTCCTGCGCCGCGGCTTCTCGCAACGCCGCGCGGCCGTGACGATCTGGGGCTGGTGCGTCACGCTCGCCGCGGCCGCGTTTGCGACCCGCTTCGTCCCGTTCCGCGCCCACGGCGTCTGGCATCCGTGGTGGACGCTGCTCGCCGCCGCGATCGGCTTCGCGGCGGTGCTCTTCTCGGTCTACGTGGTCTACGTGCTCGAGATCGTCAAGCTCGGCAACCGCATTCAGAGGCGGCGCAAGCAGGACGATCCGCTGCGGAAGATCGCTTGAAGACCTAGTACGAAGATCCGAGTGACCTAGGTCCTGGGACCCATTGACGAGAGTCAACGGGTATGCCAGCCTTTCCCGTGCCTCGAATGGGGTACCCCGATCGGGAGTTGTGGGAAGGAGGTTCGCGCCAATGGACGTTCGTCTAGCGGCCTGGGGCAGCTAGTCCCGGCGTCTGCGGTCTAACGCCTGCCACGGGAGCCGCCGTTCGGACGGCGGCCGTCAGCCCCGGCGGCTCCAGCAGGCTCGATTCGAGCGAACAACCGGCGCGACACCGGGTTGAGCCGCATCTTTGCGCCCTTCGCCAGCCGCGACTTCCGCCTGCTCTGGACGGCGAGCACGATCTCGCTGCTGGGAGACGGGATCTGGTACGTCGCCATCGGCTGGCAGACGCTCGCGCTATCCAACAGCGCGACCGCGCTCGCGATCGTCTGGCTCGCCTTCACGCTGCCGCACATCGCAATGCTGCTCTTCGGCGGCGTCATCTCCGACCGCTTGCCGCGGCGCCGCGTCCTCCTCGGCGCGAACGTCGTCTCGGGGATCTTCGTCGGGGCGATCGCCGTCCTCTCGCTCGCCGACGTGCTCTCCCTCTGGAAGCTGCTCGTCCTCGTCGCCGGCTACGGCGCCTCGGAGGCGGTCTTCGGGCCCGCGTACGGCGCGATCGTCCCCGAGCTCGTCGACCGCGAGGTGCTCACGCAGGCGAACTCGCTCAACCAGCTCAACCGACCGCTCGCGCTGCGGCTGGCCGGCCCGGCGCTCGGCGGCGTCCTCGTCGCCGGGCTCGGGGCCGGTGCTGCGCTCGCGGTCGACGCCGGAACGTTCGGTCTCTCAGCGGTGATCCTGTCCCGGATGGCCGTGCCGCGCACCGCCCTCACGGCCGTGGAGACAAGCGTGCGCGCTGTCCTGCGCGAGGTGGGCGAGGGGCTCGCGGCTGTCCGGCGCGTCCCGTGGCTCTGGGCCGGGATGGGGGCGGACGCGATCGGCACGCTCGCGACCTGGGGGTGCGTGCAGGCGCTCGTGCCGGTCGTCGTGCGCAACGATCTCGGCGGGAGCGCAGGGACGCTCGGCGCGGTGTACGCCGCGGGCGGCGTCGGCGCCGTGCTCGCCGCGCTCATGACCGGGTCGCGGGGCAGCCCGCGACGGCCGGTGATCGTGCTCTTCCTCGTCCTCGCGGGCAAGGTGGCGGCGGTCGGGCTGTTCGGCTTCGCCACGACCGCGGCCACGGCGATGGTGGCCAGCTTCCTGATGGGCGCGCTCTCGACCGTCGGTCTCGTGATCTGGATGACGCTGATCCACGAGCGGGTGGAGGACGACCTCCTCGGCCGGGTCAACAGCATCGACTGGCTCGTCTCGACGAGCCTGATGCCGATCGCGCTCGCCGTCGTCGGCCCGCTCGCCGACGCCTTCGGAGCCCGGGCGCTGCTCGTCGCGACCGGGTTCGGGGGCGCGCTGCTCGTGCTTTCCTTCCTGCTGGTACCCGGCGTGCTGGGCGGCGAAGAGCTCCAGGACCGCCTCGAGCCGACCTAGCCCGCTCCGGCGCGCTCGACGAAGCTCGTCAGCAGCTCGTTGAACGGCTCGCCGAGTCGCTGAACCGAATGGCCTGCGCCCGGCAGGACTGCTCGCTCGGCGCTCAAACGCTCCTCGAGCACGTCGCAGACCGCGTCGAATGCCGCGCTGTGCGCGCCCGAGACGACGAGCTTGGGGAACGCCGTGGCTTCGAGCACGGCGAACGGGATCACCGCCTCGGACGGGGACCGCTCGACCATCAGCGTCCGGGCACCCTGCAGAAGCTCGGGCCTGAAGTTGCCGGCCGGGGTGGAGGAGCCGACGAGCGCGAGGAAGCCGCGCAGGAACTCCGCCGGGTCGCGCGGGCCGTTCGTCCAGTGCTCCTCGCTCCGGGCCATGAACTCGTCGGCCGCGGGCGTGCCGCGCGCGACCCCGAAGGCGGGCGGCTCTATCACCGTCAGCGAGCGCAGCATCTCGGGGCGCCGCGCCGCGGCGAGCAGGGAGATGACGCCGCCGTAGGAATGCCCGACCAGGTGCGTCCCCGGCTCGAGGAACTGCTCGAGCCAGACCGCTTCGTCCTCGAAGTCGACCCGCTCGACGTCCGGCCCGGGCGGGAAGCCGCGCCGGTTCGGCGCCACGATCTCGAACCGCCCCGCGAGGGATTTCTGAGCGCCCCAGGTCAGCTCCGCGTTGACGACGGAACCGTGAACTAACAGGAGGCGAGGTTGGCTTCCCATGCGGGATTAAGGTGTCACAAAGTACCGGTTCGCGGCCACTCTGACACTGCTATTCTCGCCGCGGATGCAGGGGACAACCTCGCCGCAGTTCAACGCCGCTGGTGCCGGGGGCGTCCTTCTAGCCGTGCTCGCGGTCTGTGTCGGCATCGGCGTCCTCGTCGGCTGGGCCGTAGGCTCGGGCGCGATCGGAGCGCTGTTCGGCGCAGTGGTCGGGATCCTCGGCGGAATCGCCGCGGTCTACATTCGCTACGGGAACATGAGCTGATGCTCGGCGGCCTCTTCTCCGTCCGGCGCGCCGAGCCCGATCACTTGCTGCCTGCCGCCGGCGGAACGGTGGCGCTAGCGCTCCTCCTGCCGGTGGTCGCGCTCGTCGGCTGGAGCATCGCGGGCTGGGGGCTCGCGGCGCTGCTCTGGCTGGGGCTTCACGCGCTCGACCTCCTCCTCGCCCGGGCGCGCGCGAAGCCGGGCGGCGGCCTCGCGGGCTCCGGCATCCAGGCGTTCGCGCTCTTCTTCAAGCTGATCGCGCTGCTGATCGTGCTCTTCGCCGCGCTCGCCGCGGGCCACGACCTCGCGCTGACGACGGCCGTCACCTACGGGCTCGCGTACACGTTCGAGCTCGGCCTCTCGCTCGCCTCCTACTTCGGGACGCCGTCGCTGTGAGCAGGTTGCGGATCCTGCTCTTCGTCGCGGCGCTCGCGCTCCTCGCGCCGCAGGCGGCGTTCGCGCGCGGCGACTTCGACCCCACGACCGAGTTCGAGCAGCACGAGTGGATCCCGATCCATCTCGGCCCGCTCAACCTCTCGATCACGAAGGCCGTCGTCTACCTGATGCTCGGGACGATCTGCACGATCGCGCTGGGGATCGTCACCATGCGCAGCCGGCTCGCGCTCATGCCCGACCGCCGGCAGACGATCGGCGAGGCGCTGTACGAGACCGCTCAGACCCAGATCGCGGAGCAGGGCCTGCCGTCGAAGGCGATCGGCCGCTGGTTCCCCTACGTCGCCACGCTCCTGCTCTTCATCTTCGTGGTCAACATGCTCGGGTTCATCCCGCTGCCGCTCACGGGGGAGACCTGGCACGGCGTCCCCACCTGGGGCATCTACGCGGCGACCTCGTCGCTCTCCGTGACCCTGGCGCTCGCCCTCCTCACCTTCGTGTTCACCCACTACGAGGGAATCAAGTGGAACGGGCCGCGGCGCTACTTCAAGAGCTGGATCCCCGAGGCGCCGAAGGGCTTGCTGCTCCTCATCGTGCCGCTCGAGATCCTCGGGCAGTTCATGCGGCTGATCTCGCTGAGCGTCCGCCTCTTCGCGAACATGCTCGCCGGCCACATCCTGATCCTCACCTTCCTGGGCCTGATCTTCATCTTCGAGTCGCTCGCCCTGGTCTTCACGGTCATCCCCGCGACGCTCTTCTACCTCTTCGAGGTGATCATCGTCGTCGCGATCCAGGCGTTCATCTTCGCTGCCCTGTCCGCCATCTACATCGGCTCGGCGATCGAGCCGGAGCACTAAGGAGGAAACGACATGATCGGCTACATCCTCGCCGCCACGACCGGCGACGTGACGAAGGCGGGCAAGGCGATCGGCCTCGCCCTCGGCGTGGGCCTCGGAGCGGCCGGCGCCGGTGTCGGCATCGGAATCATCTTCGGCTCGATGATCCAGTCGGTCGCCCGCCAGCCCGAGCTCCGGAACGAGCTGCAGGGCATCCAGTGGCTCGGCTTCGCGCTGACGGAAGCCGTCGTGTTCTACGGCCTGCTCGGATCGATCCTCGCGTACGTGCTCGTCAAGTGACGCTCGCCGCGAATCCACTCATCTCGGTCACGCCGGGTCTGATGATCTGGACGATCGTCTGCTTCCTGATCGCGCTCTACGTGCTCAAGCGCTATGCGTTCGGCCCGGTCCAGAAGATGATCGACACGCGCCGAGAGTCGATCCAGAACGCCATCGAGGCGGCGGACAACGCCCGCGACGAGGCGCAGCGCCTGCTCGAGGAGCACCGGAAGCTCATCGCCGAGGCACGTGGCGAGGGCGAGGCGATCCTTGCCGAGGCGCGCAAGACGCGGGAGTCGATGGAGCAGCGGATGCGCGAGGAGACGGAGTCGGAGCGGCAGCGCCGGCTCGAGGAGACGCGGAAGGAGATCGCGGCCGAGACCGGCCGCGCGCTCCAGCAGATCCGCGCCGAGGTGGCCGACCTCACGCTCGAGGCGGCGTCGCGGGTCGTCGGCCGGACGCTCGACGCGAAGCGCGACCAGGAGCTGATCGAGGAGGCCATCGCCGGCCTCGACTTCTCGCGGCTCGAGGAATCCGCATAGCCGTCGCGCACCGCATCTACGCCGAGGCGCTGTTTGGCGCCGCGAAGGACGCGGGCCGGCTTGCGCAGGTGCACGAGGCCCTCAGCGACTTCGCGGCCGCGACGGCAGAATCGCCGGAGCTGCACGCCGTCCTGCGCAACCCGCAGCTCGAGCCGAGCGCGAAGGCCGCGATCCTCGGCGATCTCGCCGGCGACGAGGAGCCGCTGTTCGCCAACTTCCTGCAGCTGGTCGCGGAGAAGGGCCGCGCGGGCGAGCTCGAGGAGATCGCGAAGGAGTTCGAGCGGCTGATGGCGCGCGAGGAGCGCCGCCTCACCGTCGAGCTGACGACGGCGCGCGAGCTGACCGCCGACGAGACGAAGGCGATCCTGAAGCAGATCGAGGACGCGGCGGGCCGCAAGGTCGAGGCGACGCAGAAGGTCGATCCCGAGCTCGTGGGCGGGATCGTCCTGCAGGCGGGCTCGCTCCGCGTCGACGCGAGCGTGCGCGGGAGACTGGAACGACTGAGAAACGAACTCGTGAGGAGCTGACGCACCTGTGAAGCTGAGACCGGAAGAGATCACGTCGATCCTGCGCCAGCGGATCGAGCAGTACGACGTCGAGACCGACCTCGCCGAGGTCGGCACCGTCCTCCAGATCGGCGACGGCATCGCCCGGATCTACGGGCTCGAGAACGCGGTTGCGATGGAGATGCTGGAGCTCGAGCACGGCGTCGTCGGTCTCGCGTTCAACCTCGAGGAGGATGACGTCGGCGCCGCGCTGTTCGGCGAGTGGGAGCAGGTGAGCGAGGGCGAGCCGGTGCGGCGCACGGGCAAGGTCGCGAGCGTCCCCGTCGGCGAGGCGCTGCTCGGCCGCGTCGTCGACCCGCTTGGAAACCCGCTCGACGGGCGCGGCCCGATCGAGGCGACTGAGACGAGGCCCCTCGAGTTCAAGGCGCCGGGCGTCGTTGCGCGCCAGCCGGTGAAGGAGCCGCTGATGACGGGCATCAAGTCAATCGACTCCATGACGAATGTGGGCCGCGGCCAGCGTGAGCTGATCATCGGCGACCGCTCGACCGGCAAGACGGCGATCCTGATCGACACGATCCTCAACCAGCGCGACACCGACATGCACTGCATCTACGTCGCCATCGGCCAGAAGGCGTCGACGGTCGCCGGCATCTACGAGCGGCTGCGCGAAGAGGGGGCGTTGGAGTACACGACGATCATCTCCGCGGCCGCGCACGAGGCCGCGCCGATCAAATGGATGGCGCCATTCGCCGGCTGCGCGATGGGCGAGTACTTCCTCTTCAACGGCAAGCACGCACTTGTGATGTACGACGACCTCTCGAAGCAGGCCGACGCCTACCGGCAGCTCTCGCTGCTGCTGCGGCGCCCGCCGGGCCGCGAGGCGTTCCCGGGCGACGTCTTCTACCTGCACTCCCGGCTGCTCGAGCGCGCGTGCAAGCTCTCCGAGGAGAACGGCGGCGGCTCGCTGACCGCGCTCCCCGTCATCGAGACGCAGGCGGGCGACATCGCCGCCTACATCCCGACCAACGTGATCTCGATCACCGACGGACAGATCTTCCTCAACTCGGAGCTCTTCTACTCCGGCGTACGCCCGGCGGTGAACGTCGGCACCTCGGTCTCGCGCGTCGGCGCTTCCGCGCAGACGAAGGCCATGAAGAAGGTCGCCGGCCGCCTGCGGCTCGACCTCGCGCAGTACCGAGAGCTCGAGGCGTTCGCGCAATTCGGCTCCGAGCTCGACCGCGCGACACAGCAGGCGCTGACCCGCGGCGCGAAGATGGTGGCGACGCTCAACCAGCCGCAGTACGACCCGTGGCCGATGGAGGAGCAGGTCGTCGCGATCTACGCCGGCAACGAGGGCTACCTCGACGACATCCCGACCGCGCAGGTCTCACGCTTCCAGGACGAGCTGCGCGAGCACATGCGGGCCGAGGAGTCGATCTACAAGCAGATCCGCGAGTCGGGCGACCTGCCGGACGAGGTCGCGCAGCAGCTGAACGGCGAGATCGAGAAGTTCAAGCACGGCTTCAACGTCGAGGGCGAGGACACGGTCACCTAGATGCGCCTGCCGGCAATAGTCAACGCACTTCCGGCGGCTGCAAAGCGTCGCGACTCCTCGCTTCGCTCGTCGGCCGGCTTCGCCGGCTGCGGCGTCCTCAGTCGCGCCGATAGCTTCGGCTATCGACGCGACCTGCGTCCTTGCCTCGCTCGCTTTTCGCTCGCCGGAAGCGCGAGACCATCGCCGGCAGGCGCATAGATGGCCTCGCTGCAGGACCTCCGGCGGCGGATCGCGTCCGTCCGCAACACGCGCAAGATCACGAAGGCGCTCGAGCTCGTGGCCGGCGCGCGGCTGCGGCGTGCGCAGGGCCGCATCGAGGAGATGCGGCCGTACGCCGACCGGATGCAGGAGCTGATGGTCGGCACGGCGCGCGCGGCGTCCTCGATCCGGAACCTCGCGCTCCTACAGCAGCGCGACGAGGTGCGGCGCGTCGCTTTCGTGGTGGTGACGGGCGACCGCGGCCTCGCCGGGCCCTTCAACGGGCAGGTGCTGCGACGGGCCTTCGAGCTCGAGCGGAAGGCGCGGGCCGAGGGCCAGGAGGTGACGTGGCTCGCAGTCGGGCGCAAGGGGGCTTCGACCCTGCGCTTCCGCCGCTACGAGGTGACCGCGCAGTGGGCGGGATTCGCCGACAAGCCGGCCTATGCCGACGCGCAGGCGGTCGGCCACAAGCTCGCCGAGCTGTACGAGGCGGAGGAGGTCGACCGCGTCGTCCTCATCTACAACCGCTTCGAGTCGGCGCTCGTGCAGCGGGTGACGACGACCGACCTGCTGCCGATCCACGAGGAGGTGCTCGCGGGCGACGAGAGCGAGGAAGAGCCGACCGGCGGCGCGAGCGGCGATTTCATCTACGAGCCCGAGCCGGAGGAGATCCTGCAGCGCCTTCTCCCCGTCTACCTCGAGACCGAGATCTACCGCGCTCTGCTCGAGTCGGCGGCCGCGTTCCTCGCGTCGCAGATGGCTGCCATGCGCAGCGCGTCGAAGAACGCCGGCGAGCTGATCGACAACCTGACGCTCTCGCTCAACCGCGCCCGCCAGGCCGAGATCACGCAGGAGATTCTCGAGGTCGTCGCCGGCGCCGACGCCCTCACTCAATAGCAACCGCGTTTCCCGAGCTCGACGACTTTCTGGCGCGGTTCGTCGCCCGGGTCTCGTCGGTGCTCGGCGAGAACCTCGTCGGCATCTACCTCACCGGCTCGTTCGCGCTGGGAGGCGGCGACGCCGCGAGCGACTGCGACTTTCTCGTCGTGAAGGACGGCGCCCTGACGAGCGAGGAGGAGCGCGCGCTGCGGGAGCTTCACGAGGAGATCCCGAGCCGGCCGGGCTACTGGGCCTCCAACCTCGAAGGCTCGTATGCGCCGCGCGGGGATCTCGAGACCCTCGGCGCGCTGGGACGGCCCTGGCTGTTTGTGGATCGGGGTACGCGCGAGATGGAGTGGTCGGCGCACTGCAATGCAGAGGACGTTCGCTGGGTCGTCTACAACCGGCCGTACGTTCTCGTCGGCAGGAATCCGCGTGAGTTCTGTTGCGAAATCCCGGCTCCGGTGCTGCAGACGGCGATGCGACCGCAGATCGTGAATCTCCTCGGCGACGTGAGGAGCTGGGCCCCGCTCGACATCATCTGGACGCAGCGCTATCTCGTCGAGACCGCCTGTCGGATGCTCTACACGCTCGAGCGGGGCGAGGTGATCACGAAGCCGGGCGCGCTCGACTGGGCGGCCGGGGCCCTGCCGGCGGAGTGGCGCGACCTCATCGGTCAGGTCCGGGAGGACCGGCTGGTCCGATGGAACGCGCCGCCGCCGGCGGGCTCGATGGAGCGGGCGGTCGCGCTCGTCGAGTACGTGCAGGCGCGCGAGCTCAGCTCCCGCTCGTAGGCCGCACGAGCTCGCGTGCACGCGCAGCCTTGACCGCGGCCGTCAGGGTCGCGATGTCGTAGGCGCCGTAGTGGCGCAGGCCGTTGATGAAGAACGTCGGCGTCCCCGACACCGCCGAGATGTCGGCCGAGTCGACGTCACGGGAGATGCGGCCCGTGCCGGCTCGGGTGCGCAGGTCGTGCTCGAAGCGTTCGCCGTCGAGGCCCAGCTCTCGCGCGTAGCCGAGCAGGTCGCGGAACCCCAGTGCGTCCTGGTGGTCGAGGAGCAGGTCGTGCATCTCCCAGAACGCGCCCTGCTCGGCGGCCGCCTCGGCCGCCTCCGCCGCCTGCTGGGCGTTCGGGTGGACGTCGTTCAGCGGGAGGTGACGCCAGACGTAGGCGACGTCCCCGAGGTCACGCAGGAGCTCGCGCAGCACCGGCTCCGCCTGGCCGCAGTAGGGGCACTCGAAGTCGCCGTACTCGAGGACCGTGACGGGCGCGTCCACGGGGCCGCGAATGTGGTCCTCCTCCGGATCGACCGGATCCGCCAGGTCGACGATGAGGTCGGGCGTGCCGAGCAGCATCCGGATCCGCGTGCGACGCGGTAGCCGCTTCGTCACGAGGACGACGAGCCACGTCAGGGTCGCCGCCAGCGCCGCGGCGCTGAGAACGCCGATCTTCGCCTCGTCGAGGTCCACACCGTGGAATGCGAGGTCGGCGATGAGAATCGAGACCGTGAAGCCGATCCCGGCGATCGTGCCCGCACCCGCCACCGACGCCCAGCCGACCGAGGGCCTCAGGCGCCCGCGGCTCAGACGGCTCGCGAGCCAGGTCGCTCCCACGATTCCGATCGGCTTGCCGAGGACGTAGCCGAAGATGATCCCGAGCGTGATCGGCGCTGTGTACGCCGTCGAGAGGAAGCCCATGCTTAGGTGGACGCCGGCGTTCGCCAGCGCGAAGAGCGGCACGATCACGTAGCTCGTCCAGGGATGCCAGAGCGACTGCAGCCGCTCGTTCGGCGAGACGGCCGTCCTCAGCGCCCCGCGCGCCGTGCGCGCCAGGTCACCGGTCGGCTGCTCGCGGAAGAGGCGGAAGATGTCGCTCGCGCGCTCGAGGTCGCTCCGCTGCGCGGGGTACGCGAGCGCGATCACCCCGCCCATCAGGCCCGCGACCACCGGGTCCACGCCCGCCTCGTAGAACGCGATCCAGACGGCCGTCCCGAGCACGAAGTAGACGGCGCCGACGTGGATGTTCGCGGCCCGCACCAGCAGGATGCAGCCGAAGATCCCGAAGGCGACGAGGAGCGGCACGACCGAGATCGAGCCGCTGTATGCGATCGCGATCACGAGCAGCGCGACGATGTCGTCGACGACCGCGACGGTGAGCAGGTAGGCACGAAGCCGATCGGGCAGGCCCGACCCGACGAGCGCGAGTAGCCCCAACGCGAACGCCGTGTCGGTCGACATCGCCGTCCCCCAGCCGTGGCTCGAGTCGTGACCCGCGTTGATCGCGAGGTAGATCACAACGGGGACGACCATTCCGCCGAGCCCGGCGAGGAGCGGGAGCGCCACCCGCCGCCGCTCGCGCAGCTCGCCGAGGTCGAACTCGCGCCTTGCCTCGAGCCCGATCACGAAGAAGAAGAAGGCCATCAGACCGCTGTTGATCCAGCCCCGCAAGTCCAGCGCAATCCCGTGACTGCCGATCCGGATCGAGAGGGTCGTCGTCCAGACGCGCTCGTAGGAGGCGGGATCCACGTTCGCCCAGACGAGCGCGGCGACGACCGCCGCGAACAGCACGGCGGCGCTTCCCGTCTCCGTCGTGAGGAAGGCGCGGAGCGGCGTCTGCAGGTTCCGCGTCCAGGCGGTCCTGCCGCTGAATGGTGCCGCGGAGACGTCGGTCTCGGCCATGCCGGCAAGCTTCGCAAACGCGGTCGGTTCCACCGAGGAGCGCAAACGTCGCTTGGCTAGAGTGCGCCCGGCAGTACGCCTCGCCGGGGCAGCCCGCGAGCCGCGCCCAACTCGAGCAGCAGGGGAGACTCAGTGGCCGACCAGAGCAACGGCAACAACACGGGAAAGATCGTCGAGATCAAGGGCGTCGTGCTCGATGCCGTCTTCCCGGACCGGCTGCCGGAGATCTTCCACGCGCTCCGCGTCGACATCCCCGAGGACGGCGGCTCCCGGGAGCTGATCGCGGAGGTGCAGCAGCACCTCGGCGACGATCGCGTCCGGGCCGTCGCCATGGACTCGACCGACGGGCTCGCCCGCGGGGTCGAGATCGTGGACACGAGGCAGCCGATCTCCGTTCCCGTCGGCGACCAGACGCTCGGCCGCATCTGGAACGTGATCGGCGACCCCGTCGACGGCAAGGAGGCCGCGAAGGGCGAGCGCTGGCCAATTCACCGCGACCCGCCGAACTTCGTCGATCTCTCGCCGGCCATCGAAATCTTCGAGACCGGCATCAAGGTGGTCGACCTGATCGCGCCGTTCGTCCGCGGCGGCAAGGTCGGCCTGTTCGGCGGTGCCGGGGTCGGCAAGACCGTGACGATCACGGAGCTGATTCACAACGTTGCGCTGCAGCACGGCGGCGTATCCGTCTTCTCCGGCGTCGGCGAGCGCACGCGCGAGGGCAACGACCTGATGCTCGAGATGCAGGAGTCGGGCGTCATGGACAAGGTCGCGATGTGCTACGGCCAGATGAACGAGCCCCCGGGCGCGCGGCTCCGCGTCGGCCTCTCGGGCCTCACGATGGCGGAGTACTTCCGCGACGAGGGCCAGGACGTCCTCCTCTTCATCGACAACATCTTCCGCTTCGTCCAGGCGGGCTCCGAGGTCTCGGCGCTGCTCGGCCGCATGCCGAGCGCCGTCGGTTACCAGCCGACGCTCGCGACCGAGATGGGGCAGTTGCAGGAGCGGATCACGTCGACGCGCACCGGTTCGGTCACGTCGGTGCAGGCGATCTACGTCCCTGCCGACGACCTGACCGACCCGGCGCCCGCGAACACGTTCGCGCACCTCGACTCCACGACGGTCCTCGACCGCAGCATCGTCGAGAAGGGGATCTACCCCGCCGTGCACCCGCTGCGCTCGACCTCGCGCGCGCTGCAGCCGGGAACGGTGTCCGCCGACCACTACGCGACCGCGACGCGCGTGCAGGAGGTGCTGCAGCGCTACGCCGACCTGCAGGACATCATCGCGATCCTCGGCATCGACGAGCTCTCCGACGAGGACAAGCTCGTCGTCGCGCGCGCCCGCAAGATCGAGCGCTTCCTCTCGCAGCCGTTCTTCACCGCTGCGCAGTTCACCGGCACGCCCGGCGAGTTCGTGAAGCTCGAGGACACCATCCGCGGCTTCACGGAGATCCTCGACGGCAAGCACGACGAGCTGCCCGAGCAGGCGTTCTACATGGTCGGGCCGATCGAGGCGGCCGTCGAGCGTGGGAAGGAGCTCGGCGGCGAGGAGCCGGACGACGCCGCGCAGCGCGAGGCGGACGAGCAGGCCGAGAACGGCGAAGCCGAAGCGGCCTAGCAGGAGCGATGCCGGACCACCCGCTCTTCCCGGTCTCGGTGGTGACGCCGGAGGGCCCGGCGTACGAGGGCGAGGCCGAGATGCTGATCGTGCCCGGCGCCGCGGGGGAGATCGGCGTCCTCGCGCGGCACGCTCCGCTCGTCGCGATGCTGCGTGCGGGCTCGACCCGCGTCCACCTCGGCGACGGCGAGGTGCGCGAGTTCGCGACCGGCCCAGGCTTCTTCCAGGTGCTCGAGAACCGCGCCATCGCGCTCGTCGACGACGCCGTGGCAGCCGCGGACATCGACGAGGCCCGGGCGCTCCGTCAGCTCGAGGAGGCCAAGGAGGAGCTTGCCAAGGTCGACGCCGGTGACTCGACCGCCGACCGCTGGCAGCTCGAGCAGCGCATCCGCCACGCCGAGAACCAGCTGACGGTCAGCGGCTCCGGTTAGTAGCGGTCGATATCGACCAGGCGCTGGTCGCTGATTCCGAAGTGGTGCGCGATCTCGTGGAAGACCGTGCGCCGCACCTGGTTCCGTAGCCGCTCGGGGTCACCGCCCGTCATGCGCTCCATCGGCCCGCGGTAGATCGTGATCTTGTCCGGCAGGGCTCCCGCGTAGTACGGCCCGCGGCTGCCCCAGGGGACGCCCTGGTAGAGGCCGAGCAAGTTCTCGCCCGGCGGTGGCTCGTCCTCGACCGTGACGGCGACGTTCGTCATCAGGTCGCGGATGTCCTTGGGCAGCTCGTCGAGCGCCTCCGATACGAGTTGCTCGAAGCCCGGTGCGCCGTCCTCGTCCATCGCCTTCGATGTTAGGGAGACGCGGGAGTCGCGGCGAGCACGCCGCCCTCGCGGAGCGCCTCCTCGAGCGGAGCGGCGGCGGCCGCGTCGTGCGCGGCGGTGTACCCGTCGCCGAGCTCGCGCTCCGCAGTCGCCTTCGCCTCCTCGAACAGTGCCTGCTCGGCGGGCTGGAGCTGGAGGCCCGCGTCGGCCAGCAGCCGGTCCGCAATCCCTGCCAGGTACGCGGCGCGCCCGGCGTCGTCTTCGAGCAGACACAGCCGGGCATATGCGGCGAGCGAGTACGCCATCACCTCCTTGAAGCCGAGCTCCAGGCTGTGCGCGATCGCGCGCTCGAGCCATTCGCGCGCCTTCTCGTGGTGGCCCGCCCCGAGGTTGTGACTCCCGAGGTTGAAGAGCGAGATCGCCGCGTTCGTCTTGTGGCTCGCTTCGAGCGCCAGCGCCTCCTCCGTCACCTCGATCGCGCGCTCGTAGTCGCCCCGCATGCTGGCGATGTGGCCGAGGTTGCCGAGCACGGTCGCGAGCCGGGCGGGCACGTCGAGCTTGCGGAACAGATCCGCGCTCTCCTCGAGCAGCACGCTCGCCTCGTCGAACTCCTCGAGCACCGCCGCGACCGTGCCCACATCGCTGAGCGCCCGGGCGATCCAGAGCTCGTCCTCGAGCTCCCGTGCCAGCTCGAGCGCGGCGGTGAAGCGCTCCCGTGCCAGCGCGTGCTCACCGACGCGGAACGCGATCGCCCCGCTCGCCGAGACGGCCCGCAGCCGTACCAGCGGCGGCACCTCGGTCGCCCGCTGCAGCGCTTCCTCCAGCCAGCGGCCGCCTTCGCTGAAGTGGCCGCGCACCTCCCAGAACAGGCGCAGGGAGCTCGCGAGCCGCAGGGCCAGCTCGGGCTCTTCCTCGATCGACCATGCGAGCGCGGCGCGAATGTTGTCGTGCTCCGGCTGAATCCGGTCGAGCCACGTGGTGGCGTCCTCGCCGGCGACGGTCGTGCGCTCTGCCATGGTCTCGGCGAGCTCGGTCAGCCACTCTGCGTGCCGCTTCCGCAGCTGCGCGGCGCCTGCTTCCTCGAGTCGCTCGACCGCGAAGTGGCGAACCGTCTCGAGCATCGTGAAGCGCGAGTCGCGCCGCCGCAGCAGGTTGTTGTCGACGAGGGTGCCGAGGCTCTCGAGTGTGATGTCGCACACGCTCTCCGCCGCCTCGAGCGTGCAGCCGCCGGAGAACACGCCGAGGCGCGCGAAGGCAAGACGGTCGGCCGGCGGCAGCAGGTCGTAGCTCCAGTGGATCGTGGCCGCGAGCGTGCGTTGCCGGGCCGGCGCATCGCGTGGCCCGCTCGGCAGCAGGTTCGGCTCGCGTTCGAGGCGTTCGAGGATCTCGCCCGGCGCGAGCAGTTGCGACCGCGCGGCCGCCAGCTCGATCGCGAGCGGCAGCCCATCCAGCCGTGTGCAGACGTGCGCGACCTCCGCTGCACTCTTCCCGTCCAGCTCGAACCCGGGATCGACCGCGCGTGCGCGGGCGGCGAAGAGCCGCAGCGCGTCGGTCTGGACGAGAGCCTCGAACGGCAGGTCGGGGTTAGGAGTCTCGAACGGCGGCACCGGATATTCGCGCTCTGCCGCGAGGCGCAGAGGTGCGCGACTCGTCGCGAGGACCCACAGGCGCGGAGCGGCTGAGAGCAGCTCGCCGACGAACGGCGCCGCGGCCAGGAGCTGCTCGAAGTTGTCCAGGACGAGCAGCAGCCTGCGCTCGCGCAGGTGGTCGATCACCTGCTCCTCCTGTACCTCCAGCGCTTCGGCGACCGTCGGCATCACCAGCTCCGGGCTCGAGAGCGCTGCGAGGCTGACGAAGACGGCGCCGTCGCGAAGCTCCGGCTCTAGCGTGCGCGCGACCTCGATCGCCAGGCGCGTCTTGCCCGTGCCTCCCGGGCCGGTGAGCGTGACGAGCCTGGCGCCCTCGTCGCGGAAGAGCGCGCCGACCGCTGCGAGCTCGAGCCGGCGGCCGACGAGCGGCGTGGGGGGCACGGGCAGCGGCCGCGTCGTGCGAGTCGGGGCCTCCGGAGCCGCGAGAGCCGGGTCCTGTTGGAGAATCGCCCGCTCCAGCTCCTGCAGGGCGGGGCTCGGATCGAGGCCGAGCTCCTCCGCGAGAACCTCGCGCGCATTGCGGTAGACCTCGAGCGCGACCGCCAGGCGGCCGCAGCGATAGAGCGCGAGCATCCGCTGCTGGAGGAAGCGCTCGCGGTATGGCTCCTCGGCGGTGAGTGCCTCGAGCTCCGCGACGACGGCGTCGTGTCGGCCGCAGGCGAGCTCCGCGTCGAAGTGGAGCTCCAGCGCCGTGAGGCGCAGCTCGTCGAGCCGCTCGGCCTCGGCTGCGCGGCGCGTCTCCTCCGGGAGCCCGGCCAGCGCCGGACCCCGCCAGACCGCGAGCGCCTCCCGCAGGTCGTCTGCTGCATCGTCGGCGCGCCCCGCCTCGAGAGCGGCTCGCCCGCGCTCGAGCATGCGCTCGAAGCGGTCGAGGTCGAGCTCGTCCTCGGCGACGACGGCGCGGTATCCGCGGCCGGCGGTCTCGATCCGCTCTCCGCCGAGGGCGCGGCGCAGGCCGTGCACATAGACCTGCAGCGACTGGAGAGCCGAGGCCGGCGGTGCCTCCCCCCAGAGTCCATCGATGAGCTGGTCGGCGGTCACCACCCGTCGGCGGTTGACCAGGAGCAACGCGAGCAGCCCGCGTTGCTTGGGCGCCCCGAGCGCCGCCGTTGCGCCGTCGAGAACGGCCTCGATCGGCCCCAGGATGCGGAATTGCACGGAAATGCGTCCCCCTTAACTCCGGCCCAAGTGGATCTTAAGCCGCTCCTTCCAGAGTGCCAACGACAGCCGCGCAGGCGGCCCATTCGAAAAGGAGACAGCAAATGATCCGCGCAGGAGACGCCATCGAGAACCCGGTCACCGGCGAGCGCATCGTCTTCCGGCAGACGAGCCGCGAGACGAACGGCGCCGCCGTCGTGATCGAGACCTACGTCCAGCCGAACGGCTTCGTCGCCGCCGCGCACGTACACCCGAGCCAGGAGGAACGCTTCGAGGTCCTCCGCGGCACCGTCGGGTTCCGCGTCGGCCGCGAGAAGCTCGTCGCGGGCCCCGGCAAGCGGCTCACCGTGCCGGCAGGCACGCCGCACAAGTTCTGGAACGCCGGCGACGAGGTCGCGCACTTCGTGTGCGAGATCCGGCCCGCCCTGCAGTTCGAGTCGCTGATCGAGACGATGTTCTCGCTCGCCGCCGACGGCCGCACTAACCGGAAGGGGATGCCGAACCCGCTGCACCTCGCGGTCATCGCACAGGCCCACTTCGACACCGTGCGCCTGCCGTTTCCGCCGGCGATCGTGCAGCGGCTCGGCCTCGCGCTCGGCAGCCCGCTCGGCCGCGTGCTCGGCTACGAGCCCGTTTACGTCCCTGCAGCGGCTCCGGCCCTGCCCGCCGTCACGGCAGCCGTCTGATGCGGCGCGGCCTGTTCCTCGCGGGGCTCGTCCTCGGCCTGCTGCTGCTCGCCGGGCTCGGGGCAGCGATCTCGCTCGTCCGTTCCGCCCTCTCGCTCAACTTCGAAAGGAGCATCACGGCATGACCCCGTCAGACAACCGCCACTGGGCTCTCGTCGGCCCGCTCACCGTCGCCCTCTGGATCGTCGGTCTCGCCCTGCTCACGCACCAGCAGCCCGGGGAGCACGCCTCGGGGAGCGAGATCCTGGCCTGGTACAGGGCGCACACGGACTCGATCCTGCTCGGCGGCTGGCTCTTCATGATCGGCTGCCTCGGCTTCGTCGTCTTCGTCGCCGGCGTCGGCCGGCGGCTCGCGGCGCCGGTGCTCGCGCTCGCAGGTGCCGCCATCGCCACCGTGTCCGGAATGCTCGTGGCCGCGGTGGACGTGGCCGGTGGGCTCGACAAGAACGACATCACCCCGGCCACCGCGGCGACGTTCCATCACGCCGTGGACATCTTCTTCATCACGGCCGAGCTCACCGCTGTCCTGCCGCTCGCCGTCGTTGCAGTCCTTGCCTGGCGGACACGGGCGCTGCCGCGCTGGTGGGCCGCGTTCAGCGGCCTCGTCGCGGTCGTGCTGATCATCGGGCCGGTCGGCTGGATCGGCCTGATCTTCGGCGTCCCGATCTGGACGCTCGGCACGAGTCTCTTCGTGCTGCTCGGCTCTCGCGCGCGCATGCGGACGGCGGCTGCCGCGGCCTGAAGCGCGAATGGGAGGGAGGCGCGCTCCGGGGTCGGCGCGCCTCCCGATTTCTACGCCACTCGGCTGGTCGGGCGCCTTGCGCCCTCGTGCGCAGGCAGATAGAGCCGCTCGACGTACTCCGCCGCCATCCGCGCCGTCCCGAAGCGCGGCCCGAGCTCGGCGATCGACTCCCGCATCAGCCCGATCCAGCGCTGGGGGATTCCCGCCTCGTCGCGCTCGTAGAACGCCGGCAGCACCTGCTCCTCGAGCACGGCGTAGAGCCCTTCCGCGTCGACCTGGTCCTGCGCTGTTTCACTCGCCTCGACCTCCGGCCCACCGATCGCGAACCCACAGCTCGGGGAGTACGCCTCGGCCCACCAGCCGTCGAGGATCGAGCAGTTCAGCACCCCGTTCAGCGCGGCCTTCATGCCGGACGTGCCCGAAGCCTCGTGCGGGCGCCGCGGTGTGTTGAGCCAGAGGTCGACGCCCTGGACGAGCCGCCGCGCGAGCGTCATCTCGTAGTCCTCGAGGAAGATGACGCGACCCGCCGCCGTCGGCTCCCGGGCGAACTCCACCACGAGCTGGATCAGGTCCTTCCCCTCCTCGTCCGCCGGGTGCGCCTTCCCTGCCACGAGCACCTGGATCGGCCGCTCCGAATCGGCGAGAAGTCGCGCGACGCGCTCCGGCCGGCTGAAGAGGAGGTCGGCGCGCTTGTAGGTCGCGAAGCGGCGGGCGAAGCCGATCGTGAGGACGTCCGGGTCGAGCTCGCGCACGCCGCGGGTCGTGGCGATGAACTCGAGCAGCCGCTCCTTCGCGCGGCGGTGTGCGGCCCACAGATCCTCCGCCGACAGCTCGCGCGCCCGCTCGAACTGCGGCTCGTTGTCCCCGAGCAGCGTCTCGAGCTCGCCCGAGATCCACGTCCGTTGGTGAACGCCGTTCGTGACCGCGGTGATCGGAACCTCGTCGACGCGCCGCTCGGGCCAGAGCCCGTGCCACATCTCCCGCGAGACGGCGCCGTGCAGCTCCGAGACGGCGTTCGCGTACTGCGACGTGCGAAGCGCGAACGGCGTGAGGCCGAATCCATCCGCGCTCTGCTCGACCTTGCCGAGCGCCAGGAAGTCCTCCCAGGCGAGGCCGCAGCGCTCGACGAGACCGCCGACGGCGCGCCGCACGAGCTGGGGATCGAAGACCTCGTTTCCCGCGGGCACCGGGGTGTGCGTGGTGAAGACCGTGGAGGCGCGCAGTCGCTCGATCGCCTCGTCCGCGGAGAGGCCCTGCTCCTCGACGAGCTCGCGCATGCGCTCGAGCTGGAGAAGTGCGGAGTGGCCCTCGTTCAGGTGGAAGACCGTCGGTGCCAGCCCGAGCCGGCGCAGCACGCGGATGCCGCCGACTCCGAGCACGATCTCCTGGCGCAGCCGGTTCGCCCGGTCGCCGCCGTAGAGCGAGTCGGTGAGGGCCCAGGTGGGGTTCCCGCCGAAGCGGGTGTCGATCAGGTAGAGAGAGATGCGGCCGACCCGTACCCGCCAGACGCCGAGCCGCACCGGCACGAGCTCGCCGCGGTCGTCCGCGAGCTCGACCACGGGCGCCATCGGCACGAGCTCCAGCGGTAGCCGGTTCGCGTCGATCAGCGGATAGTGCTCGGCCTGGCGATCGTTCTCGTCGAGGCGCTGCTCGAAGTATCCATGGCGATAGAAGAGCCCGATCCCCACGAGCGGGAGGCCGAGCTCCGAGGCGGCCTTGAGATAGTCGCCGGCGAGCACGCCGAGCCCGCCCGAGTAGATGGGCAGGCTCTCGTCGAGGCCGAACTCCGCGGAGAAGTAGGCGACCAGCAGGTCGGACGGCCCGCTCCGCTCGCGCCACCACGTCTCCTCGCCCCGGTCGTGCGCGAGCCGGCCCTGCACCCGGGCCAGCCGTTCCAGATAGTCCGACGTCAGCGCTCGAGCGAGGTCGTCGTCCGTCAGCTCGGACAGCAGTGCGGTCGGGTTGTGGTGCAGCTCGGCGAAGCGCTGCGGCTCGAGCGCGTCGAAGAGGAGCCGCGCCTCGGCGATCCACGTGAAGGAGAAGTTGCTCGCGATCTCGAGGAGCGTCGCGCGCAGCGTCGCGCCGTCGTATACCTCCGCCACGAAGCGGCACCCTAGCGTCCGCTCCGGCTCTCGCGCGGCGTTGGCACGCGGGGCGGCTGCTAGCGTTTCGGTACCCGGAGAGCTTTGACAGGCAGCTTGGCGACCGGGTCAACAAACGCCTAAAGCGCCCGAGGAGCAACCCGCTCCCGGGCCTCTGACAAGGAGACCAGGTGCAGGAGACGCGGGAACGGCTCGAATCGATCCTCAGGCAGCGCATCGGCGTCCTCGACGGCTCGTGGGGCGTGCTGATCCAGAAGCGCGTGCGCGGGGAGGAGGAGTACCGCGGCGAGCGCTTCGCCGACCACCCGCGCGATGTCGCCGGCAACCCGGACCTCCTCAACCTGACGCAGCCGGACATCGTGCGCGAGATTCACCGCTCGTACTTCGAGGCGGGCGCCGACATCGCGACGACCAACACCTTCACCGCGACGCGGATCGGCCAGGCCGACTACGCGCTCGAGGACGTCGCCGCCGAGATGTCGCTCGAGGGCGCGCGGCTCGCGCGGGAGGTCGCCGACGAGTTCGGAGGGCTCGTGGCCGGCTCGGTGGGGCCTCTCAACGTCTCGCTCTCGCTCTCGCCGCGGGTCGACGATCCCGCCTACCGCTCCGCGACGTTCGCCCAGGTGGCGGAGGCGTACGCCGAGCAGATCCGCGCTCTGCGCGAGGGTGGCGCCGACCTGCTCCTGATCGAGACCGTCTTCGACACGCTCAACGCCAAGGCCGCGATCGTCGCCGCGCAGGACGAGGCCCCGGAGCTACCGCTCTGGCTCTCGTTCACGGCAGTCGACAAGAGCGGTCGCAACCTCTCCGGGCAGACCGTGGAGGCGTTCTGGATCTCGGTCGAGCATGCGCGGCCGCTCGTGGTGGGCGTGAACTGCTCCCTCGGAGCGGCCGAGATGCGGCCCTTCGTCGAGGACCTCGCCGAGATCGCCCCGACCTGGGTCGCGTGCTATCCAAACGCCGGGCTGCCGAGCGCGCTCGGCGAGCACGACGAGTTGCCCGAGGACACGAGCCGTTACCTCGGCGAGTTCGCGCGAGACGGGCTGGTCAACATCGTCGGGGGCTGCTGCGGCACGACGCCGGAGCACGTGCGGCAGATCGTGGCGGCCGTCGACGGGGTCGCGCCGCGCGTGGTTCCGGAGCGTAGTGCTGCCGCGCGCTTCTCCGGTCTCGAGCCGCTGGAGCTCCGCGAGGACTCGAACTTCACGATGATCGGCGAGCGGACGAACATCACGGGCTCGGCCCGTTTCCGGCGCCTCGTCGAGGGCGGCGACTTCCAGGCGGCGCTCGACGTCGCGCTCGAGCAGGTGCGCGGCGGGGCCAATCTCCTCGACGTCAACATGGACGCCGACCTGCTCGACGGGGAGCGGGCGATGACGACGTTCCTCAACCTCGTCGCGACCGAGCCCGAGGTGGCGCGGATCCCGATCGTGATCGACAGCTCGCGCTGGTCGGTGCTCGAGGCCGGCCTCAAGTGCGTCCAGGGGAAGGGCGTCGTCAACTCGCTCTCGCTCAAGGAGGGGGAGGACGTGTTCCTCGAGCAGGCGCGCGCGGTGCGGCGCTACGGCGCCGGCGTCGTCGTGATGGCGTTCGACGAGAAGGGGCAAGCCGAGACGGTCGAGCGCAAGGTCGCGATCTGCGAGCGCGCGTACGGGCTTCTCCTCGACCAGGTGGGCTTCGCGCCGGAAGACCTGATCTTCGACCCGAACGTCCTCGCCGTCGCGACCGGCATCGAGGAGCACCGTGGCTTCGCGAAGGCGTTCCTCGACGCGCTGCCGCTGATCAAGGAGCGCTGCCCGGGCGCGCGGACGAGCGGCGGGATCTCGAATCTCAGCTTCGCGTTCCGCGGCAACGACGCCGTGCGCGAGGCGATGCACTCGTCCTTCCTCTACCACGCGATCCGCGCCGGGCTCGACATGGGCATCGTCAACGCCGGCCAGCTCGTCGTGTACGAGGACATCGAGCCGGAGCTGCTCGAGCTCGTGGAGGAGGTGATCTTCGACCGGCGCCCCGAGGCGACCGAGCGGCTCGTCGAGTACGCGGGCCGCGTGCGCGGCGAGGCGACGAGGCGGGAGGTCGACCTCTCGTGGCGCGAGGCGCCCGTCGAGAAGCGGCTCGAGCACGCGCTCGTGCACGGCATCGTCGACTTCATCGAGGAGGACACCGAGGAGGCACGGCAGCGTGCCGACCGTCCCCTCGACGTGATCGAAGGGCCGCTCATGGGCGGGATGCAGGTGGTGGGAGACCTCTTCGGAGCCGGGAAGATGTTCCTGCCGCAGGTAGTGAAGAGCGCGCGCGCCATGAAGCGGGCGGTCTCCTACCTCGAGCCCTACATGGAAGCCGAGCAGGCCGCCGGCGGCGGAGCTCCGCGCGCCCGCGGCAAGGCGGTCCTCGCGACGGTGAAGGGCGACGTGCACGACATCGGCAAGAACATCGTCGGTGTGGTCCTCGGCTGCAACGACTACGACGTCGTCGATCTCGGCGTGATGGTGCCGGCCGAGCGGATCCTCGACGTCGCAGTCGAGGAGGAAGCGGATGTCGTCGGGCTGTCCGGCCTGATCACGCCCTCGCTCGACCAGATGGTCGACGTTGCGCGGGAGATGGAGCGGCGGCAGCTGGACCTGCCTCTGCTGATTGGCGGCGCCACCACGTCGCGGCAGCACACCGCGGTGCGGATCGCGCCGGCGTACTCGCAGCCCGTCGTGCACGTGCTCGACGCCTCGCGCGTCGTGCGTGTCGTCTCCGACCTGCTCGACCCCGAGCGCCGGGCGCGGCTCGACGCCGAGAACCGGGCCGACCAAAACCGGCTGCGCGACCTCCACGCCGAGAAGGAGCGCAAGCCGCTGCTGCCGCTCGCGCGGGCGCGTGAGAACCGGCAGCGCGTCTCGTTCGACGACCTCCCGGTGCCGGAGTTCACCGGCAGCCGTCTCGTCGAGGCAGACCTCGCGACGCTGCGCGAGTACGTCGACTGGCAGTTCTTCTTCCACGCCTGGGAGCTGAAGGGCAAGTTCCCGGCGATCCTCGAGCAGCCCGCCGCGCGGGAGCTGTTCGACGATGCCCAGCGCCTGCTCGACGAGATCACAACCAACCAGCTGTTACAGGCGCGAGGCGTGTACGGCTTCTGGCCGGCACGCTCGGACGGGGACGACGTCGTCCTCGCCGACGGCACGCGCTTCTGCTTCCTCCGCCAGCAGTCCGACTACGGCGACTCGCGCCCGAACCGCTGTCTGGCGGACTACGTCGCGCCGGCCGGAGACCATCTGGGCGCGTTCGCGGTCACCGCAGGCATCGGGGCCGAGGAGCTCGACGCCCGCTTCACCGGGGAGCACGACGACTACCACGCGATCATGGCCAAGGCGCTCGCCGACCGGCTCGCCGAGGCGTTCGCCGAGTACCTGCACGAGGTCGCGCGGCGAGCCTGGTACGAGACAGGCCCGAAGCTCCCCACCGAACAACTGATTGCCGAAGGCTTCCGCGGCATCCGGCCCGCGTTCGGGTATCCCGCCTGCCCGGACCACAGCGAGAAGTCGAAGCTGTTCACGCTGCTGGGCGCCGAGGAGGCCGGGCTCGCGCTCACCGAGACCTACGCGATGATGCCGGGCGCAAGCGTGAGCGGCATCTACCTCGCGCACCCCGAGGCGCGGTACTTCTCCGTGGGTCGAGTCGCCCGAGACCAGGTCGAGGACTACGCGACGCGGAAAGGCGTCTCGCTCGCCGAGGCGGAGCGCTCGCTGCGCCCGAATCTCGCGTACGAACCCCTCGAAGACGAGCAAGAAGTAAAGGTTGTTTCCGCCTCCTCCGGAAGCTGAGCTATCCTCGGTGACCGGCGCCGGGGTGGGCGCCGATCTCGTATGCGGACGACGCTGAAGCGCGGAATCGGGCAGGCAGTCGGGCTGAATGGCAACGGCCATTCCGCCGTGCCGCTCTTCGGGCCGATCGTGCGGTACCGGCCGCCCGACCCGCCGCGGCGGTCGCTTACCGGGCTCGTCCTGCGCGGCTTCGGTTGGTTGCTACTCGCGGTCGCCGTGATCGGATCCGGTGCCGCGGGCGGCCTCTACCTGTACACGCACGAGAGCCTCGCCGAGCTCTCGAAGGCGACCCCAGGGACGAGGGGTGTGCAGAAACGCCTTGCCGCCATCGAGTCTCCCGACCAGCCGGCGATCGCGCTCGTGGCGGGCTACGACGTCCGGGCTGCCGACAAGGGCAGCGGCAACAACCCGTACGCGGGCTCGAACTCCGACACGCTCATGCTTATGCGCGCCGACCCGAAGACCAACACCCTGTCGCTGCTCTCGTTCCCGCGCGACCTGTACGTGAACATCTACTGCCATGGAGACGTCGTGGACACGCGGGACCGGATCAACTCGGCCTGGCAGCTGTGCAGCAACGGCCCGGCCGCCACGCTCGGCACGGTCGAGCACCTGACCCACCTGCCGATCAACTACATGATCACGCTCGACTTCCACGCCTTCAAGCAGCTCGTCAACAACCTGCACGGCGTGTACATGAACGTCGACCGCCGCTACTACATCCCGTTGCACACGGGTACGTCGGCGATCAACCTCAAGCCGGGCTATCAGAAGCTCGACGGCGGCGAATCGCTGTCGTATGTGCGCTACCGGCACACCGACAGCGATCTCTACCGCAACGGCCGGCAGCAGCTCTTCATCGACGCGCTCAAGAGCCGACTCAGGACGAGCCTCTCGCTCACGAGCCTACCGCTGGAAGTCCCGAAGCTCGTTCGCGTGCTCAAGGACAACATCAAGGTCGTCAAGGCCGGGGGCCAGCCGGTGGACCTCCGCGAGCTCACGAAGTACCTCGGGCTCATCTACAACCTCCCGGCCGGCCACATGTTCCGGAACGCCATTCCGCTGCACGACGTCAATTACGTCACGACCGCCGCCGGCGCAGACGTGGTGACGGCACCGGCGAGTGCGATCGCTCGCGCGGTGAGCAGCTTCCGCCACCCGGACGTCCGTGAGGTCTCGGTGGTCAACACCCAGTTCGGCGGCAAGCCGAAGACGCCGAAGAAGACGAAGAAGCAGCCCACGCTGCCGAAGTCGCAGGTATCGGTGCTCGTCCTCAACGGGAGCAACGTCGCCGGTGAGGCGGCCAACACGACGTACCAGTTGACGACCCGCGGCTACGCGACAAAGTCGCTTCCCTCGGCCGCCCAGGCGAATGCGCCCAAGGTGCAGCGCGACACGGTCGTGTACTACGACCTGGCCCAGGCGAGTGCCCAGGAGGCCGGGAAGCAGCTTGCGCCGCTCTTCGGCGTCCACACCCGGGTAGTCCCGATGACGACGGCGATCTCCGATATCTCGAGCCAGGCCGGCAACCCGATGGCGGTCGTCGCGGTCGGCACGAGCTTCCCCGGCAGGCTCGTCGTCCACCGGTCGGCGAAGGTGCAACCGAAGAAGCCGCCGCAGGTGAGCAACGGCGCGGCCATGACAGCGCCGCCGCTACGCCAGGTCTACGACGAGGTGCATTTCCCGCTGATGGTGCCGCACAAGGTTGCGCTCTACTCGCATCTGGCATCGGACCTCGGAGTCCGCGGCTTCAAGCCGCTCAAGAACCAGCACGAGGTCGCGCTCACCTTCCAGGTCGGGGAGACGAACGAGTACTGGCAGATCGAGGAGAGCACCTGGAACTCCGCTCCGATCCTGCAGAACCCGTCGTTCACCCTCACCCACCGTGGCCAGAAGTACTTCGTCTACACGGCGGGCGGTGCGATCCAGATGGTCGCCCTCCGCACACCCCGGGCGACCTACTGGGTGTCGAACACGATCCTGAACGAGCTGTCGAACTCGACGATGATCGCGATCGCCGAGAGCTTCCGGCCGCTGCGTCGCTGAGAACCGGATTACCCTAGGGCCGTGTCGAGGATCGCGATCTTCGGGGCCGGCTACGTCGGTCTCGTCACCGGCGCGTGCTTCGCGGATCTCGGCCACGAAGTCGTCGTGCGCGACGTGCTGCCGGAGCGCATCGAGGCCCTGCGGGCGGGCGAGGTGCCGATCTACGAGCCCGGGCTCGACGAGGTGCTCGAGCGCTGCCGCGATCGCATCTCGTTCACGCTCGACGTGCGAGAGGCCGTCGCCGGCGCCGAGTTCCTCTACGTCGCGGTCGGCACCCCCCCGACGTACGCAGGCGACGCCGACCTCTCGGCCGTCTGGACCGTGGTCGACGAGCTGCCCGAGGACGCGCGCGCGACAGTGGTCATGAAGTCGACCGTCCCGGTCGGCACGGGGGACAAGGTTCGCGCTGCGCTCGACGCGCGCGGACTCGACGCGGTCAGCTACGTCTCGAACCCGGAGTTCACGGCCGAGGGGACGGCGATCCGCGACTTCATGGAGCCGGACCGGATCGTGATCGGCGCCTTCGCCGAGGAGGACGGCGACGCGGTCGAGGCACTGCATGCCGGGATCGATGCGCCGGTGGTGCGCACCGACGTCAACTCGGCGGAGATGATCAAGCTAACGGCGAACGCGTTTCTCGTCACGCGGATCAGCTTCATCAACGAGATCGCGAACGTCTGCGAGCTGGTGGGGGCGGACGTCAAGCAGGTCGCGGAGGGGATCGGCCTCGACCACCGGCTCGGCCCGCACTTCCTGCGTGCCGGCATCGGTTGGGGCGGCTCGTGCTTCCCCAAGGACTCCCTCGCGCTCAAGCAGCTCGCCGCGAACTCGGGCTACCACTTCCATCTCATGAACGCGGTCATCGAGGTGAACGAGCTGCAGAAGCGGCGTGTCCTCCAGAAGCTGCAGCGGCATCTCGGCGGCCTGCGCGGCAAGCGCATCGCGCTGCTCGGGCTCGCCTTCAAGCCCCACACGGACGATATGCGCGAGGCGCCGTCGCTTGTTCTCGCCTCGAGACTGATCGCCGAGGGAGCGGAGGTGCGCGGCTGGGACCCGATCGCGCGGCCCGAGCTGCAGGGGGTCGCGCTCTGCGACTCGCCGCTCGAAGCGGTCACCGGCGCGGACGCGGCCGTGATCGTCACCGAGTGGCCGCAGCTCCTCGATTTCCCGAGCGAGGAGACTCGCCGCGCGATGCGGCATCCGCTGATCATCGACGGGCGGAACCTCCTCGATCCCGAGGCCGTGCGCGCGCTCGGCTTCGCGTACGAG
>JBKPLL010000086.1:0-25454 GCA_046731605.1 Actinomycetota bacterium | reverse complement strand
AGCTTGAGCGCAACGTCCGGAACCGGCGTATTCAGCTCGCCCGTGATGAAGTAACGCGAGCGAAGCGGCGCGAGGATCTCCGACAGCCGCCGGCCCTTCTTCGAGATCAGCTCGAGCATGAGCAGGAACGGGACGACTCCCGAGTCCGCCTGGCTGAAATCGCGGAAGTAGTAGTGGCCCGAGACCTCGCCCGCGAACGCCGCATCCTCCTTGCGCATCCGCGCCTTGATGAACGCGTGGCCGACACGGTTCACGAGGGGCACGCCGCCGGCGCGCTCGATCGTGTCCGGTACCGCCCGGCTCGCCCGCACGTCATAGATGACCGTCGCGCCGGGCTCCTTCTCGAGCACGCTCTCGGCGAAGAGCGTGGTCACGAAGTCGCCCGGGACGAACTCGCCCGTGTCGTCGACGAAGAAGCAGCGATCGGCGTCGCCGTCGAAGGCGACCCCCAGATCGGCACCCTCTTCGAGGGTCTTGCGGATGATGAACTCGCGGTTCTCGGGCAGGAGCGGGTTCGGCTCGTGGTTCGGGAACGAGCCGTCCGGATCGAAGTAGCACCGCACTGTCTCGATCGGCAGCCGCTCGAGCACCGGCGGCAGCATTGCCCCGGCCATTCCGTTCGCGGCGTCGATCACGACCTTCAGCGGCTTGATCGCCGACACCTCGACGAACGACAGCACGCGCTCGACATAGGCGGGCCAGATGTCGTGCGCCTCGATCGAGCCCTCTGACAACGCTTGTAACACCGGGTTACTTGCCACCGCTCGGTCGCGCACGTCGAGGAGGCCCGACTCCCCGCCGACCGGTAGGGCGCCGCGCCGGACGAGCTTCATCCCCGTGTACTCCTTCGGGTTGTGCGAGGCGGTGATCATCGCGCCGCCCTCGAGCCCGAGCGACCCGACCGCGAAATAGACGATCTCGGTGCCCACGAGCCCGAGGTCCACGACGTCCGCTCCGGCGGCCGCCGCGCCCCGCATGAATGCCTCCTGCATGGCCGACGAGGAGAGCCGCATGTCGCGGCCGACCGCCATCCGGCCCGGCTCGAACTGCTCGACGTACGCGCGCCCGATCGCCTCGGCGCCGTCCTCGTCGAGCTCGTCGGGGTAGATCCCGCGCACGTCGTACGCCTTGAAGACCTTCGGGTTCAGCACGTGCGCGATGCTACGCGCGCCCGAGCAGCACGTCGCCGATCAACCGCGTGGAGACGGCGTCGGGCGCCTCGCTGATCACGGTCGCGGGCCGCTCGAAGCGCTCGAGCGCTTCGCGCAGCGGCTCGGCGCGCAGCGTCCCCTCGCCGTACGGGAGGTGCTTCGTCTCGTTGCGATTCGCGTACTGGATGTCGCTGAAGTGGATGTGAAACGGGGCGTCGGGCTCGAGCACGGCGTCCGCGCCCGCGAGGGCGTCGGCGAACACGTCCGCCTCGAGGAAAGCGCCGTCGCTCGTCGCGTGCATGTGGGCGAAGTCGAGCACCGGACGGACGAAGTCGACCTGCGCCGCGATCGCGATTACGTCGTCCACCGTGCCGAGGTCGCGCACGCGGCCCATCACCTCGACGCCGAAGGGGACGAGGCGGCCCTTCGCTTCCAGCCGCTCCCGCAGGTCGCCGAGCTGGTCGACGACGTCTGCGATCGCCTGCTCGCGCTCCCGGCCGAGCAGGAACCCGGGGTGGAAGACGATGACCTTTGCGCCGCACGCCTGGGCCAGGCCCGCGGTGTGGTCGAGCATCCCGAGCGCCATCTTGAACTTCTTGCCACGGTCGGCGTGGCCCATGAAGGCGGCGAGCGGGGCGTGCACGGAGAGGGCGACGTCGGCTGCGGCTGCCGCGGCGCCGAAGAGGGGCGCCGTCTCGTAGTCGAGCCAGAAGCCGCCGACGAAGCCGACCTCGCAGGCCCGGTATCCCTCGGCCGCGAGCGCCGCGAACGCTGCCTCGAAGGTCGGCGCGTCGGGCAGATAGCCCGGCCCGTACCGAATCTCACCCATGCCGGCAGCCTATGCCGTCCGACCTTGTTCCTATTTTCTTGGCATGTCCAAGCGCCCCTCCAGAATCGACCTGCTCGAGCTCGACATCGACCTCCGTCTCGCCGATCTCTGGCGCGAGACCCTCGACGTGACCGACTGGAATCTCGAGGTCGTCGCCGCCTTCCTCCGGGCCGCGTACGGGAAGGGTTACTGCGATGCACTGACCGAGGATGCTCCGGGGTCGCTCTGCCACGAGCACGGCTATCGCATTCCGGCACGTCAGCCGGCAAAGTCCCCGAAGAGCTAGAACCGGCGCTCGCGCGGACGAGCGAGGGCTACGATAGAGGCGTGGGATCCAGTCCTGCGCGCCTCGTGATCGCCCTGTCGGTGGCGGCCGCACTCGCCATCTTCGTCGTCTACACGGCCCTCGCCGGAAACGGCGTCGCCGACCTCAGGCCGAGCACTCTCGCCGGTCACACGGGCTACGTCTCGCTCGCCGGCAAGGTCGTCGGCAAGCCGCAGGGAAACGCGTACCAGGGCGCCCTTCGCTTCCGGCTGAAGGACATCGGGCGTGCGACGCCGACGCGCGTCGCGGTGGTGTACCGCGGCAGCGTGCCCGACCAGTTCAAGAGCGGCGCCGACCTGGTTGTCCAGGGGAAGCTGCGGAACGGGGTCTTCGTCGCGAAGCGCGACTCGATGATCACGAAGTGCCCGGATCACTACGCGCCGGCCAAGAGCAGCTCCAACACCTGATGGCCGCCCTCGGGCGCGCGGCGCTGCTCCTCGCCTTCGGCCTCGTTCTCTACGCGCTGGTTGCGGGCTCGTATGCCGCCTGGAAGCGGCGGCGGCGCCTCGCCCTCTCGGCCCAGAATGCGCTGCTCGCGGCCTTCCCGGTGACGCTGGTCGCAGCGATCGTCCTGATTGTCGCGCTCGGGCGCCGCGACATGACCTTCGTCTACGTCTGGCAGCACACGAGCCACAGGCTGCCGCTCGGCTACGCGCTGTCCGCCTTCTGGGGCGGCCAGGAGGGCTCGCTCCTGCTCTGGCTGCTCGTGCTCACGGGCTATGCGGGACTCGCGGTCTGGCTCAACCGCCGCTCCCGCGAGCTCGTGGCGTGGACCGTGCCCGTCTTCGGGCTGGTCGCCGTCTTCTTCGCCTTCATGCTCTGCTTCGTCTCGAGCCCGTTCGCCGTCCAGCCGCCGCGCCCGGACGGCAACGGGATGGTGCCGAGCCTCCAGAACCCCTACATGCTCGCGCACCCGCCGCTGCTCTACCTCGGGTACGTCGGGCTTGCCGTCCCGTTCGCGTTCGCGATGGGCGCGCTCCTCTCGGGCCGGACGGACGAGCGCTGGATCGTCGCCACGCGCCGCTGGACGCTCGCCGCGTGGACGTTCCTCGGCGTCGGCCAGCTGATCGGCGCCCACTGGGCCTACGTCGAGATCGGCTGGGGCGGCTACTACGCGTGGGATCCCGTCGAGAACGCGGCCTTGATGCCGTGGCTCGCAGCGACCGCGTTCCTCCACTCGGTGATGATCCAGGAGAAGCGCGGGATGCTGAAGGTCTGGAACATGATCCTCGTTGCACTCGCGTTCAACCTCTCGCTCTTCGGGACGTTCCTCACCCGCTCGGGGGTGATCAACTCGATCCATTCGTTCTCGAAGAGCTCGATCGGCGGCTGGTTCCTCGCGTTTCTCGTGCTCATGGTCGTGCTCTCGGCCGTGCTGATCCGCTGGCGCCTGCCGCTGCTGCGGACGAAGACGAGGCTCGAGTCCCTCGTCTCGCGCGAGGCGACGTTCCTCTACAACAACCTGCTGCTCGTCGCCCTCTGCCTGACGATTCTCTGGGGGGTGCTGTACCCGATCCTCTCCGACGCCGTGCGTGGGGAGTCGCGCTCGGTCTCGAAGCCGTACTACGACTTCTTTCTGCACACGTTCGGGCTGCCGTTGCTGCTGCTCATGGGCCTCGGCCCGCTCGTGGCGTGGCGGAGGGCGTCGCTCCGCTCCCTCGGCAGGACGTTCGTCATCCCGTTCGCGGTGGCCGTGGTGACCGGCGTCGTCCTGCTTGCGCTCGGCTTCGGGAGCTCCTGGCCGGGGCTGCTCACGTACACGTTCTCGGCCTTCGTCGCGGCTTCGATCGTGCTCGAGTTCGTGCGCGGCCGCGCGGCCGCAGGCGGAATCGTCCGGCTGATCTCCCGGAACCGGCGGCGCTACGGCGGCTACATCGTGCACGCCGCGGTCGTCCTGCTCGCGATCGGGATCGCAGGCTCGAGCGCGTACCAGACGCAGCGCGAGCGGATCCTGCGGCCGGGCGAGTCGATGCAGGCGGCCGGTTACACGCTGACGTACACCGCGCTCGACGCCGTGAAGGGGTCGAACTACACGGGCTACCGGGCACAGCTCGCGGTGTCGGGCCACGGCCAGCGATTTCACCTCAGTCCGGGCGCGAACAACTACTTCATCGAAGGCCCGGCGAACGAGGCGTCCATCTACCACGACCCGCGCTCGATCGGCGACGTGTTCACGACGGCGGCGCTCGCCGGGAAGCACACGAGCAACATCGACCTCAAGGTCTTCGTGAAGCCGCTCGTGAACCTCATCTGGGTCGCCGGCTTCGTCTTCGTCGCCGGCGCCCTGATCGCGATGTGGCCGGACGCGGTCGAGCAGCGCCGCCTTGCCGCGCGGTACGCCGCGGGGGCCGCTCCCGCAGGAATCTGAGGATGCAGTGGGCGCTCGCCGTCGCGGCGGTCCTCGCGGTCGTCGCCGTCGTCTTCGTCGCGCGGCCCTTCCTTCGTGACCCCTCTCCCGCGAGCGACCGCCTCGACGAGCTCGCGCCGGAGGCGCGGGAGCGTCTCGCCCTCGCGGAGGAGCGGGATCGCGCGCTCGCGGCGCTGAAGGAGCTCGAATTCGATCACCGCACGGGAAAGGTCTCGGACGAGGACTACCGGGTCCAGGTGGGGCCGTTGCGCAGGCGAGCTGCGGAGGTGTTACGAGCGCTCGAGGCCGGGGAACAAGCCCGCCATGAGCGCGTCCCCGATCCTGGACAGCGCGTGTCGTAACTGCGGTGAGGAGCTCGCGCCCGGCGCGCGCTTCTGCTCGAGCTGCGGCACCGCAACGGGCAACCTGCCGCTCGTCGAGACCATTCCGGGGCCCGTCGTGCACGAGAGCGTCGAGCGGCGGTGGCTCGGGCTGCCCGCGCGCTTCGTCTTCCTGTGCCTCGGCTTTGCGTCCGTCGGCGCTGGCATCGGCCTGTTCGCCACGGGAAGCTGGGCCTGGGGCATCGTCATGCTCTTGCTGGCGATCATCCTGCTCGCCGCGCTCGGGGAGGCGAACCGCCGCAACGCAGGCGTCTTGATGCAGCACTCCACGCGGCTTGCCGCCGACGGCCGCGCTCAGGCTGCAACCGCTGCGGAGGTGTGGCGGACGAGGCTGGACGCGTCGCTCAACCGCTGGCGCACGCGCTCGCGGCTCGATGCGATCGACGTCGAGCGGGGTCCGGCGCTCCAGGCACTCGGCGAAGCCGTCTGGCGAGGGGACAGGTTCGGAGAGCGGCAGGCGCGGCAACGGCTCGTCGAGCTCGAACAGGAAGCGAAGCGCATCGAGGAAGAGCTCGCGGAGCGGCTGGCCGGCGCGGACGAGAGGATTCGGAAAGCGCGCCTTCCGGTACAGGACACGGTAATGGTCACCCCGAACGAGCCAAGCCCGCCCTATCCCCCTCCCGACGAGGGGAACCCCCCTCAGCCCGCGGAGGTTCCGGAGCCGTATCCGCCTCCGGACGAGGGCACACCTCCCGCTCCGGCGCCGGACCCGGGCCAGCGCGAGAACGAGTAGCGCGGATTACGCCTACCATCCCGGCTCGAGCCGAGGTGGGGTCCGAGGATGAGATTCAGGCCGCTCTACTGGACATTGACGCTGCTGACGCTGGTCGGGCTCACCGTCGCGGCCGGCGCGAGCGCCCGCGGCCGCCCGGCGCCCCAGCGGCCGAACATCGTCTTCGTCCTGACGGACGACCTCGACTGGAGCCTCGTCCAGTACATGCCGCACGTCCAGCGGCTCCAGGCGAAGGGCACGACGTTCACGAACTATGTCGTCACCGACTCGCTCTGCTGCCCGTCGCGCGCCTCGATCTTCACCGGGTGCTATCCGCACAACACGGGCATCTTCACGAACGGTCCCGACGGGGGATTCGCGCTCTTTCACGCGCGCGGCGAGGAGAGCGGCACGTTCGCCACGCGCCTGCAGGACTCCGGCTACCGCACGGCGCTGATGGGCAAGTACCTCAACGGGTACACCGCGCAGGGACGCGTCGACGGCAAGGGCCGGTACGTACCGCCCGGCTGGAGCGAATGGGACGTGGCCGGCAACGGCTATCCGGAGTTCGACTACAACCTCAACGAGAACGGCAGGATCGTCCACTACGGCTCGCGCCCCCGCGCGTACCTGACGGACGTGATTGCGCGGAAGGGAAGCGCGTTCGTCCATCGCGCTGCCGCGGCGGGCAAGCCGTTCTTCCTCGAGGTATCCACGTTCGCGCCGCATTCGCCGTACACCCCGGCGCCGCGGCACGCCGAGGACTTCCCGGGGCTACACGCCCCGCGCACCCCGGCGTTCAACGAAGCGGATGTGTCGGACAAGCCGCCCTGGCTGCGCGACCACGCGTTGCTGAATCCGGGGCAGGTCGCCTTCATCGACGCCGCGCACCGCGCGCGCGCGCAGGCGGTGGAAGCGGTTGACGATCTGATCGCGCGGCTCGAGAAGCAGCTTCGGCGCGACGGGGTGGCCGACAACACCTACATCTTCTTCAGCTCCGACAACGGATACCACCTGGGTGACCACCGGCTGATGCCGGGCAAGTTGACCGCGTTCGAGACGGACATCCGAGTTCCGCTCGTCGTCGCCGGCCCGAGCGTCCCTGCGGGTCGTGAAGTCGAGCGGGTCGCCGAGAACGTCGATCTCTACGCGACGTTCGTCCGCCTCGGCCGGGCCGGCACATCGCCGCTCGCCGACGGGAAGAGCCTCGTCCCCCTCCTGCGCGGCGACGCTGCGCCCAACTGGCGCGACGCCGCGCTCGTCGAGCACCACGGGCCCGACTACGCGGCTGCCGCGGGGCCGGACGCGGCGACGCCGGGCAGCGGCAATCCGTCGACGTACGAGGCGCTGCGGCTGCCGCACTCCGTCTACGTCGAGTACGCGAACGGCGCGCGCGAGTACTACGACCTCAAGTCGGATCCGTACGAGCTGAGGAACATCTACCCGAAGCTGTCCCCCGAGCAGGTGGGCGCACTCCACTCGCGGCTGGCCACGCTGGAGAGCTGCCGCGGCGTTGCGTCCTGCAACCGGGCCGTCCGACGCTAGGCTCCGCCGGGCCATGCTCGGCGTCCACCATGCCGTCGCGTTCGCGGTGCTCGCGGCGACCTTCGGAGCGGCGGCGGCGGGAGCGTGGACGTACTACCGTCGCAGGGAGCCGCGCGGCCCGCTCACCCATCTGCTCGCACTCGCCCAGACCCTGCTCGTCGCCCAGGTCGGGCTCGGGCTCCTGCTCCTTTCGAGTCACCACCGCGCGGCAGACAGGCTGCACTACCTGTACGGGACGCTGTCGCTGCTCGCGGTGCTGGCGCCGTGGATGTACGCGCCCCCTGAGCGGCGCGGGCGGCTCGCGTGGTTCACCGGCGCTACCTTGGTTGCAGGAGCGCTCGCGGTGCGGGCGTACTTGACCGCGACATGAGCTTCTTCTCCCGCATCAACCCGTTCGTCCGCGGTCTGCTGATCCTCGCGGCGATCGCCGGCCTGGTCGTCGTCTTCCAGCTCGAGCAGACATTGAACGCGCTCTACATCCTCGCGCGCGTCGCCTTCGTCCTCGCGATCGCGTATTTCATCTTCCTCACCTGGCGCGAGCAGCGCGAGGGTATCTCGATGTGGTCCTCCCGCGCACAGTGGGTGTTCTACGGCGCAGCGGTCGTGGCCGTCGCAGACGTCGCTCTCTACTGGTACGGCGGGGCCGTCGGCTACGAGGTCCTCGCGTTCGTCGCGATCCTGGCGCTCTGCGGCTTCGCCATGTGGCGCACGTGGCGCGACCAGCACCGGTACGTGTGAGCGGCCGTTACATGTGACGAAGACCGCAGCGGCTGCACCGGTGTCGCTTGCGCGAGAGCCGCGCGCCGCAGCGCTCGCAGTGGGGGACCGGGGGCCGGCGCGTGCTCGCGGCGGCGAGGATGTCGTCGTTCGAGATCAGCAACACCGCCAACCCCTCGTCGGCGTCGAGCGAGGCGAGATACTCGTCCCGCGCGCGCTCGACGTCGAGGTCCTCGCCGAGCAGCGCGCACAGGTTGTGGAGGTGACGGCGACTCATCGTGGCGCGAACACCGCCGTCATCGTCCGGCTCTCGAACACGGGTGTCCCCTCCAGCTTTCCGACCTGGTCGACGTCTGCGGCGAGACGATCGATGAGCTCGCGGCCGCGCTCCGGATGGTCGCGCTCCCGGCCGCGAAAGAAGACGATCGCCTTCACCTTCGACCCGCCCGCGAGAAACCCGAGCGCCTGCTTGCGCTTCCACTCGTAGTCGTGTGCGCCGATCTTCGGGCGCAGCCGCACCTCCTTCAGCGAGACGTGCACCTGGTTGCGACGGCTCTGTCTGAGTTTGCGCTCCTCCTCGTAGCGCCACCTGCCGTAATCCATCACGCGGCACACCGGCGGGTCGGCGTCCGCGGCGACCTCGACGAGGTCGAGGTCACGTTCATATGCGTAGGCCCGGGCGTCGTCCGCAGCTCTGACGCCGAGTTGGCTGCCATCCTCGGCGACGAGTCGCACCGGACGCGTGCCGATCTGTTCGTTGATCCGGGCCGTGACCCGGCGCACCTGCGCCGGACGGCCGGGCTTGCGCGCTCTGCGCACCGGAAGTCCTTTCTCTGGCTGACGAGGGCGCAGACAGCCCTCGTCACGCGGCGCTCAGCGCGTGGCGGCCGGGCCGGTCGGGAGGGCGACTGCGCTGAGTTCGCTGAACACGTCGCGGCCCTCCTTTCGTCGAAGACGGCCGGCTGCGCGAGTCTAGCGCGCGCGGTCCCGCCGAGCTAGGCCCCGACCCGGGCAGTCGCGCCGTCGAGAGCGGCGAGGGCCTCGCGGATCGGCACATGGCGGCCGACGAAGATCGGCGTGTCGCGCTCCGTGTAGCTGGAGGCCTCGCTGTCGCGCAGCCGCAGCATGAGGTGCATGAAGTCGGCCGGCTCCTCGCACTCGAACGCTGTCATGAACTCCTGGTCGTCGATCCCGAACGAGTACGTCGTATGGTTCTTGATCCCAGGGAACTCCTCGCGGCCGATCCGGATGTGCTCGTCCATTGCGCGCTGCCGCTCCTCCTCGGTCAGCGCGTACCAAGGCCGCGTCTTCACGAACGGGTAGACGACGAGGTAGGGGAGGCCGTGCGGCGTGATCTTCCGCGCCTTGCGCGCGCTCGTGTACTGCGACGCCTTCGTCGTCGCCAGGTACGAGTATGGCGTCTCGAGCCAGCCGGCGAGCTCGGTGCCGTTGAGCGCGACGCCGAGCTCCTCGAGCAACTCGTACCGGTCGGTGATCTTCCAGAGGAAGAAGTCGCAGTCGCCGCGGACTCCGGCGACCGTGTAGGCGCGCAGGTGCTCGAAGCGCTCGGCGAACGAGTCGAGGACCTCGGCGAACGCCTCCTTCTGGTAGTCGCGGCGCTCGGGCTCGCGGCGCCAGGCCGGGTCGACCCGGTAGAAGGTGTAGCCGACGTACTGGCCCTCCACGATTCGCATGCTAGCCGCGGCGTTAGGCTTGTCCTTCCTGCACGAGCGAGCGAGAGGAGCCCAGGTGAGGACGGTATTCGCCGGCGGACGCGTGTTCGACGGGACGGGCGCGGCGGTCGCCGAGGCCGATGTCGCGGTCGTCGACGGGCGGATCGACGAGGTCGGCGTCGGGCTGGACGGCGACGAGCAGATCGACGTCACCGGGTCGACGCTCCTCCCGGGGCTCTTCGACACCCACGTGCACGTGATGTTCGGGCACGTCGACGTGTGGAGGCTGATGCAGGATCCGTTCTCCTACCGCTTCTACGACGCGATTCGGAACCTCGACGCGACGCTGCGCATCGGCATCACGACCGTGCGCGACGCCGGCGGCGCCGACCTCGGCGTGAAGCAGGCGATCGAGGAGGGCATCGTCCGCGGGCCGCGCGTGCAGATCTCGATCACGATGCTGAGCCAGACGGGCGGCCACGGCGACGGCTGGCTTCCGTCCGGCGCCCACGCCCAGCTCTTCCCCGAGTATCCCGGCTCTCCGAGCTCGATCGTCGACGGGCCGGACGAGGTCCGCCGCAAGGTGCGCGAGCTCGTGCGCGCCGGAGCCGAGGTGATCAAGATCGCGACCTCCGGCGGAGTGCTCTCCCCGCGCGACAAGCCGCAGCAGCCGGGCTTCGATGTCGAGGAGATCGAGGCGATCGTCGCCGAGGCACGAGCCGCGGGGCTCTGGGTGATGTCGCACGCCCAGTCGACCGTGGGGATCAAGGACGCCGTGCGGGCGGGCGTGCGCTCGATCGAGCACGGCATCTACCTCGACGACGAGGCGATCCAGCTCATGCTCGACCACGATGCGTATCTCGTCCCGACGCTCGTCGCGCCGTGGGGTGTGATCAGGGCGTCAGAGGCAGGAGCGGGCATCCCCGAGGTGGCCGTGACGAAGGCGCGCGAGGTGGTCGACGCGCACCGCGACTCCTTCCGGCGTGCCGTCGAGGGGGGCGTCAAGGTGGCGATGGGCACCGACGCGGGGGTCGTTCCGCACGGGACGAATCTCGAGGAGCTCCAGCTCATGGCCGACGGTGGCATGAGGCCCGTGGACGTGCTCGTCGCGACGACGCGGACCGCCGCGGAGCTGATGGGTCTCGGGCGCGAGCTCGGCACGATCGAGCCCGGGAAGCGCGCCGACCTGGTCGTCGTGGCCGGCGACCCGTTCGACTTCCGCGACCTTGCGGGGCGGATCGAGCGCGTCTACCAGGACGGCCGGCTCGTCGCGGGATCGGCGCCCGACCGAGAGGTCGCAGCGGTCTAGCGCTTGGCTACGGTGGCCGCGATGGCCGCCCGCGTCGAAAGTCAGCTGAAGGCGCTCCCGGCGAGGCCGGGCGTCTACCTCTTCCGCGATTCGGACGGCGACGTCCTCTACGTGGGCAAGGCCAAGTCGCTCCGCCCGCGCGTCCGCTCCTACTTCCAGAAGACGACCGACGGGCGCGCGCAGATCCGCAGCCTGCCGGGCCGCGTCGCGGACGTCGAGGTGATCGTGACGGGCAGCGAGGTCGAGGCGCTCCATCTCGAGCAGAACCTCGTCAAGCGGCACCGGCCGCCGTTCAACGTGCGGCTGCGCGACGACAAGTCCTTCCCGTACATCGCCGTCACGGTCGAGGACGAGTACCCGCGCGTGATGTTCACGCGTGAACGACACCGGCCTGGGGTCTGGTACTTCGGCCCGTATGCCAATGCGAAGAAGGTGCGCGAGACGCTCGACGTCCTCAATCGCGTCTTCCGCTACCGGCCGTGCGAGGGGCCGAAGCCGGGCCGCCACAGCGGGATTCCGTGCCTCGACTACCACATCGACCGCTGCCTGGCGCCGTGCGTGGGGTACGTGTCGCAGGAGGACTACCGCGGCATCGTCGACGGCGTGATCGAGTTCCTGTCCGGCGACGTGAAGCCGATCCAGCACGAGCTCGAGCGGCGGATGCAGGAGGCGGCGGCGGACGAGCGGTTCGAGGACGCGGCGCGCTACCGCAACCGGCTCTTCGCCGTCCAGCACCTCGTCGAGCGGCAGGCAGTCGAGCGGCAGTCGGTCGGGACGGTGGACGTGATCGGCTTCGCGGCCGAGGGCGACCGCGCGGTGGTCCAGATCTTCCCGCTGCGCGGCGGCAAGATGGTCGACCGCCACTCGTTCCACCTCGAGAACGTCGGCGGCCAGGACGTGACGACGATCCTCGAGTCGTTCGGGCTCGAGTACTACGGCAGCGCCCCGAGCGTGCCGCCCCAGATCGTCGTCCCGAGCGACGCGGGAGACCTGTCCGCTCTCGCCGAGCTGCTGTCGGAGCGCCGCGGCGCCGGGGTCGAGATCCGGACTGCCGAGCGAGGCGAGAAGCGGCGCCTGCAACGGCTCGCCGACGAGAACGCGCTCCACGTCCTCACCAGCGACCTCGCGCAGGGCGAGCAGCGCCGTCTGCGGCGCGTCGAGGCGCTCGAGCAGCTGCGCGAGACGCTCAACCTCGAGGCGCTGCCGCTGCGCATCGAGTGCTTCGACATCTCCACGGCGATGGGCCAGGACAACGTCGGCTCGATGGTCGTCTTCCAGGACGGGCTGCCGAAGAAGGCGCACTACCGCAAGTTCGGGATCCGCGGCCAGGAGGGGATGGACGACTTCGCCGCGATGGGGGAGATGGTCTCGAGACGGTTCGCGCGCCTGGCGGCCGGGCCTGCAGCGGAGGATTACGACGAGTCGTTCGCGGCCTCGCCGAATCTCGTGATCGTCGACGGCGGCAAGGGCCAGCTCGCCGCGGCGCTGGCCGCGATGCAGGCGTTCGACCTGCCGCGCGTTGCGGTGATCGCGCTCGCGAAGCGGGAGGAGGAGGTGTTCGTCCCCGGCCGAGCGAGGCCCGTCGTCCTCTCACGGCACGACCCCGGCCTCCAGCTCCTGCAGCGGATCCGCGACGAGGCGCACCGCTTCGCCGTCGGCTTCCACCGCCAGCGGCGGGAGTCGCGGGGCTTCGCATCGCTCTTCGACGAGCTCGAGGGAGTCGGTCCGGCGCGGCGGCGGGCTCTGCTCAACCACTTCGGCTCGGTAGACGCGATGCTCGGCGCCACGCCGGAGGAGCTCGAGGGCGTCCCCGGCGTGCCGGCGAAGGTCGCGCGCAGCGTCTACGCGCAACTGCATAAAGCCGGGCGTGCCTGACCGAGCGGCGGCTGGGCCGTCGGCCGCGTTCGGGCTCATCCGCCACCGCAACTTCGGGCCGTACTTCCTCGGCAACGCAGCGCCGCCGACCGCTTCGACCGCAGGCACGTGCTCGACGGCGCAGTCGCGGGAGCTTTCGGGGTGCGGGAGGCGGGCGTCGTGATCGCGTTGCCGGCGCTTGCATGCGCGGCCGCGATCCTCGCGGTTCCGCGGCTGCTCGGGCGCTACCGGCCGGCGTCGCTGCCGGACCCGAGGAACGGGTAGCGGTAGTCGCGCGGCGGAACGAACGTCTCCTTGATCGCCCGCGGGCTGACCCAGCGGATCAGGTTCCACATCGAGCCGGCCTTGTCGTTCGTGCCGGAAGCGCGCGCGCCGCCGAACGGCTGCTGGCCGACCACGGCTCCCGTCGGCTTGTCGTTGACGTAGAAGTTGCCGGCCGCGTAACGGAGCCGATCGCGCGTCTTCTCGATCGCGTCGAGGTCGCGCGCGAAGACCGCGCCCGTGAGCCCGTAGCTCGTGCCCCTGTCGACGAGGTCCAGCGTGTCCTCGTAGCGCGAGTCGTCGTAGACGAAGGCCGTGACCACGGGGCCGAACAGCTCCTCCTTCATGGTGCGGAATTCCGGGTCCGACGTCTCGATCACGGTCGGCTGGACGAACCAGCCGTCGCTGTCGTCGTATCCTCCGCCGGCGACGATCGACGCCTTCCCATCGGCGGCCTTGGCCTCCTCGATCGCCTCCTTCTGGGTCGTGAAGGAGCCGGCGTCGATCACGGCGCCGACGAAGTTCGAGAAGTCGGAGACGTCGCCCATCTTCATCTCGCCGATCTCCTCGGCCACCTGCTCGCGCACCTGCGGCCACAGGCTGGCGGGCGCGAAGACGCGGGACGCAGCGGAGCACTTCTGACCCTGGTACTCGAAGGAGCCCCGGAGTATCGCGGTCGCGAGCGCTTCGGCGTCGGCGCTCGGATGCGCGACGATGAAGTCCTTGCCGCCGGTCTCGCCCACGACCCGCGGGTAGTTGCGGTAACGGGCGATGTTGTCGCCTACCGTCTTCCAC
Organism: Actinomycetota bacterium; assembly: GCA_046731605.1. Lineage (GTDB taxonomy): Bacteria > Actinomycetota > Thermoleophilia > Gaiellales > Gaiellaceae > Palsa-739. Next base: position 11,514 of record JBKPLL010000086.1, on the reverse strand, counting down.
ATCCCCTGGAAGACTGGGGTCGAGCCGGTGAAGTGGATGCCGGCGAGGTGCTCGCTCGCGAGGGCGGGGTCGCCGACGGCGGCGCCGGAGCCGTAGACGAGGTTGATCACCCCGGGCGGCAGGCCCGCTTCCTCGAACAGCTTCATGAGGAAGTGCGCGCTCACGGCGGCTGTCGAGGCCGGCTTCCAGACGACGGTGTTGCCCATCAGCGCCGCCGAGGTGGGGAGGTTGCCGGCGATCGAGGTGAAGTTGAACGGCGTGACGGCGAAGACGAAGCCCTCGAGCGGCCGGTACTCGAGCCGATTCCACACGCCGGGCGAGGAAATCGGCTGCTCCTCGTAGATGCGCGTCATGTACTGGACGTTGAAGCGCCAGAAGTCGATGAGCTCGCAGGCGGCGTCGATCTCGGCCTGGTGCGCGGTCTTCGACTGGCCGAGCATCGTGGCGGCGTTGAGGGTCTGCCGCCAGGGTCCGGCGAGCAGCTCGGCAGCGCGGAGGAAGACGGCGGCGCGGTCTTCCCAGGGCGTGCGCGACCAGTTCTCCCACGCGTCGGCCGCGGCGGCGATCGCGCGGTCTACCTCGGCGGCCCCGCCCTTGTGGACGTCGGCGAGGACGTGTGTGTGCTTGTGGGGCATGACCGCTTCGAACGTGTCGCTCGTCTCGACGTCCTCGCCGCCGATCACGAGCGGGATGTCGAGGCGCTGGGACGAGAGCTCGGCGAGGCGGCGCCGGAGCTCGTCGCGCTCGGGGCTGCCGGGCTCGTAGCCGAGCACCGGCTCGTTGTGAGGCTCGGGGACGCGGAAGATGCCGTGGGTGCTCACTGGTGACGATTCTAGGATTCGGCGTTGTGGCAGTGACGCAGGTGGCCTACGAAGTCGAGGGCTGGGGCATCGGCGAGCTGGTGGTCGCCGACGGGCGCGTCGTGTGGCACGAGCTTCCCTGGCCGCGCGCTGACCGCCAGGGCCGGGCCGGGGCGATTCGTCAGGACCCATCCCGAACCCCCACCCGCCCGGGGGCGAGGGCTGGGGCCGTCGTAGCAAAGAAGGCGTCGAACGGAGATCGAGCCTTCGTGACGGAAGTCGTGCACTTGCTCCAGGCGTACTTCGCGGGCGAGCAGGTGCCGCTCGGGGGGGTGCCGGTCGACCTCGAGTACGAGACGCCGTTCCTGTCGCGCTGCGCCGCCGCGCTTCGCGCGATCCCGCGCGGCGAAGTCGTCACCTACGGCGAGCTCGCCGCCCTCGCGGGCGCGCCCGGCGCCGCGCGCGCGGCCGGCAGCTTCTGCGCACGCAGCCATCTCTCGATCTTCGTCCCGTGCCACCGCGTGGTATCCGCCGGCGGGCTCGGGTCGTACGGCTCCTACGGCACGGGCTACAAGCGGCGCCTGCTGGCCCTCGAGGGATACGAGCTCGATGCCGCTCTCTGACGACCTGCGGGAGGAGCTCGCGGCCATCGCGCCCGCGAGCGAATGCGACCGGCTGGCCGAGCTCTCCGGGCTCCTGCACGTCGCCGGTCGCGCGCACCTCCGTGGCCGGGGCAGCGTCGACGTCCACCTCGACGTCTCGAGCTCGACCGTCGCCCGCCGCGCCTTCGCCCTCCTCCGCGAGTGCGACGTACGGTCCGAGATCCGCACCTACCCGCGCCGGGCATTCGATCGCGCGACTCGCTACCAGCTCCACGTGGAGGGCTCGGAGGAGGCCTACGCGACCCTTCACCGCGCGGGTGTGCTCGACCGCTCGCACCGGCCGCTCGGGAGCCCGCCGAGCCGTGTCGTCGCCCGCCGCTGCTGTGCCGCCGCCTACCTCCGCGGCGCCCTGCTCGGTGCGGGCACGCTCAGCGGGCCGAAAGACGCACATCTCGAGATCCGGACGGCAGAGGCGGACGGAGCACGCTTCCTCGTAACCCTCGCCGCACGCCTCGGAGGCGAGCTCCACGTCCAGGAGCGGAGCTCGCACGCCACCGCCTATGCCAAGGGAACCGAGCCGATCGCGGACGTCCTGGTCGCGGCCGGCGCTGTCGACCTGGTCCTCGCGCTCGAGGAGCAGGCCGTGCTCGCGGCAACCCGCGCCGACGCCAACCGGCTCGCGAACGCCGACCACGCGAACCTCGTCCGCACCGGCCGCGCGGCGCACGCCCAGCTCGAGGCACTCCGTCGTCTCGACGTCGACGCGCTGCCCGACGACCTGCGCGAGATCGCGCTCCTTCGCCTGCGCCATCCGACCGCCTCGACGGCGGAGCTCGCACGCCGGTGCACGCCCGGTCTCTCGAAGTCTGCCGCCTATCGCCGGCTGCGTCGTTTGCAGGAGCTTTCCGAAATCTGAAAGTGTCGTTATCCGTTGCAAGTCGCCTAGCGCGGCAACAACGCAAGAGTCATACTCGCTGCGGCGGGTTCCTGCTCGTCCGGCGGCGGATTCAGACCCCGTCTGCCGTCAGGTCTCGAGCGGGTGAGGGACCGGGAGGGTCGTCCTCGGAGCTTCCCGGTCCGCCCGCCGACCATGTGGAAGCCCCGTGAAATCTGCGGAGAGCTACGGATTTCTGCCGCAGCGACGCGGTTAGACTCGATTGGCAACCGACGACGAGAGGGGACTCGAGATGGCCAAGACGAGGGTGGGGATCAACGGCTTCGGCCGCATCGGCAGGAACTTCCTGCGCGCCCAACTCCAGCAGGGCGGCGACTTCGAGATCGTGGCCGCGAACGACATCGGCGACACAAAGACGATGGCGCACCTGCTCAAGCACGATTCGGTGCTCGGGAAGCTCGACGTCCCGGTCGAGGCGGGCGACGACTCGATCACCGTCGACGGCCACGAGATCAAGTTCGTCTCGGAGCGCGACCCGGCCAACCTCCCGTGGGCGGATCTCGGAGTCGAGGTCGCGATCGAGTCCACCGGGTTGTTCACCGACCGCGCGAACGCCGAGAAGCATCTCCAGGCGGGCGCGAAGAAGGTCGTCATCTCGGCCCCGGCAACCGATCCGGACATCACGATCGTCCTCGGCGTCAACGACCGCGACTACGACCCCGAGCAGCATCACATCGTCTCGAACGCCTCCTGCACGACGAACTGCGTCGCGCCGGTTGCGAAGGTGCTGCACGAGGCGTACGGAATCGAGCGCGGCTTCATGACGACGATCCACGCGTACACGAACGACCAGCAGACTCTCGACCTACCGCACAAGGACCTCCGTCGCGCTCGCGCCGCAGCGATCAACCTCATCCCGACCTCGACGGGCGCCGCCCGCGCGATCGGGCTCGTGCTCCCCGACCTGAAGGGGAAAGTCGACGGCATGTCGATGCGGGCGCCGGTCCCGATCGGCTCGATCGTCGACCTCGTCGCGCAGGTGGGGTCGGAGCCGAGTGCCGAGGACGTGAACGAGCTCTTCCGCTCCCAGGCCGACACGGGTGACTTCGAGGGAATTCTCCAGTACACCGACGAGCCGATCGTCTCCAGCGACATCGTCCACTCGTCGTACTCGTCGATCTTCGACAGCGATCTGACGATGGCGAACGGCCCGCTGGTCAAGGTGTTTTCCTGGTACGACAACGAGTGGGGCTACAGCTGCCGCCTCGTCGACCTCGTGGCGAAGATCGGGAAGACGCTGCCGGCCGCCGTGGCCGCGTAGCCGCGAGCCGCATGCGCTTGCCGAGATCGGTCCGCGACGCCGACGTCGCGAGGAAGACGGTGCTCGCCCGCGCCGACCTGAACGTGCCGCTCGAGGACGGCCGGGTGGCCGACGACACCCGCATCCGGGCCTCGCTTCCGACCCTGCAGCTCCTGCTCGAGCGTGGGGCGGCGAGCGTCCGTGTCTGCTCCCATCTCGGCCGGCCGAAGACCGAGGAGGACCGCGTGAAGTACGCGATGGAGCCGGTCGCGGCGCGGCTTCGAGAGCTTTTGTGCGACGAGCGCGTCCAGGTGCTCGAGAACACGCGCTTCGACCCGGGCGAGACATCCAACGACGAGCGCTTCGCGCGCGAGCTCGCCGAGGGCTGCGACCTCTACGTGAACGACGCATTCGGCTCCGCGCATCGCGCGCACGCCTCGACGGAGGCCGTCGCCCGCCTGCTGCCGGCCTACGCGGGCCTGCTCCTGCTCGCCGAGCTCGAGCACCTCGGCCGCCTGTTGGGCGAGGTCGAGCGACCGTTCGTGCTCATCTCCGGCGGCGCGAAGGTCGAGGACAAGCTCGGCGTGCTGCGCAACCTCGGCGGGCGGGCCGACATCGTGCTCATCGGCGGCAAGATGGCCGAGGAGCTGCGCGGTGAGAATCCGCTCGACTTCGACGTGGAGCTGCCGGTGGACGTGGTGGCCGCGGCCGAGTTCGAGCGGGACGCCGATTCACGGCTCTGCGCGGTCGACGAGATCCCCGACGGCTGGCTCGGCCTCGACATCGGGCCCGAGACGCGGACGCGCTTCGCCGAGCAGCTCCAGGCGGCGCGGACGATCTTCTGGAACGGGCCGATGGGCGTGTTCGAGTGGCCGCGCTTCGCGGACGGGACGAAGGCGGTCGCCGAGGCAGTGGCGGCGAACGACGCCGCGTTCTCGGTCGTCGGCGGCGCAGACTCGGTGCGCGCGCTGAACGAGCTCGGCCTGGCCGACCGCGTCTCCTGGGTCTCGACCGGCGGCGGCGCGAGTCTCGAGCTGCTCGAAGGCAAGGAGCTGCCCGGAGTGGCCGCCATCCCGAGCACGTAGCGCCGCCCCCACGTCTGGTCGAGGATAGACGTCGCCGACATCCGGCACGGCGCGTCGCAGCTCGGCGTCGACCTCCTCCGCCATGCGCTCGATGCCGTCGCCGTCCACGCCGTCGGCGAGATCGATGCATGCCGCAACCAGGCGCGAGCGCGGGCCGACGTACATCGTGCGCAGGTCGACGAGCCGCTCTACCTCGTCGCGGACCTCGACCGTCGCACGGATCGCGCGCCGGTCGCGCTCGCGTGCGGCCTCTGCGATCAGCGCGTTGGCCACGAGCGCGATCAGGACGGGTGCGTCTCTCGCCGTGCATCTCTCGGCCCTGCCCGTACGATGCGCACGCCATGCTGATCGCGGGCAACTGGAAGATGTTCCGCGGGCCGGATCCCGCCGCCCTCGCCGGGCTCGACGCCGTCGTCTGCCCGCCGTTCACCCGGTTGCGCGAATGCGTCGAGGCCGGGCTGACCACGTACGCACAGAACGTGCACTGGGAGCCGGAGGGCGCGTACACGGGCGAGATCTCGGCGCCGTTGCTGCTCGAGCTCGGCGTCGTCGGCGCTCTCGTGGGCCACTCCGAGCGGCGGCAGTACTTCGGCGAGACCGACGAGACCGTGGCGAAGCGGGCGCGGGCCGCGCTCGACGCGGGCCTGCGCGTGATCGCGTGCGTCGGCGAGACGCAGGGGCAGCGCGAGGCGGGGGAGACGGAGGACGTCCTCCGCCGCCAGCTCTCGGTGCTCGAGCCGCATCCCGACCTCGTGCTCGCCTACGAGCCGGTCTGGGCGATCGGGACCGGACTGACGGCCACGCCGGAGATGGCACAGGAAGCGCACTCCTTCATCAAGTCGCTCCTCGACGCGCCTGTGCTCTACGGAGGGTCGGTCAAGCCGGACAACGCCGGAGCGCTGCTCGCGCAGCCGGCCGTCGACGGCGCCCTGGTCGGCGGCGCGTCGCTCGAGGTCGACTCCTTCAAGGCGATATGCGAGACGGCGGCCCGTATCCCCTCGTAGCGCTCGTCATCCTCGACGGCTGGGGGATCGCGCCGCCCGGCCCCGGCAACGCGGTCGAGCTGGCGGAGACGCCGGTCTTCGACCGGCTTTGGCGCGACTATCCGCATGCGCAGCTCGTCGCGTCGGGCGCGGCGGTCGGGCTGCCGGACGGGCAGATGGGGAACTCGGAGGTCGGCCATCTGACCATCGGCTCGGGCCGCATCCTCTTCCAGGATCTGGTCCGTGTGAGCCGGGCGATCGCGTCGGGCGAGCTGTTCGAGAACGAGGTGCTGCGCGGTGCCTTCGAGCGAGGCGAGAACGTCCATTTGCTGGGGCTCGTCTCGCATGGCGGCGTCCACTCGCACATCGACCATCTCCGCGCCCTGCTGACGTTCGCGCCGGAGAAGACCTGGATCCATGCATTTACCGATGGGCGGGACGTCTCGCCACACTCGGCGGTGCACGATCTCGCCGAGCTGCCCGTCGACCGCATCGCCACGGTGGCCGGCCGGTACTACGCGATGGACCGCGACAAGCGCTGGGACCGCACCGACCGTGCCTTGCGCGCGATCGTGTACGGCGAGGGCGAGCACGCGAACGACCCCGTCGCGGCCGTGCAGGCGAGCTACGACGGCGGGATCACGGACGAGTTCATCGAACCCGTCGTCATCGACGGCCGGCCGCGTCTCGATCCCGAGCGCGACACCGCGATCTTCTTCAACTTCCGCCCCGACCGTGCCCGCCAGCTCTGCGAGAGGCTCGGGGAGCTCGGCGTCGACCTGACGACGATGACGCGATACCGCGACGACCTCGACTTCCCCGTCGCCTTTGCCGAGCATGTCGTCGAGGACACGTTGGCGGAAGTGCTCGCGGCCCACGGGGTCCGGCAGCTCCACGCGGCGGAGACCGAGAAGTACGCGCACGTCACCTACTTCCTCGACGGCGGCCGCGAGGAGCCGTTCGCCGGCGAGGACCGGATCCTCGTCGATTCGCCGCGCGACGTGCCGAGCTACGACCACAAGCCGCAGATGTCGGCGCCCGAGGTCGCGGAACGCGTCGTGCAGGCGATCGAGCAGGACGGCTACGGCTTCATCGTCGTCAACTTCGCGAACCCGGACATGGTCGGCCACACGGGTGTCATCCCCGCCGTCGTGCGGGCGGTGGAGACGACCGACGAGTGCCTGGGACGGGTCGTGGAGGCGGTCGAGCGCGCCGGCGGTGTGTCGCTCGTGATCGCCGATCACGGCAACGCCGAGACGCTCATCCAGGAGGACGGAAGCCCACACACTGCCCACACGACCAACCCCGTGCCGGTGATCCTGACCGCCCCGGGGGCGCGTTTGCGAGACGGCGAGCTCGGGGACGTGGCTCCCACGATACTTTCGCTACTTGGCCTAGATGGGTCAACTGTGATGACTGGCAAAAAACTCGAACAAATCCCGTAAAGAATCGGTCTATACTGCCGCCACCTTGTCGCTGCCCCAGCCTGATCACGGCGTACTGCGGAAGGCGCAGCGGGGCGATGAACGAGCCTTCTCGATCATCGTTCGCGCTTACCAGATTCCGGTCTACAACTACGTCCTCCGCATGGTCGGCGACCGCTCGCTCGCCGAGGATTTGACGCAGGAGGTCTTTCTCCGCGTCTTCCAGGGCCTGCCGCGTTTCTCGCTCCGCTCGAAGTTCACGACCTGGCTGTTCCAGGTGACGAAGAACCGCGTGCTCGACGAACTGCGCGCGACCGAGCGCCGCCCGCGCGCGGTGGTGGATCTCGACGACATCCCGCCGCTCGAGGTCGTCGACGCGCCGTTCGAGCGGCTCGAGGCGATCGACGCCGTGTGGCGCGCGGTCGAGCGGCTCAACGTCGACCTGAAGATGGCGCTGCTCCTGCGCGACGTCGTCGGGCTCTCCTATACGGAGATCGCCGACTCGCTCGAGGTGACGCTTGCGACCGTCAAGTGGCGGATCTGGAAGGCGCGCGAGGACGTTCAGCTCGCGCTCGCCCGCGAGGGGATCGAGGTCTTCGAGCAGCGGGAGGTTCCCGCGGTCGCGGCTCCCGCCGCGTTGGCGCCCGTCCCGGTTCTCGCGCCGCCGGCCCTGCCGGCCGCCTAGAGCCCGAGCTCCAGGCGGCCGGCGAGCATCTCCGGCAGGCCTGCATCCCGCATCTCGCGTTGCGTGCCCCTCACGTCGTACTCGACGCGGTGGAACTGCGCGTGCCGCGCGTCTAGGTCAAGCAAGAGGTAGGCAGCGCGTGGGTCGCCGTCGCGCGGCTGTCCGACCGAGCCGGGATTGAGGAGCGCCCGCACTTCGCCGAGCTCGAGCTCGGTGCCGCCCTTCGCCACCCCGCCCGTGAGCTCGTCGCCGGACTGCACGACCTGGAGCGCGACGTGGCTGTGCCCCACGAGCACGAGCGGCGAGTCGGCGAGCTCGAGCGTCGCCAGGGCGCCCTCGTCGCTGAGGACGTACTCCCAGATCGGGTCGCGCGCCGAGCCGTGGTAGAGAGCGACGCCGTGGGCCGAGCCCGCGGGCTCGAGCCGGTCGAGGAGCGCTTGCGCCTCGGGCGCGAGCACCTCCCGCGTCCACCGGGCCGCGACCGCCGCCTCGCCGCCGAACTCTTCGAGGTCGATCGTCCCGCGCACGGCGAGATCGTGGTTGCCGGCGAGGCAGACATCCGCCAGCTCCGCGATCGCCGAGCAGCATTCGTTGGGTCGCGGGCCGTAGCCCACGAGATCGCCGAGGCACCACAGCTCGTCAGGCGCCTCCGCCTCGATCGCCGCGAGGACCGCCTCCAGCGCGTGCAGGTTCGAGTGGATGTCGGAGACGACTGCGACGCGCATCGACAGCGGCGAACGCTAACCCGGCGAGAACCGGCACCGTCGCCGCCACCTCCGAGGTGGTGAGGAGCAGGAGGCCCCAGAGACCCGCGGCGACTCCGGTGACCGCTGCCGCCCCGAGCTTCCGCTGCCCGGCCACGACGACGCAGAGCAGCGCGGGGGCGAGAAGGTCGAGCCAGCCCATGAGCGCCGAGCCGAAGATCGCCTGTTGCAGGCTGGGCAGGGGCGTGCCCGCTGCGACGGGGCTCGGGACTCCCTGGAGCGTCTGCGTCGCTCTCTCCACGCTCGGGGTTCCCCAGACGAGCACGATGTCGAGGGCTGCGAGCGCGACCAGACCGACGCGGATGGACCATGCGGGCGCGGCGATCGCGATGGCCGACGCGGCTGCGAGGCACGCGACCGCAATCAGTGCGGTTCCTGCAGCGTCCTGCACGAGCCCGTCCGCGAGCCATGCCGCGAACCAGAGCCCGACCGCGGCCGGCGGCCACAGCCACCAGCGCGGGCTGCCGCGGAAGAATCCATAGGTCGCGGCGAGAGCCGGCGTGCCGAAGGTTGCAAGGCGTGCCAGCCATTGAGGCCCCTGCGGCACGGTGTTGATGATCAAGACGCCGGCCCCCAGCAGCGCCGCGGGCACCGCGACCCACGCCCAGTTCCGTCCTCGTGTGCGCGCCTGGCGCGCGGGCGCCGCGACCGTCGCGGCCTGCGCGGCGCAGAGCACCGCGTACGACGGGACGAGGGAGAGCGTCAGCTCGCTTCCGAGGCGTCGTCCGAATGGCCGGGCGCCTCGGGCAGGTTCCGGATGCCTTCGCGCGTCACGTACTTCGAGTACGAGTCCTGCAACGCCGCGATCAGCTCGGGGATGAACCGCGGCGAGGCGTTGACCCTGGCGACCACCGCTCCGGGCACGTCGCCCTCCTCGACCTCGTGCTCGATGCGGGCGAAGGTCAGCGTGAACTCGTACGGCGAGAAGCTGACGTTCGCGAAGTTCGCGTACGTGCCGCCCACGAGTTCGGCGGGCATCTGGATGTTGAGCCGCCGCTCGTCGGAATCCGGGCCGGGTGGGCCGAGCTCGTCTTCTTCCATGGCCACATACTAGGAGCATGGATCCGAATGTCCGTCCCCGTCAGGCTGCGCGACTGCTCGTCGCGGTCGCGCTCACGCTGGTCGCCGGGACGATCGCCTTCCGGCAGACGCTGCACGAGCCGTGGTTCCAGTCGCTCTATCGCTCGGCCGTGACCGTCACGCTCACCGGGCTCGACTCGGTTCCGAGCAACGACAGCGCGCGGATCGTCTCGCTCGTCCTCGTCATCGCAGGCGTGACGCTCATTGCCTACGCGGGTGCGGTTATCTTCGAGTCGATCGCCGGCGGCGTCGTCACGGGCGCGCTGGCCGAGCGCCGGAGGGAGCGGACGATCGAGCACCTGCACGACCACTTCATCATCTGCGGCTACGGGCGCGTGGGGCAACGCGTCGCCGAGGAGTTCCGGGCCTCGGACGTGCCGTTCGTCGTGCTCGACTTCCACGAGGACGCGGTCGCCGCGGCCCGGGAGGATCGGGTGCTCCTCGTCGAGGGCGACGCGACGCACGACGAGAACCTGCGCAAGGCGGGCCTCGAGCGCGCGCAGGGGCTCGTGGCTGCCTCCGACGACGACGCGGACAATCTCTACGTGGTGCTCTCGGCCCGCTCGGCGCGTCCCAACCTGACGATCGTCGCGCGGGCGTCCGGGGCCGACGCCGAGAAGAAGCTGACCCTCGCGGGTGCCGACCGGGTGGTGCTCCCGTATACGACGGCGGGACAGGTGATGGCGAATCTCGTGCTCAAGCCCCAGGTGACCGCGTTCCTCGACGTGGTGACGACGGCGACCGGCCCGGATCTCCAGCTCGCCGAGATCGAGGTTCGCCAGACGTGCGCGGCAGCGGGACGGACGATCCGCGAGCTCCGCATCCGGCACGAGACGGGGGCGATCGTGATCGCGCTGCGGAAGTCGGACGGCAGCTTCGACACGACGCCGGAACCGGACTCCGCGATCGAGATCGGCGACGTGCTGATCGGCGTGGGTTCGCCGGACGAGATCCGGGCGCTCGAGGACCTGTTCGCAACCGGCGAGAACGTTGCAGGCTGATCCCGTCAAGGAGCTCGCGGCGTCGCTCGCCGAGGCGACGGGAGCGGAGCTCGAGCTCGAGCGCCCCGCAGAGGCGGAGCACGGCGACTACGCGACGAACGCGGCGCTCCAGCTCGCCGGGGCGCGGCGGCGCGCGCCACGGGAGATCGCGGCCGAGATCGCGGACGCGGCCGCCGGAGTCGATGTCGTCGAGCGTGCCGAGGTCGCCGGCCCGGGGTTCGTCAACCTCTTCCTCCGCGACGAATGGTTCGCCGGCGCGGTCGGCGCGATGATCGCCGCCTCCGGGGGGCCCAGACGCCTGGACGCCGGTCCCGAGCCACGAGAGCGCGTCCAGGTCGAGATGGTCTCCGCGAACCCGACGGGGCCGCTCACGGTGGCGTCCGCGCGGAACGGCGCCTACGGCGATGCCGTCGCGCGCCTCTTCGCGCTGACCGGGCGCGAGGTCGAGCGCGAGTACTACTACAACGACTCCGGTGCGCAGATGGAGCGGTTCCGCGACTCCGTACAGGCCGTGCGGCGCGGGGAGGAGCCGCCCGAGGACGGCTACCGGGGCGCGTACATCGACGACCTCGCCGCTCTGAAAGGCGACCCGGTCCCGCTGATGCTGAAGGAGATCGAGGCGTCGCTCGACCGGTTCCGCATCCACTTCGACAGCTACCGCCGGCAGAGCGAGCTCGAGCAGCGCCTGCCCGAGCTGCTGCCGCGGCTCGACACCTATGAGAAGGACGGTGCGCTCTGGGCTCGATCGTCCGCGTACGGCGACGACGAGGATCGCGTCCTCCTCCGCTCGGGCGACCGCACACCGACCTACCGCGCGGCGGACGTCGCCTACCTCGTGGACAAGCTCGAGCGCGGGTTCGACCGGGCGATCTACGTGCTCGGCGCCGACCACCAC
>JBKPLL010000085.1:0-12694 GCA_046731605.1 Actinomycetota bacterium | reverse complement strand
GGTCGTTGTAGACGGCCGGATCGGCCATCCGTGTCTGGAGCTCCTCGTACGAGCGCTCGAGATCGAGCACCAGGTTGTCGAAGTCCGCCGCCATCGCGGGGGCAGCGTAACCCTTGCCCGGCCCGGTTCAGCCTGGATAGCTTGTCACTTCAGTTTGTAAAGCATCAAGCCCGGGGAGGTTCGCAGGATGTCTGTCGTCGACGAGGTCGCCCAAGCCAACGAGCGCTACGCATCCGGGTTCGCGAAAGGCGGCTTGCCCGTGCCGCCGGGCCGCAAGTTCGCCGTCGTCACCTGCATGGATGCGCGCCTCGACCCGGCACGCTTCCTCGGACTCGAGGAAGGCGACGCGCACGTGATCCGCAACGCGGGCGGCCTCGTCAACGGCGAGACGATCCGATCCCTCGTCATCTCCCATCACTTGCTCGGGACACAGGAGTCGATCGTGATCGGACACACCGACTGCGGGATGCTCAACTTCACGAACGCCGACCTGCACGAGCAGCTCGGGCCGGAATCGGAGGCCATCGACTTCCAGCCGTTCTCGGACCTCGCGGAGCGCATCCGCCGAAGCGTCGAGACGATCCGCAGCCATCCGCTGCTCCCGGACTCGTTCGGCGCGACGGGGTTCGTCTACGACGTCTCGAGCGGTCGGATCGCGCCCGTCTAGGCCATCACTTCGACACGCTGGGCCTCGGGCGTGCCCGCGCCTTCGAGGTGGAGCACCTCGCGCAGGGCGCGAATGGAGACCTCGAGCTGGTCGAGCGACGGCTCACGGGTCGTCAGCCGCTGCAGCCACAGCCCCGGGGCGAGCAGCGTCATCAGCACCCGATTCTTCTGGTGCTTGCCCGCGAAGCGGATCAGCTCGTACGCGATCCCGGCGATCAGCGGCAGGAGCAGGATCCGCGTCGCGATCAGCCAGTACCAGGCGGGTCGCCCGAAGAAGGCGAACACGAAGACCGCGATCACCATCACCCAGAGCAGGAACGCCGTCCCGCAGCGCGGGTGGATGAGCGAGTAGCGCTGCACGACCACCGGCTCGAGCGGCTCCCCGGCCTCGTAGGCGTTGATCGCCTTGTGCTCGGCGGCGTGGTACTGGAAGACGCGGCGCAGGTCGGGCAGCAACGAGATCAGCGCGAGGTAGGCGATGAACATCGTCACTCGGATCAGGCCCTCGACGATCACGAACCAGCCGCCGCTGTGCACCGGAAGCTGGTCGGTGATCAGCGCCGGCCCGACCTTGAACACCATCACCGCGAAGCCGATCGCGATCGCGAAGGCGAAGATGAGCGCGCCGCGAGAGAGCTCGGTCTCGACCTCGCCGTCCTCGTTCTCCTCCTGCGACGCGTAGTTCGCCGAGATCGCGAGGGCACGGAAGCCGATTGCAAGCGACTCGCCGAGCGCCATCACGCCGCGCACGATAGGCAGCCGGAAGAAGCGATGGCGCGCCATCGCCGAGTCGATCGGGCGGGAGACCTGGGCGATCTCGCCGGAGGGCTTGCGCACGGCGACGGCCCAGTTGCCGGGGCCGCGCATCATCACGCCCTCGAGGACCGCCTGTCCGCCGACGTTTGCCATGGTGTCTCTTCGGCGCTAGCCGCGGCGCGCTTGACCGGCGCGCTCCAGGCGGCGCTGGAAGCGCTCGACGCGGCCGCCCGTGTCCATGAGCTTTTGCTTGCCCGTGTAGAACGGATGGCACTGCGAGCAGATCTCGACGTGCAGCTCGGCCTTCGTCGAGCGGGTCTGGAACGTGTTTCCGCAGGAGCACGTCACCGTGGAGAGGACGTACTCGGGATGGATGCCGGCTTTCATTGCCCTCTCAAGATAGCAGCGGCCTGTTGCGGTTCCACGTTGCCGCCCGAGACGATCACGACCACTCCGCGGCCCGCCTCGACCTTGCCCGCGAGCACCGCTCCGGCCGCCGCCGCGCCTGCCGGCTCGCAGGCCAGCTTCGCCCGTCCGTAGAGGAAACGCATGCCTTCCGCGATCTCCTCCTCGGTCACGAGGACGGTGTCGACCTGGCCACGGCAGATCTCGAGCGGGAGCTCGCCGGCGAACGGCGGCGCGAGCCCGTCGGCGATCGTGTCGGTCTCGACGCGGACGCTGCGTCCGGCCGCCAAACCGGCGGGAAACGCCTGCGCGCGCTCGGGCGCGACGCCGACCACGTGGGCCCGTCCGTCGAGCGCCGTGACGATGCCTGAGATCAAGCCGCCGCCGCCGGTACCGACGACCACCGTGTCGAGATCCGGCACGTCCTCGATCAGCTCGAGCGCGAGCGTGCCGTGACCGGCGACGACGTACGGATCCGAGTGCGGGTGGACGAAGACGCGTCCCTGCCCCTCGACGATCTCCAGCACGCGGTCGTACGCGGCTGCGGGATCCGGCGGGGAGAGATCGACGGTCGCGCCATGGGCGCGCGTGGCCTCGACCTTCACCGCGTTCACGCCCTCCCACATCTGCACGAGGCAGTCGACGCCCTCCTCGGCAGCCGCCCAGGCGACGGCCTGCGCGTGATTACCCGCCGACCACGTGACGACGCCCCGCTCCCGCTCCTCGGGCGTGAGCGCGGCAAGCCGATTCAGCGCGCCGCGCGCCTTGAACGAGCCCGTCTTCTGGAGCAGCTCCGCCTTGAGCGAAACCCGGAGGTCGATGGAGCCGACGGTGGGCGTGCGGTGGATCCGTCCTGCGAGAACGGTGCGTGCCCGCTCGACGTCCTCTCGAGAAACCCTCACGCAGGCAGTGTTTCGCGCGCAGCGACCTTCGGGACGCGGAGGCGAACGGTGAAGACGGTGAGCGTGCCGGGGCGGCTCTCGACGCCGACGTCGCCGCCCATCGCCAGCGTCAGCTCCTTCACGATCGCGAGGCCGAGGCCGGTGCCGACCTTGCGCTCCAGTCCGTACCGCTCGTGGAGGTAGAAGCGCTCGAATGCGTGCTCGGTGTCCGCCTCGGCGAGCCCGGGTCCGGTGTCCTCGACGCGCAGGACGCCCGGCTCCGCGACCACGCGCACCTCGCCGCCCGGCGGCGTCAGGCGCAGCGCGTTCTCGACGAGGTTCGAGACGATCTGGAGGACTCGGTCGGCGTCGGCGATCGCCGGCGCAGGGCCGTCCGCGATCGCGTGCAGCTCGACGCCGAAGCTCTCGGCCTGCTGCTCGTAGCGGCGAACCGCGTCGTCGGCCACCTCGCCGAGGTCGATCTCGGTGTTGTGCACGCTGAAGTCGGTCCGGTTCATCCGCGCCAGATCGAGGAGGTCGCGGACGAGCCGCTCGAGCCGCCGCGCCTCGGCAGCGACCGTTGCTGCGGCTTCACGCGGATCGACAGCGCCGTCCTCGACCGCCTCGGCGTAGCCGCGGATCGCCGTGAGCGGCGTCTTCAGCTCGTGGCTGACCGAGAGGAGGAAGTTCCGCTCCGCCTCCTGAGCCTTCTGGAGCTGTGCAGCGAGGTCGTTGAAGGCACCTGCCAGCGTCGCGATCTCGGTCGCTCCCTCCACGGGGACGGGCTCCGGCTGCGTGCCTCGCGCGAGCGTGCGCGCGGCGGCGGCGATCCGGTCGACCGGCCGCGAGATACGGCGCGCGAGAAGGAACGCAGCAAGTGCGGCCAAAAGCCCTCCGGCCGCAGCAGCGATGAGCAGCCCCCAGACGTACGGCGACAGGAGCGACTGCGTCGCGCTCCGCGGCCGCAGGAGGATGAGCGTGCCGGGGTTCGCAGGTCGCGCAGCGAAGTAGTAGCGAGCAGAAGGCACGCCGTAGCTGAGCGTTCCCTGCGCGGGCTGCTTGTCGGCCAGCCGCTTTCGTGCCCACTCCGGGAGGTCGCGCGGGTCGTAGAGCACCTTCTCGTTCTCCGCGGAGAGCCGCTCCTTGATTCGCGCCGGCACGAGCGACGAGACCCCCGACGACTGCGCCGCGGCGATGACGTCGGCCTGCTGCCCCAGGTCCTCGAGGGTTGCGTGCTCGACGGCGCGGCGTGTGAGAAGGATTCCGAGCCCGATCGTCAGCGCCACGCAGATGAGGACGACCACCCCGATCGCCCGGAAGAGCTGCGAACGGAGACGGCTGCCGCGCATCTCAGGCCGGCACGAGCTTGTAGCCGGCGCCTCGCACCGTGCGGATTCCCTCGGGGTCTCCGAGCTTGCGTCGAAGCTGCGCGACGTGGACGTCGACGGTGCGCGTCCCGCCCGGATACGTCATGCCCCAGACGAGATCGAGCAGGCGCTCGCGGGAGAGGACGATGCCGGGATGCTCGAGGAAGCAGGCGAGGAGGTCGAATTCCTTGCTCGTCAGCTCGACCTGCGCGCCGGCGACGGTGACCTCGTGGGAATCACGCCGCAGGATGACGTCGCGGGCTGCGAGCACCTCGTCCTCGTTTCGGCGCTCGGAGCGTCGGAGGATCGCCTTGATCCGGGCTGACAGCTCACGCGGCGAGAACGGCTTCGAGACGTAGTCGTCCGCGCCGAGCTCGAGACCGGCCACGCGGTCGGGCTCCTCGTCTCGGGCGGTGAGCATCACGATCGGCACCTTCGAGTCGGCGCGAATACGACGGCAGACCTCGAAGCCGTCCATGCCGGGAAGCCCGATGTCGAGCACGACGACGCGCACCGGCTGCCCGCGCAGCTCGGCGATCGCCTCCTCCCCGGTCCGGCGCCAGAGGACGCGCCACCCGTCCTGCTGCTCGAGGTACTGCTTGACGAGCTTGCCGATCGAGTCGTCGTCCTCCACGAGGAGGAGCGCCCCACCCGTTGCCTTGGCGGTCACGGATCCAGGATAGGGGTGGCGGCGGCGGACGGGAACACCGATTCCGCTCCTAGCCGCGCCGCCGCGGGACCTTCTCGACGTCGACCGACTGGGCGGGGCCGGCCGTGGGCCAGGTCACGAACACGCGCCAGCGGCGCGCCAGCCGGTTGATCGAGATGTGGCGGCCGAACTTGATGACCTTGGTGGAGTCGGAGATCGGGATCGGCTGGATGCGGCCGTCGGCCTCGCGGAGGGTGAGCTGCGTCGGGGTGACGTCGGTGATCACTCCACGGTCGAAGTGGCAGTCCGTTCCCCCGCAGACCGGAAACTTGTAGATCGCCTCGCCCCGGATCAGCTTCGAGCCGAAGAGCTCGTTGACGAGGCCCTTGCGAAGCGCGAGGCCGGGCGCCGCGAACCAGAGCACGAGGTTGAGCGTCACGAGCACGCCGGCGAGAAGGGCGAAGCGCCTGCTGAACATGGACGCATTGTCGGGCCCGAGGCGGCGATTCGGGGTAAATCTGCGGTAAATCAGGTGTCGCTGTACTCGGGCCCGGATCCGCCCTCGGGCGGCGTGAGCCGGCCGCCTTTGGCAGTGATCGCCCCGCACTGGACGCAGTTGGAGGGCGCGAGGTCGACCATCACGGTGCCGTCCTCGTCCTCCCGCCCGATCTCGTAGACCTGCGCCGGGCACATGTGCTCCCAGAGCTGCGCGACCTCGCGCGGGACGCGCCGCTCGATCCGGATGTGGTTCGGCTGGTCGTCGCGCGTCTTGTTGCCCGACGCGAAGACCGAGGAGAGCTTGTCGAAGGTGAGCGTTCCGTCCGGCTTCGGGTAGCGCGCCGCGCGGTCGGTGACGAGGAGCGGCTGATCGGCGTCCGGCTCCGCCCGCATCTTCCCGAGCTCGACCCTGCCCTTCGACATCGTCATCGCGCTTGCGAGCGCGCCGCCGACGAAGAATCCGCGCCCGAAGACCTGGCGCATGTTCCGCACCTCGTACAGGTCGCTCCAGATGAAGCTGTCGCGAACCGCGTCGTCGTAGGACGAGAGCGAGCTGGCAGGCGTCTCGCCGCGCTGCAGCGCGCGGAACGCGGCCTCGGCGGCGAGGCGTCCCGACTCGATCGCGTAGTGGACACCCTTGAGCCGTGGGACGTTGACCATCCCGACGCCGTCGCCGCAGAGCAGCAGACCCGGCGCGTGCAGCTCTCGCGGCAGGGAATGGAAGCCGCCGCTCGGAATCGTCTTGGCGCCCCACTCGACCCGCTCGCCGCCTGCCAGGATCTTCCGGATCTTCGGGTGCGTCTTCAGCTCCTGCAGGAGGTCGTGCACCGAGAGCGCCGCGTCGCGGTAGTCGAGCCCGACGACGAGGCCGATCGTGACCATGTCGTCGCCCATCGGGTAGACGAACGAGCCGCCGAACTCGCGGTACCGCTTGCTCGTGCGCAGCGGCCAGCCCATCGTGTGGATGACGCGGTCGAGCGGCTTTGCGACCTTCCAGACCTCCTTCACCGCAAGCTCCCACACCTGCGGCTCGTCACCGCGCAGGCCGAACCGGTCGAGCGCGACGCCCGTGAGGTGGCCCTGGGTCCCCTCCGCGAGCACCGTGACCTTGGCCACGAGGTCGGAGCCGGCCTCGAAGTTGCCGAGCTGACCGCCCTCGCGGTTGCGTCCCTTGTCGCCCGTCCGGACGCCCAGCACGCGCCCGTGCGAGACGAGCAGCTTCTCGGCCGCCGTCTCGGAGAGGATCATCGCGCCCGCGCCCTCCGCGCGCTCGGCAAGGAAGCGGCCGAGCTGCGAGAGCGAGAAGATCCAGTTGCCATGGTTCCGCATCGGCGGCGGCGGCGGGATCGGAAGCGCGGCGCGGCGCGTCAGGACGTAGACGGACTCGCCGGGAACCGGGCCGTACGACGGAAGGTCCTCCATGCGGAACCCTTCGCCGAAGAGGCGGCGGAGGGCGCGGGGGTCGACGACGGCGCCGGAGAGAAGGTGCGAGCCGGCCTGCTTGCCCTTCTCGAGCACCGCGACCGGGACCTCCCCGAGCCGCTCGGCCACCTCCGGGTGCTCCTCGAGCAGCTGTCCCAGCCGGATCGCGCATGCGAGGCCCGCGGGGCCGGCTCCGACGACGAGCACGCCGACTTCGATCCGCTCGTCCTCCGGGTCGGTGGGCTCCGCGACGTAGTCGCGCACCGAGAACGGCGGCGGAAAGTTACTCGGCCTCGCCATCAGCTGCGCCGGGTGCGCACGAGCTCGGTGAGCCTGGGCACGATCTCGTGCACGTCGCCCACGACGCCGAGGTCGCTGAACTCGAAGATCGGCGCGTTCGCGTCCTTGTTGATCGCGACGATCGTGCCCGAGCTCTGCATCCCGACCTTGTGCTGGATGGCTCCGGAGATCCCGAGGGCGACGTAGAGCTTCGGCGAGACCGTCTTGCCCGTCTGGCCGATCTGCGCCGAGTACGGGTACCAGCCGGCGTCGACGACCGCGCGGGTCGCGCCGACCGCGCCGCCGAGCACCTTCGCGAGCTCTTCTGCGAGCGTGAAGTTGTCGGGCGAGCCGAGGCCGCGGCCGCCCGCGACGATCACGTCGGCGTCCTCGATCGAGGGGCCGCTCGACTCCTCCGCGTCCTGGCCGACGAGCTTGACGGCCGTGGAGTGGTCCGCGTACGACGGCGACACGTCGGCGACCTCGGGCTCCCCGCCGCCGGTGGGCTTCGTGTCGAACGAGCCCGCGCGGAAGAGCGCGAGGCGCGGCGTACCGTTCCAGCCGACGTCCGCGTAGACGGAGTCCTGGAGCGCCGGCCGCTTCCCGACCAGCTCGCCGTCCTTCAGCTCGAGGTCGACGAGATCCCAGTTCAGACCGGCGTCGAGGCGCGCCGCAAGGCCGGCGGCGACGTCGGCAGCGAGCACGGAGTTCGCGAAGAGCACGGTGTCGTAGTCGCCCTCCCCCACCACGTGCGCGAGCACGTCGACGCGCGGCTGCGGCAGCGGCTGGGCAACCTCGGCGTCCTCGCAGACCCAGACCTTCCCGGCGCCGAACTTCCCGGCCTCGGTTGCGAGCGCCTTTGCACCTTCACCGGCGATCACCGCATCGGCGTCACCGAGCGAGGCGGCCTTCGCGAGCACCCCGAGCGAACCCTTCTGCAGCTCGTCCCCGTGGCTCTCGAGGAAGACGAGCGCGCTCACACGAGCCTCTTCTCGGCGAGGAAGTCGACGATCGCCTGTGCCGCGTTGCCGTCGTCCTCGATCTTGCGCGCGTCGGCGCGAGTCGGAGGGTCGCCGAGCGCGAGCACAGTCGTCCGTGAGCCGGCTTCGCCCGCCTCGCCGGTGTCGACGCCGAGCTCGGCCAATGACAGCACGTCCTGCGGCTTCTTCTTCGCGCCCATGATCCCCTTGAGCGAGGGGTACCGCGGCTCGTTGATCGCATCGCTCACGGCGACGACCGCCGGGAGCGGAGCCTCGAGGGTGTCGTAGCCGAACTCGGTCTGCCGCTTGACGCGGACGGAGCCGCCGTCGACCGAAAGCTCCATCGCCTGCGAGACGACCGGCCGGCCGAGCCGCTCGGCGACTGCTGCCCAGAGGACGGCGCCGTCGGCGTCGGACGCCTGCTGGCCGAACAGGACGAGGTCGGCGTTCTCCTTCTCGAGCGCCGCCGCGAGCAACCGGCTCGTCGCGACCAGGTCGGAGCCCGCCGCGGCGTCGTCGGAGACGAGCACTGCTCGGTCGGCGCCCATCGCGAGGGCCTTGCGCAGCGAGTCGAGCGCCTTCTGGGGCCCGAGCGAGACGGCCACAACCTCGGTGTCGGAGTCGCCCTTCACCCGCAGCGCCTCCTCGACCGCATTGGCGTCGAAGTGGTTGAGCGCGCCCTCACCGGAGCGGTCGAGGCGCTTCGACGAGGGGTCGAGCCGACTCGGGCCCTCGGGGACGTGCTTGACGCAGACGGCGATCCTCATCCCGGCGGGACTCTAGTGGCGCCGCCGAGCGCGTTGATTCACATGCGCTTGGCGAGCGCGAGCACGGCCTTCACGAACGGCTTGCTCACCTTGTATACGCCGTGCTTCCGGACGGCGCGCTCGCCCTGGTACCAGCCGGCGAGCGCGAGCCGCCTGTCGCCGTGGAAGTCGCGCAGGAGGTGCGCGATGTACGCGACGCCCGCGCGGACGTTGCCGTTCGCGTTGTGGCGTACGCGATGGCCGATCAGGACGCTCTCGGCGAAGCGGAAGGTGCTCGGCAGCAGCTGCATGATCCCGCGCGCCCCTACCGACGAGACGAGCGCGTTGTTGTAGCCGGACTCCATCCAGGCGAGCGCGCGTACGAGATGGACGTTGACCCCGTAGTGCAGCGCCCAGTGATCGAGGAGGGCGCGAACCGACGCGACGCTCTGCGTGCGGTAGGCGACGTGCTGCGCCGTCCCGGCGTGCCGCGCGTGCCGCACGTGCCGCCCGTGCGGGACCTTGAGGTGCGTCCCGATCAGGAGGACGTGGCTCGGGTCGAGGTGGTTGAGCCGCGCGAGCCTCGGCACCGTGGTGTGGAAGCGCCGGGCGATCGACGAGAGCGACTCGCCCGCCCGCACCACGAGGACCGCCGTCCGCCGGTGGTGACTGCGGTGCGGGTGAGCCTTGGGGCGGGCGGCGACGGCGACGCCCTGCGCGAGCGGGACCGGCTCCCGGTCGACGAGTCCTCTGAGCGTGTGCGGCCCGACGACACCGTCCGCGCGCAGGTGGAGGCGCTGCTGCATGACGCGCACACCGTGCGAGGTCGGGGCGTCGAAGTACGCGTTGACGGGGACGCTGATCCCCTGACGCACGAGCAGGAACTGGAGCACTGCGACGTCCCAGCCGAACGCGCCGCGCTTCAGCGTCCGTGCGCCGAAGAGGGGACGGCCGAGCGGCCCGAGCGCAGCACGCGTGCGCGCGTCGGCGAGCCCGGTGACGGGCAGCCCCTCGACCCGTTGGAAGGACCGGACTGCCTCGACGGTGCCCGGCCCCGAGATGGCGTCGATCGGGCCCCGGTAGAGGCCCTGAGCGCGCAGCGCGACCTGCAACCCCGCGGTCTGAGGGTTGCGACCATCGGAGGCGAGCGACGCCGGAATCGCGGCCACTGCGACGGCGACGACGGCTCCGGCTAGGAGGACGCGGGTGCGCATGGGGTCCCGGACTACGCGCCCCCCGCCGCGAATCCTCCCGGGTGACGAACGCTTTACCTGCCGACGAAGCGCGGCGGCCGCTTCTCGGCGAAGGCGGTGAGGCCCTCTTTCGCGTCCTCGCTCGCGAACAGGTCGCCGAACTCCGCGGCCTCCCGCTCGAGCGCGCCGGGCGAGAGATTGAGCAGGCGCTTCGCCACACGCAGCGCCACCGGGCTCTTCGCCGCGAGCTTTCCGGCGACCTCGAGCGCGTGCTCGAGCACCGGATCGGCGACCGCGTTCACGAGCCCGAGGCGGAGCGCCTCCTCCGCGTCGACCTGGCGGCCGGTGAGGACGAGCTCCTTGGCGACCCCCAGACCGCAGACGCGGGCGAGCCGCTGCGTGCCGCCCCAGCCGGGGACGATGCCGAGGTCGATCTCGGGCTGGCCGAGGCGTGTGTTGCTCGACGCATAACGCAGGTCGCAGCCGAGCGCGAGCTCGCAGCCGCCGCCGAGCGCGAAGCCGTTGATCGCGGCGATGGTCGGCTTCGGCATCTCCTCGAGCAGGCGGGCCGCCTCGTGGCCGAGCGCTCCCCACTCCTTCGCCTCCGCCGGCTCGAGGCTTCCCATGTACTTGATGTCCGCGCCCGCGACGAAGGCGCGCCTGCCGGCGCCCGTGAGGACGACGACACGCGCCGAATCGTCCTCGGCGAGCTCGCGCAGCCGGTCGCGGAGCTCGGTCAGCGTCTCGACATTCAGCGCGTTGAGCGCCTCCTGCCGGTCGATCGTGACGACGGCGACCGCGTCCTGGCGGTCGACCACGACGCTCAAGCGGGCACCGCACCGCGAATGAAGTCGACGATCTCGCTCGTGGGCGCGCCCGGGCCGAAGACGCCCGCGACCCCGAGCTTGCGCAGCTCGTCGGCATCGTCATCCGGGATCGTCCCCCCGACCACCACGACCACGTCCTCGACGCCGTTCTCGCGCAGGAGCTCGAGGATGCGCGGCACGAGGGTCATGTGCGCGCCGGAGAGGATCGAGATGCCGACGGCGTCGGCATCCTCCTGGATCGCGGTCTCCACTATCTGCTCGGGCGTCTGGTGGAGGCCGGTGTAGATGACCTCCATGCCGGCGTCGCGGAGCGCGCGGGCGATGATCTTGGCGCCGCGGTCGTGCCCGTCGAGGCCCGGCTTCGCGACGACGACTCGAATTTTCCCCGGCACGGCGGGCAGTATAGGAACCGACGATGGTCGCTCCCGCCACACTCGCCGGGCTGCTCGCCGACGACGATCGGCTCCGCGTCTTCGCCGCGGTCGCGCTGGGTGCGCGCACCGTCGGGGATGCTGCCCGCGCTGCAGGGGTCGACGAGACGACGGTGCAGAACGTCCTCCCGAGACTCGTCCAGACGGGCGTGATCGAGCAGCGCGACGGGTTGCGGATCTCGACGGCAGCGCTGGAAACGGCTGCTCGTGCCCGTCCGGAGCGGCAACGCGGAGCGAGCGACGCGACCGACGAGGAGCAGCGCGTGCTGCGGAACTTCGTCGTCGACGGCCGCCTCGTGCGCTTGCCGGCCAGGTACCAGCAGAAGCGCGTCGTGCTCGGCTACGTCGCGCGCCGGTTCGAGGAAGGCCGTGACTACGACGAACGGGACGTGAACGCGCTCCTCGGCGAGCTCCACGACGACACGGCCGCACTGCGGCGGTATCTCGTCGACGAGGGGCTGCTCGAGCGGGAGTCAGGCGTGTACCGGCGCCGCTAGAACACGGGCGTCTCGCGCCAGGTACCCCAGACCTCGCGGAGCGCGTCGCACATCTCGCCCATCGTCACGTACGCGCGCGAGGCGGCCATGATCGGCTCCATCAGGTTGCGGTCGTCGCGCGCAGCGTCCTTCTTCAGGCGCGCGAGCGCGGCCTCGGCCGCTGCCGAGTCGCGCCGCTCCCGCACCGCCTGCACCCGCTCGATCTGCTTCCGCTCGAGGGCCGGGTCGATGCGGAGAATCTCGATCGGCTGCTCGTCCTCCTGCTCGTAGCGGTTGACGCCGACGACCACCCGCTCGCCGCGCTCGACCTCGGACTGGTAACGGAAGCTCGCCTCGGCGATCTCGCGCTGCTGGAAGTTCTGCTCGATCGCCGGAACCACGCCGCCGAGCTCCTCGATGCGCTCGAAGTAGTCGTACGCCTGCCGCTCGAGCTCGTTCGTCAACTGCTCGAGGTAGTACGAGCCGCCGAGCGGGTCGATCGTGTTCACGACGCCCGTCTCGTGCGCGATCACCTGCTGCGTCCGCAAGGCGAGCCGCACCGCGTGCTCGGTCGGCAGCGCGAGCGCCTCGTCGAAGGAGTTCGTGTGCAGCGACTGCGTCCCGCCGAGCACCGCCGCCAGAGCCTCGATCGCCGTGCGGATGAGGTTCACCTCGGGCTGCTGCGCCGTCAGCGAGACGCCGGCGGTCTGGGTGTGGAACCGCATCAACCAGGAGCGCGGATCCTGCGCGCCGTACTTCTCCCGCATCTGCCGCGCCCAGATCCGGCGTGCCGCCCGGTATTTCGCGATCTCCTCGAAGAAATCGAGATGCGCGTTGAAGAAGAACGAGAGTCGCGGCGCGAAGGAGTCGACGTCGAGCCCGCGCTCGATGCACGCCTCCACGAGGGCGAATCCGTTGGAGAGGGTGAACGCGAGCTCCTGCGCCGCGTTCGAGCCGGCCTCGCGGATGTGGTAGCCGGAGATCGAGACCGGGTGCATGAGCGGCATGTGCTGCGCGCACCACTCGACCATGTCCACCACGAGCCGCATGGAGGGCTCGGGCGGGAAGATCCACTCCTTCTGCGCGATGTACTCCTTGAGGATGTCGGTCTGGACGGT
>JBKPLL010000084.1:0-8225 GCA_046731605.1 Actinomycetota bacterium | reverse complement strand
GTCTACACGTACGTCTGGCTGCCGTTCATGGTGCTGCCCGTCTACGCGGCACTCGAGCGGATCCCGGACTCGTACCTCGAGGCTTCCGCCGACCTCGGCGCCCGCGGCTGGCGAACCTTCCGCTCCGTGATCCTGCCGCTGGTACTGCCGGGCATCGTCGCAGGCTCGATCTTCACCTTCGCACTGACGCTCGGCGACTACATCACGCCCGCGCTCGTCGGCGGCACGAACTCGGACATGATCGGAACCGTCGTCTACCAGAACTTCGCGACGAACCTCCCGTTCGCCGCCGCCTTCGCCGTGATTCCGATGGCGATCATGGGCGCCTACCTGCTGATCGCCCGACGGCTGGGAGCGTTCGAGGCCCTGTGACCGGCCGCGGAACCAGCATCTCGCTGGCGATCTGGTCTGTACTCGTGATCGCCTTCCTCTGGATCCCGCTCGGGATCATCGCCCTCTACGCCTTCAACGGCTCGACGATCCAGGGCTGGCCGATCACGAGCTGGACGACGCACTGGTTCAGCGTCGCCTGGCACGACGCCGACGTGCGGAGCGCCTTCGAGCTGTCGGTGAAGGTCGGCGCCATCAGCGCGGTCATCGCGCTCGTGCTCGGGACGATGGCCGCGGCCGCGGTGGCCCGCTACCGCTTCTTCGGGCGCGAGGCGGTCTCGTTCCTGCTCGTCCTGCCGCTCGCGCTGCCGGGAATCATCACGGCGATGGCGCTGGTCTCGTTCTTCAACTTCGCCGGGATCCAGGCGTCGATCTGGACGATCGTGATCGGCCACGCGACCTTCTGCGTGGTCGTCGTCTACAACAACGTCGTTGCACGCCTGCGCCGGTCGTCGGGCTCGCTGATCGAGGCGTCACAGGATCTCGGCGCGGATGGGTGGCAAACGTTCCGCCTCGTTCTCTGGCCCGTACTTTCGACGGCGCTCGTCGCGGGCGGCCTGCTCGCGTTCGCCCTTTCCTTCGACGAAGTCATCGTGACGACCTTCACGGCGGGCGCACAGCACACGCTTCCACTCTGGATCCTCGACAACATCCGCCAGGGGCAGCAGTTGCCGGTCATCAACGTCGTAGCGTTCTTCGTCATAGTTGTCACGGTGATCCCCGTCGCGCTCGCCCAGCGCGTCATGCGCGACACTGGCGTCATCCGCCGTGGCGCGGCGCAGGTGACCGAGGCGGTCGAGACCGCCGAGATACCCGCGGTCTAAGCAAGGGAGGGAACCATGAGCACCACCGCAACCCAGTACAAGATCCTCATCGGCGGCGAGTTCGCCGACGCGGCCTCCGGCGAGACGATGGAGGTGATCGCGCCTGCCACCGGCGAGACGATCGCCGAAGTTCCACGCTGCGGGGCCGAGGACGTCGACCGCGCGGTCGAGGCGGCCCAGGCCGCGGCGCCGGAGTGGCTCGAGAAGACTCCGAAGGAGCGCTCCGAGCTCCTGCACAAGCTCGCCGACGTGATGGAGGAGCACGCCGAGGAGCTCTCCCAGCTCGAGTCGGCGAACGTCGGCAAGCCGCTGATGGCCTCGCGCGACGAGATGCCGTTCTCGGCCGACAACCTCCGCTTCTTCGCGGGCGCGGCCCGCAACCTCGAGGGCAAGTCGGCGGGCGAGTACATCGAGGGCTACACGTCCATCATCCGGCGCGAGCCGATCGGGATCGTCGGCGGCATCTGCCCCTGGAACTACCCGCTGATGATGGCGGTCTGGAAGATGGGGCCGGCGCTCGCCGCCGGCAACCTCCAGATCCTCAAGCCGTCCGAGCAGACGCCGCTCTCTCTTCTCCGCTTCGTCCAGCTCGCGCAGGACGTCATCCCGCCAGGCGTGCTGCAGGTCGTGACCGGCGACGGCGTCCCGGTGGGGCAGCGGCTCGTCGAGCATCCGGCGATCGGGATGGTCTCGCTCACCGGGGACGTCGAGACCGGCAAGACGATTGCCCGCACCGCCGCGGACACGGTCAAGCGCGTCCACCTCGAGCTCGGCGGCAAGGCGCCGATGGTGATCTTCGACGACGCCGACCCGAAGGCGGTCGCGGAGGGAATCCGGCTCGCCGGCTACTGGAACTCCGGCCAGGACTGCACCGCCGGCTCGCGCGTCATCGCCGGCCCGAAGATCTACGACAGCCTGCTCGAGGAGCTCGTGCCCCAGATCGAGTCGCTCAAGGTCGGCGACCCGCTCTCGGACGAGACCGAGATGGGCTCGGTCATCTCACAGGATCAGCAGGAGCGGATCCTCGGCTTCCTCGAGCGCGCGAAGGGCGCGACCATCCTCACCGGCGGAGGCACCGGGTCGAGCAACGGCGGGTACTGGGTCCAGCCGACGGTCGTGACCGACGTGAAGCAGGACGACGAGATCGTCCAGCGCGAGGTCTTCGGCCCCGTCGTGACGGTGCAGAAGTTCGCGGACGACGACGAGGCGATCCGCTGGGCGAACGACGTGAAGTACGGGCTCGCGGCCTCGGTCTGGACGCGGGACGTCGGCCGTGCGATGAACGCCGCGCGCAAGCTGCAGTTCGGAGCGGTCTGGGTGAACGACCACCTCCTCCCCATCTCGTCCGAGCTGCCGCACGGCGGCTACAAGCAGTCCGGCTACGGCAAGGACATGTCCATCTACTCGATGGAGGAGTACACGCAGCTCAAGCACGTCGCGTTCAAGATCGACTGACTCGTCCCACAAGGTGCGGAGGCGGACTCGTCACGAGTCCGCCTGTCGCCGCAGTGTCTAGGTTTGGGCCGGTCGTGTTGCGCTCGCGGAGCGGTGGGCACGAACTCGGAACCCGTCTGCACGACATCGTGAGCGAGCGGCGCCGGGCGGGCGCCGGCTGAACGGCCAGGTTCGACGGCCCCGACCGTCGTGCCTCGTTCGAGGGACGTTTCCGGGCCGAGCCGGACGGACTGAGGATCCTCGCCGTCCCGGGGACGACGGACGGGTACGAGCGTCCTATCTCGCGAGGGAGGTCAGGAAGTCGCTTGCGCAACGACGCAGGGCGCGTTGTCTAGCCACTGACGCCCGGCACGCGAGGGGGCGAGTACGCGCCGGGGACGTGCCCTTCCTGACCTCCGCCTCGCCGCGCCCTACTGGGTTTTTGCGTACTCCTTCACCGCGCCTGCGTCGAATTCGTAGCCGACGACGGGCTCGTCGCCGACCACCCAGGCTTCGTGCCCCGGCTCGATCACGTACGCACTGCCGGCGCCGATGTCCTGCTCCGAGCCGTCCTCATGGGAGACGTGCAGGGTGCCCGAGAGGAGCACACCGATGTGATGCACCTGGCAGCTGTCCGTGCCGGCGATCGGCTTGATGCACTCCGACCACCGCCAGCCCGGCTGCAGGGACATCCGGGCCGCGCTCGCCCCGCCCATGTGGACGATGTCGATCTTCGTCTTGTCGGGTGCCCGAGTCTCGTCGGGCGAAGAGAAGTCGCGTACTTCCAGGCCGGCCATGAAACCCTCCTCGCGTTGTGGACAACCCCTGGGCGATCCTAAACCGGCGCCCCCGGCGCGCCAACCTCTGCCCACTTCTGTCGTCTCAGCCCGTGAGGCTAGGCTGCGGACCAAGGGCCGCTCTCTGAAGGGAGTCCGGGTTGGCAATCCAGACGCACGCCGAGGCGCACGAGATCGCGTGCCGGCTGCTCGACAACATCGAGACGGTCGTTCACGGCAAGCGCGAGCAGATCACGCTCGTCGTCGCAGCGCTGGTCTGTGGAGGCCACGTGCTGCTCGAGGACGTGCCGGGGACGGCGAAGACCGTGCTCGCGCGGGCGATCGCGCAGTCGATCGACGGAGCGCAGGCTTCCCGCATCCAGTGCACGCCCGACCTGCAGCCGACGGACGTGACCGGCCTCTCGATCTTCAACCAGCGCGAGCGGGACTTCGAGTTCCGGCCCGGGCCGGTGTTCGCAAACGTCGTCCTCGTGGACGAGATCAACCGCGCAATGCCGAAGACGCAGTCCGCGCTGCTCGAGGCGATGGCCGAGCGGCAGGTGACGGTGGACGGCGTCACCCGCGAGCTGACCGAGCCCTTCCTCGTCATGGCGACGCAGAACCCGATCGAGTACGAGGGCACCTTCCCGCTGCCCGAGGCGCAGCTCGACCGCTTCTTCGTCCGCACCACACTCGGCTATCCGGACGCGGAGGACGAGAACAGGATCGTGGACGAGCAGCTAGCAGGCCATCCGCTGGCGCGGCTGCAGGCGACCGTCGACGTCGCCGACGTCGCAACGATGAGCGCCGCGGTGAAAGACGTGTTCGTGCACGAGGCCGTCGCGCGCTGGGTCGTCGAGCTCGTGCGGGCCACCCGTGGCCTCGAGATGGTCGCGATCGGCAGCTCCGTGCGCGGCTCCCTCGCCCTCAACCGCGCGGCACGCGCCTGGGCGATGCTGAACGGCCGCCGGTACGTGACCCCGGAGGACGTCGAGCGGCTGTTCGTTCCCGTGCTCATGCACCGCCTGCTCTTCCGGCCGAGCTTCATCGCCGAAATCCGGGACCGCGGCTGGGAAGCGGCTTCGCAGGACGTCCAGCTCCGCTGCCTCGAGCAGGCGCCGAAGCCGGGCTTCGACATCGACCTCGACGTCCCAGCAGCGGCGGTGTAGGGCTCGTGCCCGCCGTGCGGGTTGTGGACTAGCCAATGGCGGTAGGGACCTTCCCGCTGATCCCCCGCCGCCGAGTGATCGGCCTCGCCTTCGGCGGCGTTCGCAGCGTCCGCCGGGGCAGCGGCTCCGACGTCGCGGGCTCGCGCCAGTACGTGCCCGGCGACAACCTCGCCTGGATCGACTGGGCGGCGTCCGCGCGAATCTCCGCCATCCGCGACAACGACGAGTTCATCGTCCACGAGTTCTTCGCGGACGAGGCTCCGCACGTCGTGATGGTCGCCGACCGCAGACCCTCGATGGGGATCCGCCCCTCGCCGCTGCGGCGGCTCGACAAGCCCGCGGCGTTGCTCGAGAGCCTGCGCCTGATCCGCGAGAGCGCCCGCGTGACCCGTAGCCTCACGGCCTACTTCGACGACGCCGAGGGCGAGACGCACTGGCGCCCGCCCCGCAGCGAGCGCTTCGCGCCGCAGGGCACGCTCGAGGGGAGACCCTTCGGCGCGCCGGTCGACACCGTCTCCCGCGGGCTCGAGCATCTGAGGCGGCACCGGCGCGAGCTGCCGACCCAGACCTTCGTGTTCGTCCTCTCGGACTTCCTGGTCCTGCCGGACGAGCACGCGTGGCAGCGGACTCTCGAGCACCGCTGGGAGCTCGTGCCGGTGGTGATCCAGGATCCGGTCTGGGAGCGATCATTCCCGGACGTGGGCGCCATCACCGTGCCGTACGCCGACCCGGACTCGGGTGCCGTCGTGCCCGTCTACCTGACGCGCGCCGAGGCCGAGCGGCTGCGCGACGAGCACGAGGCACGGCACGCGGAGCTCCTGAGCTTCTTCCGTTCGTTCGGGACCGAGCCGGTGCTGATCGATTCGCACGATCCGGGAACGATTCTCGGCGCGTTCCTACGCTGGGCAGACCTCCGGATGATGGTGCGCGGAGCGCTCGTATGAGGCGCGCCGCAGTCATCGGCGTCGCGGCCGTGCTGGCAGCGCTCGCCGGCGCCGCCCCCGCCGGCGCCGACCTGCCGCCCGTTCGGGGCGGCTCCGTCCTCGGCCGCAACCTGCCGCTCAAGGTCTACGCCTCGGTGACCCCCGCGGTGCACACCTTCGGTGACGCGATCACCGCCAGGGTCGCGGTCCTCGCCGACCGGAGGTGGGTCGCGCCGGCGAACGTGCGCACGATCGTCCACTTCGCCCCGTACAAGGCCGCCGGGCCGCCGGCCGTGACCCGCACGAGCAACGGGCGCTTCCTGCAGCTGACCTGGACGTGGAAGCTCCGCTGCCTCACCATCGCGTGCCTCCCGGTGACGAAGAAGAAGACCGACCTGACGCACATCTTCAGGTTCAGTCCCGCCCACGTGGAGTACCTCTCGCCGCAGGGGCAGGTGCGGTACGCGGTCGACGCGTTCTTCCAGCGCGTGGCCGCCCTCTCCGAGCTCAGCCCCGACGAGGTCAACGCCCTCGAGCACCGGAGTCTCATCTGGTACTACCAGTCGAACGTCACCCCGGTGTCCGCGCCGCACTACCGGGTATCTCCGGATCGCGCCTTCTGGCTCGCGGTTGCGCTCGCGGCCGTGCTCGGGGCAGCAGGCCTCTTCATCGCGGCGCGCTGGGGGCTGCAGTTCCGGCCGGCGCGCGCCGCAAGGGCGACCGCAGAGTCCTCGTCGCTCGAGCGTGCACTCACGCTCTTCTTCTGGGCACGGGCGAACGACGACGAGACGCTGCAGCGGAAGGCGCTCGAGCGCGTCGCCGACGAGCTCCCGTTCGACGTCCACGAGCTCTCCGAGACCGCTCGCGCTCTCGCCTGGTCGCCAGAGACGCCGGAGGAGGAGGAGGTCGAGGAGATCTCGGAGCGCGCCGGCATCCACCGCCGCAACGGGGAGGGCGAGCTGTGAGGGGGACGACGTTCGCCCGCCGTGGCGCGACCCGC
The DNA here is from genome assembly GCA_046731605.1 of Actinomycetota bacterium. Lineage (GTDB taxonomy): Bacteria > Actinomycetota > Thermoleophilia > Gaiellales > Gaiellaceae > Palsa-739. The sequence continues at coordinate 1,709 of JBKPLL010000084.1, read as the reverse complement.
CTGGGGGACCTGGCGCGCCTCGCGGAGCCGGCCCGCCGCACGACCATCGTGCGCATCGGGCTCGCGCTCGCGCTGACCGCGACCCTCGCCGCGGCGATCCTCCTCGCGCGCACCGCCGGCAGCGGCCGGGCAGCGGTGCTCCCCGTCGGCGCGAAGACCGGCGTCGTCGTGCTCGACATGTCCGCGAGCGTCGCCGGCCCCACCTTCGAGCGGGTCGGAGCCGTCGTGCGCGGCCTCGTCGCGGCAAACCAGCCGGTGGGCCTCGTCATGTTCTCCGACGTCGCCTACGAGCTGCTGCCTCCCAACTCCCCGCCGGACGCGCTCCAGCAGTTTCTCCGCTTCTTCGTGCCCGAGCGCGTCAAACGCGGGTCGCCGATCTTCGGGCAGAGCCCGTGGAGCGTGTTCAGCGGCGGAACGAGGATCTCGACCGGCCTGGCGGCCGGCCTGAACGCCCTCCGCCGCGCTCGCGTGCCCCACGGATCGATCGTGCTGATGAGCGACCTCAACGACTCGCAGAACGACCGCGACCCGCTCATCAAGGAGGCCGCGGCGCTGCGGCAGGCGCACGTCCCGATCCGGATCCTGCCGCTCAACGCCACCCCGGGGGACATTCAGGTCTTCACCCATCTCTTCGGCCCGGACGTGTTCGTCGGGCCGCAGGCGTTCAAGAAGACCGGGAAGCATCGGATCGAGCCGATCCAGGCCGCGTCGCCCTGGGCCTTGCTCGCGGTCGGCCTGGTCCTCGTCGGGCTGCTCGCCGCGAACGAGCGCCTCAACTCCCGGCTCGTGCCGGAGTCGGTCACATGAGGCGCATTCGCCGCGCCGTCCCGCTCGTCGTCGCGGTCGTGCTGCTCGGCCTCGCGACCCTGTGCGCGTTGTTCGCGGTCGACGTGCGCGCGTGGCAGGGCACCATCACGCAGAGCGACCTGCACTTCCGGGCCCAGCGCTCGCATCCCGGACTCTGGCTCTCGCCGGCCCTCCTCCCGGGCGATCCTGCGCGGTCCGTCCTCGGCCTCGAGGACGCGCTCTCGTACCGGCAGGCGCTCCAGCTCTTCTGGTTCAGCAACGTCGGCTCGAGCACCGGCGGCCAGGCCGACCTGGCTGCGACGCGGGTGGCGGCCGAGACGGAGCTGCAGACGCTCATGACGTCCGGGGCCACTGCCGAGGAGCGCTCGCACGCCGCGAACCTGCTCGGAGTGATGACCGTGACGGCGCCGGCGAACAGCCCGACGCAGAAAGAGGAGATCAAGACCGCGATCGGCTACTTCCAGCAGGCCGTCATCGCGGATCCGAGGAACTACGAGGCAAAGCTCAATCTCGAGCTCCTGCTGCGGGTAGCGCGTCCCGGCAAGTCGAAGCTCGATCAGGACGCCCGCGGCGGCTTCGGCTTCGGCGGCTCGAACGGGGTCGGCGTCAAGGGCGGGGGCTTCTGATGGGCTTCACGTTCCTCACGCCGATCGACGCCCTGTTCGCGCTTGCGGCCGCGGTCCCGCTGGCAGCCTTGTGGCTGGCCCAGTCCCGGATGGAGCACATCCGCCGTCTCTTCTCGCTGACCACCCCGCGTCGGCGCGAGCTCACGGGCGTGGTCGCGTCTCTCGCGCTTCTGCCGGTGCTCATGGGCGTGGCGGCCGCGCAGCCGGTGGTCGTCCGTCATCACCTCCTGGGACAGCGGCAGGACACGCAGGCGTTCTTCGTCTTCGACACCTCAC
>JBKPLL010000083.1:0-6316 GCA_046731605.1 Actinomycetota bacterium | reverse complement strand
GCGCTGAGCCGACGCCGGGGCAGGCCCAACGGCCGACCCGGCGGCCCGCAGACCACTGCCGCGGTGGACGAGGGCAGCGCGGACCACCTTCCGGTTGCTGGTCCACACGGCTGTGGGAAGTGTCGCGCAATGAGCGTGCGGATGTAGGCGTGATCAGGACACGACACAGGTCGCGTGTCCTGATCGATCGGCTCCTCGACTCGGACGACGACAGCCATCGCCGCCTTCTTTGGCGGTCGCATTCCGGAGCGAGCACGCGCGGCTGCGACGCGTCGCCGGACGCTCGCTGGTCGTCGAAGAGCGAGCGTCTCCTCGTGCCTCCGGCGTGCGCCTGCATCCTCGACGAGCAAGCACCGAGCGTCAGCGTCGAGACGCGAGCTGAGCGGCTCTCGCGACGTGACGCGCTACCAGGCCGCCACCAGCGGCGGTGTTTCGGCGTAGGCCGTTGCCACCGGTTCGTAGACGATTTCGCCGTCCTTGACGTTGACCCCCAGCGCGAAGCCGGGATCGTCGGCGAGTGCAGCGTCGACGCCTCGTTGGGCGAGGCGGCGGATGTACGGGAGCGTTGCGTTGGTGAGCGCTCGCGTGGAGGTGATCGGGACGGCGCCGGGCATGTTCGCCACGCAGTAGTGCAGGATGCCGTCGACCTCGAAGACCGGTTCGGCGTGAGTGGTCGGATGTGAGGTCTCAAAGCAGCCGCCCTGGTCGATGGCGACGTCCACGATGACCGAGCGGGGCTTCATCAGGCCGAGCATCTCGCGGGTGACCAGTCGCGGGGCGAGCGCTCCGGGCACGAGCACGGCGCCGATGACCACGTCGGCCTCACGCAGCGCGTCCTCGAGGCTGATCGCGTCGGACATCAGAATCCGTGCCCGCGACCCGAAGTACGCGTCGAGCTCGTGCAGGCGATCGAGCGAGCGCTCCAGGATCGTCACCTCTCCCTCGGCGCCGAGGGCGATGCGCGCCGCCCCCATCCCGACCACTCCGCCGCCGAGGACGAGGATTCGGGCGGGGGCCACCCCGGTGACGCCTCCCATCAGCACTCCCGGGCCGCCGAGCGGCGCCTGGAGGAAGTACGCGCCCGCGTGGGCGGCGAGCCGTCCGGCGATCTCGCTCATCGGGGCGAGCAGCGGCAGCCGCCCGTCGGCCGTCTCGACGGTCTCATAGGCGAGTCCTGTTGCGCCGGAGCTCATCAGGTTTTCGGTGAGCGGCCGGTTGGGTGCCAGATGCAGGTAGGTGAAGAGCGTGAGGTCGGGATGCATCAACGGGTACTCGGGCTCGATTGGCTCCTTGACCTTCAGCAGCAGTTCGCTTTCGTGCCATACCTGCGCGGCCTCGGGAAAGAGCCGCGCGCCGGCGGCCGCGTAGGCGTCGTCGGGGAAGCCCGAGCCGATGCCGGCCCCGGCCTCCACGAGCACGTCGTGCCCGAGCGCCACCAACTCCCGCGTGCCGGCGGGAGTGAGCGCCACCCGGCGTTCGGCCTGCTTGATCTCCTTCACGACACCGATCTGCATTACGTCACCTCAGATGCTTGTATGTTGGATTCGTCACGCGCGCGTCGCGCCGCGAGCGGTCGTTCAGTCGTGAGCGACTGCGGCGGCCGGTTTGACCGCGACGGCCGGCTTGCGCGGATAGGTGCCGGCGGCCGCAGGCTTACGGGTATTACCGACGTGGTGAGAGCGCGAGGCGAGATACCCGACGATCAGGATCGCCACCCAGACCGGGGCAACGTACAGGGCGATCACAGTGTCCTTGTTGAACGCCAGCAGAATCAGCACCATGGCGAGGAAGCCGAGAACGAACCAGTTCGCGGCCGGCGTGGCCGGCATCCGGAAGTTGCTCTCGGGCAAGCGACCGGCGTTGACGTGCTGGCGATATTTCAGGTGCGTGAAAACGATCATCCCCCACACGAAGAGCCCGCAGACGGTGGCGATGCTCGTGATGTAGATGAACGCCCGCTCGGGAATGAAGTAGTTGATCGCGACGCCGATCAGCATCACCGAGAACGAAGTCACGAGCCCCACCGCAGGCACCCGTTGCCGGCTGACCTTGCGCATCACGGCCGGCGCCTGCCGGAAGCCGGCGAGCGTATGCAGCATCCGCCCCGTGCTGAAGATGCCGCTATTGCACGATGACAGCGCCGCGGTCAGCACGACGAAGTTGACAATCCCGGCGGCACCAGGGATGCCGACGCGGTCGAACACCACCACGAACGGGCTTTCGTTGGGATCGAGGTGATTCCAGGCGACCAGCGACATGATGATGACCAGGGCACCGATGTAGAAGATGATGATCCGCCAGATCACCTTGTTGATCGCCGACGGAATCGTCTTCTCGGGGTTCTGCGCCTCTCCGGCCGTCACGCCGATCAGCTCGACCCCCAAGAACGCGAACATCACTATCTGTATCGCCAGGAACGGCCCGCCCACACCCTTAGGGAAGACCCCTCCGTGCGACCACAAATTCGAAAAGCCGGCGCTGCCGCTCAGCGCACTCACTCCGAAGAGGATGATCGCCAAGCCGATGAGGATCATCCCCAGGATCGTGACCACCTTGATGATCGCGAACCAGAACTCGAACTCGCCAAACACGCTGACCGCGACGAGGTTGACCCCGAGCAGCACGACGAGCGCGACGAGAGCAGAGACCCATTGCGGCACTCCGGGGAACCAGTACTGAACATAAATACCGGCCGCAGTGATCTCCGCCATCCCGATCACTACCCACATCAACCAGTACGTCCAAGCCGTCGTGAATCCCGCCCATCGACCGACGAACTCATCGGCGTAGGTGGCGTACGAGCCCGAGACCGGCCGGTACATCAGCAACTCGCCCAGTGCCCGCATGATGAAGTAGATCACCACCCCCGCCACGGCATACGACAGCAGCAACGAGGGACCCGCCTGTTGGATCGCTTTGGCGGAGCCCAAGAACAAGCCCACCCCGATCGCGCCGCCGATCGCGATCATCTGGATGTGGCGCTCCTTCAGCCCGCGGTGGAACTCCTCCTCGACCGCGTCGCCCGCCGGTTCGATGTGCTGGACGCTGCTATCAGCGTCGTGCTCCACGGTGCTCGCCACGTCGTGCCGCCTTTCCGCGCGCCGCGGTCCACCGGATCGAGACGAGACTCCTACAGACCCCCGTACCTCCAGAAGGCTGCCCGCCGCGCAGAAACCCAAACGGAATTGTCAGAAATAGGGGACGCAGCGCAGCCGATTGCCCCTAAGACGCCGGCCCGCGTCGAACGCGGGTGGTGACGGGAGGCGCTCCAGGCGCAGAAGGGCGTGCGTGACCTGAGCGAGCCCACGCCGACGCGCGCGCCGCCGGCTGCGCGCGGCATGAGCTGCCTCATCATCGCCGTCGCGGCCGGAGTCGGCAACCGCGCCGTGTTCGCCCAACGGTTCGACCGTGTCGCGCTCGCGTGCCTGATGGTGGCCGCCCCCATCGTGTCCCGCACGCCGCCGCTGCGCGGATCCGTGCCTGACGATGCTCACCCATCCACCGTCCTCCGGCCCAGGTGGAGCGATCACGAGCGAACAGCACATGCTCCGCCGCGGACGACCGACCGGGCTGCGAAGCGAAGGTCTGGTCGCCCTCGCGTCGCCGCCGAACGCCAGCCCATGCCCCCAAGCGCGCGCTCGCGCCGCGTCACCGCGGCCAGAGATAGACCCCCACCGCCGAGTCGGAGTCAGGCCGGCGCGCCTCGGCCGGCGGGGACTCGGGTGCGGGCGCGTCCGCCGCGCAGTCTTCGAGGGCGGCGTGAGCCTGCGCCTGCAGCGCCTCCCAATTGCGCCGCCACTGCCCGGCGCGCGGCGTGACGGCGGCCACCCGGCCGAGAAACCCGCTCAGTGAGCGCGCGGCGCGAAGGCCGGGCTGGGCCAGCGCGAGCTGCTGGTCGTAGAGGGCGTGGTTGACCCAGTCCGCCGCGCGCCAGACACACACTCCGATGCACGGCTGCGGCAGGTCCACGTTGCCACACCGCGCGCACCACCAGCCGGTCGCGCTGTCGGGCGAGGCCCAATCGGTGCGATCCTCGCCGCGTCCGGCGTCGCGGAGCGCCCGACGGGCGCTCTCGCGGAGCCTCACGAGGGCGTCGCCCGGATCCTGCGGCTGGGCATCGGCCTCAGCGAACTGGCGAACGACCGCGACCATCCGCCCCGCGCGGACCCGCGCGCCGTGGGCCGCGACGAGCAACTCGTCGTAGTCGGCGGCCCTGACGAGCGGCAACTTGTGCTCAGAGCAAGCGCCGTCGCAACGCTCCTCGCGGCCCATCGCCCCGCAGGCGATGCAGGTCTGGACGGTCACGCGGTCAGGCAGAACGACAGCACTCGAGGCAGCTGCCCGGCGTTCAGGCACCTCGTCACAGTAGAGCCGAACACCGCAAGCGAAGCCATGGGCATCCGGATCGACCGCCTCGACCGGCGGAGCCAGACCGCACTCGACCGCACCACCGTGGACCTCGCCGCGCGGTCGAGCTGCCCGCCGGCTCGCCGCGGCGAGCTCGTAAGCCCGCACGCCGCAGCCACAACGACCGCCCTTGCGGTCGCCACTTCGAGCGCCACACGGTCTCGGTGCTCTCGGCTGCGCGACCGGGCTGACCCAGATCACCGGCTGCTTCCTACCGACACCGTCACCGCGACCAGCGGCGGCGGCCCGACCACGACCTCCTCGATCACCTAGCCTCCGAACACCTCCGTCGTCGCCGTCGCAGGCGCTGCGTCCGTGCAACCGCGGTCAACTCGTCGCGCCAACGACCAACGGGTCGAATGATCAGCTCGGGATGCCGAGGCCCACCCGTGGGAACTCCTCGGCCATTCTCGCCCCGACGAGCGCGAGCGCCGAGGCCGGGCGGATCATCACCTTCAGCTCGGTGATCAGGCCGTCGTCGTCGAAGGTGAGCTTGTCGATCCCCTCGACCTGCTTTCCGTCGACCTCGGTTGCGAACTCCAGGATCGCGACGCCGTCTCGGGGGTCTTCGAGCTGGTGCACGTAGCGGAACCTGCCCCCGATTCCGAGCACCTGTTCGGCCGCTCGCAGGACCTTCAAGACCTGATCGCGGCCCTCATACGGCCGAAACAGCACCGGACTCCGGAAGCATGCCTGCTCGTGAAACAGCTCGGAAGCCTGATCGACGTTCCCTTCCTCCACCGCGGCGCGAAAGCGATCGGACAGCATCGGGCGCGCAATGTAGCGCGCCGGCGGCCGGAAACCAGGCTGGTGTCGGATCGATCAGATGCCCCAGCGACCAGCACCGAGTGCGAGCCTTGGACCACCATGTCCGCGAAGGTCCGCATGTTCGGGATCGGCCCTGTGTCCCGTCGAGCTCGGAAAGATCGCATGGTGTGCCGGACGCGCTCCCGACCGAGGCTAGACCGCCGCCGACCTGCCTACTGCCTGCCGGCGTGGTGCGACATCGCGCTCAGGACCAGCAGGCAGGGTGCGGCGCACGCGACGATCAGCAAGAGCACCAGGAGTATCGGCCCCAGGGCGATTCCGATGAAAAGCAGGACGGGCAGTGCCAGGACGGAGAGGACTGCCACCAACAATGCGGTCTTCATGATCCACCTCCTTCGTAGACCGCCTCGGCCGACCGTAGGCCCAGCGTGGGCGCTTGTCATCCGTGGATTCGTGTGGCGTCGCTGCCGGCGACTACGGTCACGCTGCATCGGCCACTCCGAGGTCGAGCCGAAAACACCACTTCCGCAACTCACGGCTGGCCAGCCAGCAAGTCCAGGCGGAGACTGCTCCTGCCTGACACGGTCGGGCCTCGCTCGCACGCCCGAGACGCCTGCTCGGGACGAGCAGCGCGAGCAGCGTCGCGGCTCCCTGTTGGTACTCCCCGCTCATGGCATCGCGCGATGCCCGGCGCCATTGACGCTCCCACCGCTCGTCGCGTTACGGTCGCCTGACTCGTTGCAGTCGCGTCAGGAGGTGTGTCGTGCCGGTTCGGGTTCGTGCCCATGTGACGTTCGCGAACGTGGTCTCGCTGACGGCACTCTTCGTCGCCCTCAGTGGCGGCGCGTACGCGCTGACCGTCCCCCGCAACAGCGTCGGCAGCGCGCAGCTGAAACCCAACGGCTCTCGCCCGGTGACGATTGACCTCTGCGAACGCCACACCACGCGCGACGGCCGCGCGGTCGAGCGCGTCGTCGACGTCGACCCGACGCCGCAGTTCCTCACGCTGTCGCGTACACCGCGTGTCTGGCCGCGCGTCGCCCTCAACGCCGCGCGCGCGGCACGACGTCCCTCATGACTGCGCGGATCCGGTCCGACCCACTGCGCGTCAGCTCAGGGCGGCTCCGATGAAGGCGAGCGT
>JBKPLL010000082.1:0-21760 GCA_046731605.1 Actinomycetota bacterium | reverse complement strand
GTAGTCGTCGACATTGCGCAGGATCCGCTCACCGATCTCGGAGTGCTGTTCCATCTGCCGGCGCTCTTCCAGTGTGAGCGGGCCGGGTTTTTCAAGCAGGCCGGCCGGGAGGCCGATCTTGCCGATGTCGTGCACGAGGCCGCAGAGGTGGACGAGTTCCTGTTGATCCTCCGACAAACCCATACGACGGGCGACGTCTCTCGCATAGATCGCCACCGCTGCCGAGTGACCGGCTGTGTACTGATCACGGGCATCCAGCGTCGCGACAAGTGCCGTCGCGAACGAGAGGCTGGCCCGCCGAAGCTGATCATTCGCCGCCGCCAGTCGCGTTGTCGCATCTTTCTCCTCGCGGTAGAGCTGGAGAAGTCTCTGCAGCGCAAGCGTCGGAGCGAAGAAGACCAGCACGAGCTCGATGGAGTAGGTGTGGTAGGCGTAAACGAAGAGGGTCAGGACCGGTACGTAGAGCGGTACTGTGATCCAGTAGAGCGATGCGAACGTCCGTAGATATGCGACGGAATCGAGACCGCGCACGAGCGCGGTGGCGTTGTTGAAGAGACCGTCTACCGCAAGGAAGACCATCGACCCAACGAGGCTGGCCACGAGGTACTGGCCAAGATGGTCAGGCTGCGGAACAAGCTTTGCGACTACAAGCCCGGCCGCAGCCGTTTCCAAACCGCGGATGGGCGTGTAGACGCTCCACTTGAACGGCGACTTTGGTAGGTCGAGAGCGGTCGAGAGAGCGCCGACCGTGAAGCCACCGAGCGGCCCAAAGACGACGGCAGAGAAGACAAGGGGCAGGAAAGCGACTGACATCTGGCTTGCCTCGTTGACGACGACTCTTTGCCGCTCCGCGGCAGCGGCAATCCCGCCTAGGATGAGGAGCGTCCAGAGAGGCTGGGGCAGCCGGTAGCCACTGAGCCAGAGCGCGGTGATCGCGCCAATAGACGCCGAACCGAGCAGGCAAGCCCAGATCGCAGTTCGACGGTCGGCGCTATCCAGACCTTTGACCAGCCGGTCCAGCCTTGCGTATCCCCCAAAAGGGGTATAGGCTGGCGGAGCCGTCAGTCCCCGATCGATCGGAGTTCTCAATGCGTTCCTTTATGCGTCTCGCGGCCCGCGCGACCATCGCAGGGGCATCGCGCAGCTGGTAGAGCCGTCGGATAGTCCGTTATCCACAGCTTGCGATCATCCCCCGCGAGGGGGATCCGCAGAAAAGCTGGGAGACGGATAGACCGATTCACAGGCGCCGGGTGATCTTCACCCGGCGCTTCGTTTTTCCTTTGTCCACAACGCTCTGCGGCGTCTTGTGGACAATGACCTTGCTAGCCGATGATCCCCCGGCGGAAGCCCACGGCGACCGCATGCGCCCGCGAACGTGCCTGTAGTTTCGCGAGTAGATGCCTTACGTGTGACTTCACCGTCTCCTCGGAGAGGAACAGCTTCTGGCCGATTTCCCGGTTCACAAGCCCGTCGGAGATGAGCTGCAGAACCTCGACCTCGCGCGTCGTCGGCTCCTGCTCCAGCTCCCGAAGCGGGTTCTGGAGCGGGATCACGTCTGCACCGCCGGTACCGCGACGCCGCGCCGCAACTTCCTCGAAACGGCGCGAATGGGTCAGGTAACGGCTGAGGATCTCCTTCCGTTCCGCAGCATCCACGCCCCGAATATCGGCGTCGCAGCCAAGCCCCTTTAGCGCCGCGGACTAACTCGATTGGGTGTCGCTCGTCGGCACAGCCGAGGGATTCGAGCTGCCCGACGTGTCCTGCGGGAGCACGGTCTCGTCCGCATCTGCCGGCGTGTGCTGCTCGGCAACTCCCACGCGCTCCAGGGTCGCCTGATCGACATTGAGCGGATGGTGGCAAGCGGCAAGGTGCCCGTTGCCGTAATCGACGAGGGGCGGCTCGACTTCTTTGCAGATGTCGGTCGCATACCGGCAGCGCGGATGGAAGCGGCAGCCGCTGGGCGGATTGATCGGGCTGGGGACGTCCCCCTCGAGCACGATCCGCTCCCGCTTCTCGGCCAGATCCGGATCCGGGATCGGCACGGCCGAGAGCAGCGCCTCGGTGTAGGGCATGATCGGCCTCGTATAGAGCTCCTCGGCCGGCGAGAGCTCCACGATCTTGCCGAGGTACATCACCGCGATCCGGTCGCTCACGTGGCGGACGACGCCGAGATCGTGCGCGATGAAGACATAGGTGAGCTGGAGCTCGTTCTGGAGATCGTCGAGCAGGTTCAGCATCTGCGACTGGATCGAGACGTCGAGGGCGGAAACGGGTTCGTCCGCGATGATCAGCTTCGGCCGCAGCGCCAGCGCCCGCGCGATCCCGATCCGCTGCCGCTGGCCGCCCGAGAACTCGTGCGGAAAACGGTTGTAGTGCTCCGGCGACAGACCGACCGTCTCGAGGATCTCGCCGACGCGCCGCTTCTGCTCGGCACGGCTGCCAAGGTTGTGGATCCGCATCGGGTCGGACACGATCGTCCCGACGCGCTTCCGCGGATTGAGCGACGCATACGGATCCTGGAAGACCATCTGCATCTCACGTCGTAACGGCCGCAGCTTGCGCGTGCCCAGCTTCTGGATCGGCGTCCCCTGGAAGATGATCTCGCCGTCGGTCGGCTCGAGCAGGCGCACGACCGTCCGCCCGAGCGTCGACTTGCCGCAACCCGACTCGCCGACTAGGCCGAGCGTCTCGCCCTCGCGGACGGCGAAGCTGACGTCATCGACGGCATGCACGCGCGCCACCTCGCGCTGCAGGACCCCTCTCCGGATCGGGAAGTACTTCTTGACGTGCCGGACTTCGAGCAGGGGCGGTTCGCCCGACCCGCCGGTCTCCTCGAGAACCGTCACGCCGCCTCCACCGAGCCGCCCGAGATCGTCTCGTCTCGATGGGCCCGCTTGAACTCGACGTCGAGCCAGCACCGATCGAGATGGCCGGGCGTGCCGACGCGGTTTTCGAGCGGCGGCTCCTCCCTGCACTTCTCGAACGCATGCGGGCAACGCGGCCGGAACTTGCAACCCTCAGGCGCGTTGATGAGCGACGGCGGCGCTCCCTCGATCGTGTGCAGGCGCTCCGGCCGCGGCCGGTCAAGCCGTGGAATCGATCCGAGCAGTCCCCACGTGTACGGCATCTGCGGGTCGTAGAAGATGTCCCTCTTGGAGCCGTGCTCGACGACGCGCCCCGCATACATGACGATGATCTCGTCGGCGATCTCGGCGATCACTCCGAGGTCGTGAGTGATGAAGATGACCGCGGAGTCGAAGTCGTCCTTGAGGCGGTTGATCAGGTCCACGATCTGCGCCTGGATGGTCACGTCGAGAGCCGTCGTCGGCTCGTCGGCGATGAGGATCGACGGGTTGCACGAGAGCGCCATCGCGATCATCGCGCGCTGCCGCATCCCACCCGAGAACTCGTGCGGGAAGTTGTCGACCCGCGATTCCGGGTTCGGGATGCCGACCTGCCGCAGCAGCTCGATCGTGCGCCCCCGGGCGGTTCGCTTGTCCACGTCCTCGTGCGCCTGGATCGCCTCGACGATCTGCTCCCCGATCCGGTAGACCGGGTTCAGCGAGGTCATCGGGTCCTGGAAGATCATCCCGAGCTCGTTGCCGCGGTACCTCTGCATGTCCCTGTCTGAGACCTTCAGCAGGTCGGTGCCCTTGTAGAGCACCTCACCTTCGAAGCGCGCATTCACCCCGCGGGTCAACCCCACGAGCGTCATCGCGGTGACGCTCTTGCCCGAGCCCGACTCGCCGACGATGCCGAGCACCTTGCCGCGCTCGAGCGAGAACGAGATCCCGTCGACGGCGCGTACGATCCCGTCCTCGGTCGCAAAGCGGACGTTGAGGTCGTTGACCTCGAGCAGAGTTTCCGCCATCAGGTGAGGCGGATCCTCGGATCGAGGTATGCGTAGGCGACGTCGACGAGCGTCGAGAAGACGACGATGAACGTCGCGCCGTAGAGCGTCACGCCCATCAGCGGCGGTAGATCCTGCTGGGCGATCGACGCAGCCGCGTAGTAGCCGACCCCGTGGATCGAGTAGACCGTCTCGGTGATGATCGCGCCGCCGCCGAGCACGGCGGCGAAGTCGAGCCCGAACAGGGTCACGATCGGAATCAGCGACGCACGAAGCGTGTGCTTGACGAGGATCCGGCGAGATGACAACCCTTTTGCCTTCGCCGTCCGCACGAAGTCCTCGTTGATGGTGTCGAGGATGTTGGAACGGAGAACTCGGCCGTAGAAGCCGATGAAGAGGATGGCGAGCGTGAACCAGGGCAGCAGCAGGTGATAGAACCACTGCCACGGGTTCGTCGTCAGGGGGACGTAGCCGCCGTCGGGGAACCACGCAACGGCCCCACCCTCCCCGGCGAAGAAGTAGCGGAGAAGCAGTCCCAGCCAGGCGACCGGCAGGGAGATGCCGATCAGGGCGAGCGCGGTGATGGCCCGATCCGAGGCGCCGCCGGCGGTGACGGCCGAGATCGTTCCCACCAGGACCCCGAAGCCGAGCCAGATGATCCCGGCGCCGATGCAGAGCGAGAAGGTCTCCGGAATGCCCTCCTTGATCTGCTGGACGACGTTCGTGCCGTCGTAGTACGACTTGAGGGTTCCCCCGAGCAGGGCCTTCATCATGTCCCACCACTGCACGAAGACGCTCTGGTCGAGCCCGAGCTTTTGCCGGATGTCCGCGATGTTCTGCGGCGTGGCCTGCTTGCCGGCGATTCGCCCCGCCACGTCTCCGCCCGGGATCTTGAAGAAGATGAGGTACGTGACGAAGCTGACGGCGAGCAGGACGATGATCATCCCGAACGTCCGACGGATCAGGAACGCCACCATCTAGTGCTCGATCCTCACCTTCGCCCGCGGATCGAGCGCGTCGCGCAGCCCGTCGCCGAAGACGTTGAGCGAGATCACCGTGATGGTGATCATGATCCCCGGCAACAAGCTGAGCCACGGGTCGCTCGCGAGCACGTCCTGGCCGTCGGCGATCATCGTCCCCCACGAGGGATGCGGAGGCCTTACGCCGGCCCCGAGGAACGAAAGCCCGACCTCGGTGAGGATCGCATTCGCGACGATCAGCGTGAAGAGCACGAGGACTGACGAGGCGATGTTGGGCAGCAGCTCCGTGAGCATGATTCGCAGCGAGCCCGCTCCCTGCGCCGTCGCCGCCTCGACGAACTCACGGTTGCGGAGCGCAAGGACCTGTCCTCGCAGCGGTCTCCCGATGTAGGGAATGAACACGAAGGCGATGACTGCGATCGGGATCCAGAGGCTCCCTGCACTGATATGGATCGGCCCGTGGTTGAAGCCGTTGATCGAGAGCGCGGTGCCGAGCGCGATTCCGAGGAGGATGACCGGAAAGGCCCAGATCAGGTCGAAGAACCGCGAGATGATCCAGTCGGGCGCGCCGCCGAAGTAGGCGGCGATCAGCGCGAGGAGGATGGAGAAGACGGTGGTGATCGCGGACGCGGTGAGGCCGATCATGAGCGAGTTGCGGCCGCCGTAGAGAAGGCGGGTGCCCACGTCGCGGCCGAGACCGTCCGCGCCGAAGAAGTACTCGCCGCCGGATGCCCCCCACTGCGGCCCGATCGGGATCCCCCCCACCGTCACAGTGACACTTCCGTTGTCGCCGAACTTCGAGCCTCCCTTCGAGAGGACCGGGATCCTCTCACCGTGCACGGTGATGAAGCCGCCCGCGTTCGCATCATCCGGGTTGACGTGCGAGACGTGGCTGGCGTAGACCGGTGCCAGCAGGCAGACGACCAGGACGAGGATGAAGACGCCGAGGAAGGCGAGCGCGACATAGTTGCGGCGCAGCCTGCGGGCGGCGAGCGCCCACGGGCTTTTACCCTCGATCTTCGAGCCGCTCTCTTCGGCCGCCAGCTCGGAGGCGGTATCGAGGGTGAATTCCTCTTGGCCGGTGGTCGCCATGGGTGCGTCTGGATTGAAACAAGTCCGGCGCGGCGGTGTTGCCACCGCCGCGCCGCTTGCTTACCTCGCTACTTCAGGCACATCTGTGCGACGTCGTCGAACAGGTCCGTGAAGATGTCGCAGTTCGGGTCCATCCTCGACGAGAAGAACGACGTGATAACCCCGTTGAGGAACGGTGCCTGGCTCGCGTACTTGACCATGAGCTTCTTGTCGAGCGCGGCCCAGGCGGCATTCGTCTTGTCCGTGAACGCCTCCGTCGGCGGCAGGTGGCCGAGGCGATCGATCTCGGCGTTCGTGTCCTTGAAGTCGACGTTCGAGTTGTTGTTGTTGTGCTGCTCGTGGATGTTCTTGCCGTTCTGGAGGACGTCGAACCAGTCGGTCGGGTACGGATAGTCCTCGAACCAGTCGGTGAAGCCGATCTGCGCCTTCGTCTTCTGGTTCCCGACGATCACGAAGTAATTGGCGCCGGCGAGCTCGTGGAGCTTCGTCTTCCAGCCGATCTTGTTGAGCTGGCTGGCGAGATACTCGCCCTGCTTCTTGTCGATGTCGTCGTCCCCGATCGTGTACACGCCGACGGTCATGCCGGTGGTCCCCGATTGCTGGACGAGCTGCTTCGCCTTCTGCAGGTTGTACGGGTACGGCGTCGGCGTGATCTTCTTGTACTGCGGATACGTCGGCGGCAGGAAGTTCCACGTGGGCACACCGAGCCCGCCGCGGAGGTCGACCAGCGTCTGCCGGTTGATCGCGTAGTTGACGGCCTGCCGCGCCTTGAGGTTGTCGAAGGGCGGCGTCCGCTGGTTCATGAAGAAGTAGTACGTCGACGGTGTCCGCCAGAGCTTGATCTGGTCGCCGTACTTCTGCTGAAGCTGCTTCAGCCGGTCAGTCGGGAGCGTGTTCTCGTCGTAGTCGTACTGCCCGGACTGGATGTACTGCGCGGACTGCGCGAGATCGTTGGTCATGATCGCGGTGATCTTGTCCGGGTTCCCGTCCGGGATGCCCGGGATCGACTTCCAGTGCGGATTCCGCAGCGCGGTGAACGAGCGGCTCGGCTTGTACTGCGAGATGTAGTACGGCCCGTCCGCGGGCGGAGGCGGATTCTCCGTGTCCTTGTCCGGCGTCGAGGACGGCACGATCGCCGCGAAGAACGTCGTCAGGATGTAGAGGAAGTCCGACTGCGGCTTGATCAGCTTGATCTCGACCGTGCCGGCCTTGTCGTCCACGATGATCCCGGAGATGTCCGAGCACTTGCCCGGGTTCCCCTCACAGGCTTCGCTGCCGACGATGTTCGAGAAGAAGCCGATCCCCGGCGAGTTGAGCTTGAAGTCGCGGATGATCGAGTTCTTGAAGTCGCTCGCCTTGATCGGCTCGCCGTTCGAGAACTTCAGCCCCTTGCGGAGCGTGAACTTGAGGTCGGTGCCGTCGCTGTTCGACTTCGGCAGCGCCTCCGCGATCGCCGGGATGATCTTCGTGCAGCCGACACCGACGCCACACGTCTGCGGGTTCTTGGCCACCAGGCCGAGATAGACGTCCTGGAAGATCTGCCACGACTCGAGCCGGTACGAGAGGCCCGGGTCCATGTAGTCCGTCGTCCCCCAGACGACCTTGACCTGCGAGAACGTCTTGCCCTGGGTCGAGGCAGTGGACGTGGTGTTGTCACTGCTGCCGCCGCCCCCGCCGCAGGCGCTCACGACCAGCACGAGCCCCGCCGCGACGACCGCCGCCATCGCGACGGATCTCACTCGCTTCGTTCTCAAGTCTGTTCCACCTCCTGGGTAGCGAGCACGGGTGTGCTGGGCCGTGTGGCTCCCGCGCATAGGCCGATTGGCCCACAGCGAAGTCTTATCAATCCGCACTATTTCTTGCTGACACAGATGCTCGCGTAGTCGAACTCGTAAAGGACGTTATTGACGTAACAGTCAAGTTCGACACGTGAGCTAAAAAAATCCGTACCTTCCCGGTTGAGGAACGGAGCCCACGGCGCGAGCCTCATCACCCTCCGGTCGAGGGCCGACCAGCGCCGGTCGACACGAGGTGTCAGCTTCTTCGGGCGGGTGAGCCGCTGGATCTCGCGATTCACCCGGCCGACGTCGAAGTTCGCGTAGTTCGAGTTGTGAGTCGGCGTGATCGTCCGCCCGTCGAGCAGCCGGAACCAGTCGAGCGGGTGCGGGTAGTCCTGAACCCAGTCGGCGAAGCCGATCTGTGCCCGCGTCTTCCCGTTGCCGATGGTCGTCCAGTAGCTCCCCGCGGTCACCACCTTCGGGGCGGCGCGGAAACCGAGCCGCTTCAGCACCGAGACGAGGTACTCCGTGAACGGCAGGTCGGCGGCGACGTCGTGGTTCCAGACGAAGACCTTCTTCCGCCAGTGCCAGTAGCCCGCCTCGTGCACCAGGCGGATCGCCTTGCGGAGGTCGTGCCGGTAGAGGTTGTGCGGGTCGTACGACGAGTAACCCGGCGGCAGGACGTTCTCGCTCGTGTGGGCCAGCCCGCCGGCGAGCCGCGTGAGCCAGCGGCGCGAGATCGCGTAGTTCACCGCCTGCCGCACCTTGGGGCTGGTGAACGGCGGCACCCGGGTGTTCATGAAGAAGTACATGAGGTTCGGCGGCGTGAAGAACTTCAGCCGCCACTTGTGCTTCTTCTCGATCGCCGGGAGCCGCTTGCTCGGGATCTGGTAGTAGCTCATCCAGTCGTCCTTGCCCGTCAGCACGCGGTGAAGTGCGACTGACGCGTTCGGGACGATGTCCCACGTGACCCGATCGGCATTGCCGGCGGGCACGACGTTGCCGAAGCGCCACGCCTGGAAGTTCGGGTTCTTCTCCAGGACGATCCGAGACTTGGGCTGGTAGCTCTTGATCTCGTACGGTCCCGTCGCGGGGAGCGGGTCGAGCGACGTGTCGGCGGCCGGTGTGTCTGCCGGCACGGGCGCCGCGAACTCCGACGCGAGCACGTTTGCGAAGTCGGCCTGCGGTTGCTTGAGATGGATGACGATCGTGCCGGAGGCGTTGTTGACGACGATGCCGCCAATCCGGGCCTCCGGGCCCGGGTGCTTGGCGTAGGCCTCCGCGCCGACGATGTTCCGGAAGAGCGCGGCGCCGGGCGAGTCGAGCTTGAGATCTCGCTCGACCGCAGTCTTGAAGTCGCCCGCCTTGACGTCGTGGCCATTCGAGTAGCGCACGTCCTCGCGCAGCGTGAGGCGGTACGTCCGGCGGTCCTTCGAGATACGGGGCAGCGTCTTCGCCAGGTAGGGGACGAGCTCGGCGCCCGCCGGCCCGTTGACGTGGCGGTAGCCGAGCAGGGGCAGGTACACGTTCCACATCACGCCCCAGCCTTCGGTCGTGTCGGAGAGGCCCGGGTCGAGGTAGTCGGTGGCCTCGTCCATCGCGACCCGGAACTCCGGGAACGCGCGCGGATTCACCGCAGCGTCGGTGGTCGTGGCCGCCGCCGTCGCTGTCTGAACCGTCGTCGTCGTTCGCTTGGTGGTCGAGTGCGTGGTGCCCGTGGTGACTCGACCCGAGCCGCCGCAACCTGCGACCAGGGCGAGGAGCGGGAGAGCGGCTGCAACCGCGGCCACCCTGCCCGGAAAAGCGGTCGGCACCACGCGAGCGGCGAAATCTAGCGCCCGGCGGACACTTCGGAGTCGGGGCCGAGGCGCACGAGCGCACGCCGGCGCTCGCGCAACTCCGCCGGTTCCCGTTCCTCGATCACGCCGTCGATCCCGTCGCGCTGCGTCGCGTGGAGGATCCGCCCGTCGCCTACCCAGAACGCGATGTGGTCCGCGCCTTCGGATGGGCCGTAGGTGACGAGGTCCCCGGTGCGGAGGTCGGCCTCGGAGAGCCGTTCGCCTGCCTCCTCCTGCTGGTCGGCGTCCCGTGGCACGAGGCGCCCGCAGGCCCGGAAGGACATGTGGACGAGGCCCGAGCAGTCGATCCCCGCCGCGGTCATGCCGCCCCACTCGTAGCGCGTGCCGACCAGCGTGCGTGCATGCTCGACCGGGTCGAGGGCGGCACCCGCGCGCCACTCCGGATCGCGTTCGCCCGCGAGATCCTCGCGGCGAGCCCAACCCGGGTACGCGTATGCGGTCTCCACCCGCACCCAATCCCCGCGCTCGTCGAGCACCCGCAACGGCTCGCCGCGCAGCGCCTGGGTGACCTGCTCGGCGTCCTCAGCGGGCTCGGCGCGGAGCGGCGCGAGCTGGCGTGCGAACGTATGTTCGCCTAGGCTCTCGGCCATGCAGCTCAGGCTAGACGCGGCAGACCGCCTGGTGGAACTGGTGGAGGAGCAGCGCGGGCCGGTCCTCGCCGAGGACGCAGCGCGACGGCTCTTCGCCCTGCGGCAGGCACCCGTCGCGCTCGCGCGGTCGCTGCTCGCAGACGTCGTGGAGACCGATGCGCGGCTGGCGTGGAGCGGCGACGCCGTCGCGCTCGCCGAGCCCCCGGGTGCCGCACTTTTGCTCGAGGAAGCCACGTACGTCGTGGTCGACCTCGAGACGACCGGCCTACGGCCCGGCCAGTCCGGCATCTGTGAGATCGGAGCGGTGCGCCTGCACGGGTTCGAGGTCGTGGACGAGTTCGAGACCCTCGTCGATCCGGGGCTTCCGATCGCAGCCGGGGCCAGCGCCGTCACCGGGCTCCGGAACGAGCATCTTCGCGGCGCCCCCGGCCCTGCCGAGGCTGTTCGGCGCTTCCTCGCCTTCGCAGGCGATGCGGTCCTGGTGGCCCACAACGCGCGGTTCGACCTCGCGTTCCTCGACCGTGAGACCGAGCGGCTGACGGGCTCCCGCATCGGCTCGCCGGTCGTCGACACCGTGCGGCTCGCGCGGAGGCTACTCGCCGGGCGCGTGGCCGGCTTCGGACTGGGGCAGCTCGCATGGTTCCTCGGCACAGCCGAGCGGCCGTGCCATCGCGCGCTGCCGGACGCCCGCGCGACGGCCGAGCTCTTGCTCGCGCTGATCGGGCTCGCGCAGGAGCGTGGCGCCCGGACCGTCGCGGACCTCTCGGAGCTCGCCGCGACGAGGACACGCCGGCTGCTCGACAAGCGGCACCTCGCGTTCGGCGCACCGACCAGGCCGGGCGTCTACCTCTTCCTCGGCCGCAACGACCAGGTTCTGTACGTCGGCCGGGCCCGCGACCTGCGGGCGCGCCTGCGCTCGTACTTCCGTAGTGACCGGCAGCGGCCGGCTGTCGAGGCGGCGGTGGCGGCTGCAGAGCGGATCGAGTGGCGCGTGAAGGGCTCGGAGCTCGAAGCGGCGCTCGAGGAGCTGCGTCTGATCCGCGAACTTCGGCCGCCAGGCAATGCGCGCGTGTCCCGGCCGGAACGGCTCGTGTGGCTGCGACAACGGGGCGAGTCCGTGGTCGCAACCCAAAAACCGGCGAGTACCACAGTGGTACAAGGCCCGTTGCGGTCGCGCCGGACGGCGCAGCTCGCGGCCCGGGCGCTCCTGCCCGAGGAGCTGAAGCAGCCCGAGACGGCGCTGCCCCGTTTGCGGCGGCGCCTCCGGGAACTCGCCGAGGCACGCCGGTTCGAGGACGCGGGCCGGCTGCGAGACCGCATGGCGGCGCTCGAGCGGATCTGCCGCGAGCTGAACCGCCTCGACCGTCTGCGGCGACTCGAGTGCTGCGTCCTCGTCCCGGCGGAGGAGCCGGGCTTCGTGCGGGCCTTCTTCGTCGCCCGCGGGCGAGTAGCCGGGGAACGAACGCTGCCGCAGGGCGGCGGAGCAGCGCTCGAGGTCGAAGCTGGGCTTGCGGCCACGCGCCGGTCGGCAGAGCCCGACCTCGACGAGCTCCTTCTCGTCGACTCGTTCCTGCGCCGGCCACCACCGGAGCTGCGCGTCGCGCGGCTCGAGCGCGAGGCGATCCTCGCGGCTGCGCGAAGATTGGCCTCGTGGCACCGCGACACCTCGTCCTCGAAGAGCTCGGAGATGCCCTCGCCGCAGTTCACGCTCCCGACCGACTGACCCGCATCGGGATCGACGGCGTAGACGGTGCCGGGAAGACGAGCCTCGCGGAGGAGATCGCCCAGCTCCTCACCAGGCGGGGCCGTCCCTGTGTGCGTGTCTCGCTCGACTTCTTCGAGCGGCCGCCCGCCGAGCGATTCGAACGCGGCGAGCTCTCACCCGAGGGCTACTACCTCGATGGGTTCGACATCGAGCGACTTCGTGCGCATGTGTGGAGCATCGGCGGCCCGGCCGAGCTCGTCGTCGTCGTGGACGGGATCTTCCTGCAGCGGCCGGAGCTCGCCGACCTGTGGGACGCAACAGTTTGGGTCGACGCCGACCTCGAAGCCGCCGCGGAGCGCGCCAGGAAGCGGGACTCAATGCGGACCGACTCGCTCGAACAGGAGCTCGAGCGATATCGCCTCCGCTACTTCCCGGCGCAGCGGCGGTACATCGAGGAGCAGCGTCCGAGGGACCGCGCGACGTTCCTCCTGCGCAACACGCAGCTCGGCGAACCGGAATTGCTCAGGCAGCCGCGACCGAGATGAGGTCGCGTAGCGCGCCGAGCCGGGACAGCGCCTGACCCTCGAGCTGGCGGACCCGCTCGCGCGTCAGATCGAGCTCGTTCCCGATCGCCTCGAGCGTCCAGGGCTCGCCCTCGAAGCCGAAGCGCAGCTCGAGGATCCGCCGCTCGCGCTCGGGAAGCGCCTCGAGCGCACGCCGCACGCCCTGCCGGCGAAGCGACTCCTCCGCCTCGTCGAACGGGTCGGCGGCCTCGCGGTCGGCGAACAGGTCGCCCAGCTCGCCCTCGTCGTCGGCGCCCACCGTCTGATTGAGGGAGACGGATGCGTTCGCCGCACCGAGCGCCTCGTCGACGTGCTGCATCGGGAGGCCGGTCGCCTCCGCGAGCTCCTCCTTCGTCGCCTCGCGCCCGAGCTCGACCTCGAGCCGGCGCGCTGCGCGCGACAGCTTCTGCTGCCGCTCGACGACGTGAACGGGCACGCGGATCGTGCGCGCGTGGTTCGCGACCGCGCGCTGCACCGACTGGCGGATCCACCAGGTCGCGTACGTCGAGAACTTGTAGCCGCGGCGCCAGTCGAACTTCTCCACGGCGCGGTTCAGTCCGAGCGTCCCCTCCTGGATCAGATCGAGGAACGGAACGCCGAGCCCGCGATAGCCCTTCGCGATCGAGACGACGAGCCGGAGATTCGACTCGATCATGTGACGCTTGGCGGTCGGGTCTCCGCGCTCGATCCGTTTCGCGAGCATGACTTCCTCGGCCGCCGTGAGCAGCTTGTGACGACCGACGTCGGCGAGGAAGAGCTGCAGGCTGTCGGCCGAGCCGGAGATCGCCACCGTCGCCACGGCGGGCTCGGGGGCGGGGTCCTCCTGCTCTTCCTTCTCCGCCGTCTTCGGCGGCTCGACCGGCTGAGCCTCGACCGCCTGGGCCGCCGGCTGGCCGATCTCGAGCCCGGTGCGCTCGAGCTCCCTGGTGAGCTCCTCGACCTCGTCGTCGTTGAGCTCGAGCTCGGCCGCGAACGCCGTGATCTGCGCGGGATCGATGAACCCGCGCTCCTCGGCGCTCTCGACGATGGCGCGGATCTGGTCCGACTCGAGCAAATCGTTGAGCTGGTTCTGCGTCAGCGCTCCCTCAGTCCTTTCGCCCTCTTCGTAGCTTCTCGGCAAGCCTTCGTACCTTAGGAGGGAAGTCCTCCGGTTACCACCCTCGCCCGGGAGTGCCGCCTCTCCGACACGTGCCCGGACCCTCGAACGAGCCGCGCGGCAAGTGTATTCCGTGCCTCGACCCGGTCCGTGAGCATAGGACGCCGACCGGTCGGCGAAGTTTGTGGAGAACCGTTCAGGAAGCCTTGCGGCGGCGGCCGCCCCGCTTGGCCGGACCCTTCGCCCGGCGCTCGGCCAGCAGCTCGACGGCGCGGTCGAGCGTGACCGTCTCCGGATCGTCACCCTTGCGGAGGCTGGCGTTCGTCTCACCGTCGGTGACATAGGGGCCGAAGCGCCCCTCCTTGAGCACGATCTCCTTGCCGCCGACCGGATCGGTGCCGAGCTCGCGGAGCGGCTTGGTCGCCGCCCGCTGCTGCCCGCGTCGCTGCCGCGGCTGTGCGAGGAGGGCAAGCGCGCCCGGCATGTCGATCGTGAACAGCTGCTCCTCCGACTCGAGCGAGCGCGATTCCTTCCCTTTCTGGATGTAGGGGCCGTAGCGACCGTTCCGCGCGACGATCTCCTCGCCGTCCTCGGCGTCGCCGACCACGCGCGGCAGCTGGAGCAGGCGGAGCGCGTCCTCGAGCGTCACGGCGTCCAGGGACATCGTCTTGAAGAGCGAGGCCGTGCTCGGCTTCTCCTTCGAGCCCTCCGGCAGGACCTCGGTGACGTACGGGCCGTAGCGCCCCGTGCGAGCAACGATCGGAAGTCCCGTGTCGGGATGCGTGCCGAGCTCGCGGTCTCCGCTCGGTTGGGCGAGCAGCTCCTCGGCCCGCTCGAGGGTCAACTCGTCGGGTGCGAGCTCCTCGGGCACGCTCGCGCGCTGCTCGCCGCGCTCGAGGTACGGCCCGTACCGGCCGACCCGCAGGACGATCCCGTCGCCGATTTCGAGCGAGTTGATCTCACGCGCGTCGATCGCGCCCAGATCCGACACCAGATCGTGCAGGCCGTCGGAGCCGTCGCCGAAGTAGAAGCGTCCCAGCCACTGAACTCGCTGTTCGTCGCCCGCGGCGATGCGGTCGAGGTCGTCCTCCATCGAGGCGGTGAAGTCGTAGTCGACGAGCCGGCCGAAGTGCTTCTCGAGCAGGCCGACGACGGAGAAGGCGAGGAAGGCCGGCACGAGCGCGGTGCCGCGCTTGAAGACGTAGCCGCGGTCGAGGATCGTGCCGAGGATCGAGGCGTAGGTGGACGGCCGCCCGATGCCCAGCTCCTCGAGCGTCCGTACGAGCGTCGCCTCGGTGTAGCGCGCCGGAGGGCTCGTCTCGTGGCCCTGGGGCTCGAGCTCGCGCAGCTCGACCGAGTCGCCCTCGGAGAGGTTCGGCAGACGGCGCTCCTCGTCGCCCTCGGCAGCCTCGCGGTCGGCGTCCCGCCCCTCCTCGTACGCGGCGAGGAAGCCGCGGAACGTGATCACGGTTCCCGAGGCGCCGAACTCCACCGCTTCGGGTTGGCTGGGAGCGTCGGCGGCGGAGCCTTCGGCGTCGCCGGCGCTCGACTCCCCGGCGATCCGGAGCGACACGGTCTTCCCCTGCGCGTCCTTCATCTGGGACGCGATCGTCCGCATCCAGATCAGCTCGTAGAGCGCGTGCTCGTCGGGGCTGAGCTCGGAGCGAACGTCCTGCGGCGTGCGGAAGCGGTCGCCCGAGGGGCGGATTGCCTCGTGAGCCTCCTGCGCGTTCTTGACCTTTCGCTCGTAACGGCGCGGCTCCGGCGGCACGTAGTCGGCGCCGAAGAGAGAGGTGACTTGCTCGCGCGCGGCGGTGAGCGCCGACTCCGACAGCGTCGTGGAGTCGGTGCGCATGTATGTGATGTAGCCGTTCTCGTACAGGCGTTGTGCGAGCCGCATCGTCGTCTGCGCCGAGAAGCGGAGCTTGCGGCTCGCGTCCTGCTGCAGCGTCGACGTCATGAACGGCGGGCTCGGGCGGCGGACGTACGGCTTCCGCTCGACACGCGCGACCCGGAACGAGGAGCCCTGGAGCCGGTCGGCGAGCCGGCGCGCGGCGTCCTCGTCGAGTTGCCGCGCCTCGCCGCGCAGCTTCCCGTCAGGGCCGAAGTCGCGGCCGGTCGCGATACGGCTGCCGTCGAGGGAAACGAGTCTCGCGTCGAAGCTCTCGGGGTCGAAGGTGGCCACGAGGTCCCACCACTCGGCGGCGCGGAAGGCCATCCGCTCGCGCTCCCGCTCCACGACGAGGCGGGTGGCGACCGACTGGACGCGGCCGGCCGAGAGCCCGCGCATGACCTTCTTCCAGAGGACCGGCGAGACCTCGTAGCCGTAGAGCCGGTCGAGGATCCGCCGCGACTCCTGCGCGTCGACGAGCCGCTCGTCGACCTCGCGCGTGTCGTCGAGCGCCTGCTCGATCGCGTCGGGCGTGATCTCGTGGAAGACCATCCGGCGCACGGGCACCTTCGGCTTGAGCACCTCGAGCAGGTGCCAGGCAATCGCCTCCCCCTCGCGGTCCTCGTCCGTCGCGAGCAGGAGTTCGTCGGCTTCGGCCAGCTGCTTCTTGAGCTGCGAGACCGTCTTCTTCTTGTCGGGGTCGACGACGTAGAGCGGCTCGAAGCCGTGCTCGACGTCCACGCCGAGGCGAGCCCACGACTCCCCCTTGTACTTCTCGGGGATCTCGGCGGCGCTGTCGGGCAGGTCGCGGATGTGGCCGACGGAGGACTCGACGACGAAGTCGGGCCCGAGGTAGCCGGCGATCGTCCGTGCCTTCGCCGGGGACTCGACGATGACCAAGCGCTTCGACATCGGCGGGTCACGATAGCCAGCGCTGCGGCCCGCGATACTCCGGGCGTGCGCCCGCCGCTCCTCTACAGCGTCGTTGCCGTGCTGAGCTGGCCGATCCTGCGCGGGCTGTTCCGGCTGCGCGTGCAGGGGCTGGAGAACGTCCCTCCGAGCGGCGGCTACGTGCTCTCCTGCAACCACCTCTCGAACTTCGACCCCTGGCCGCTCGGGATGCCGCTCTGGCCGCGGCGGTGGCTCCGTTTCATGGCGAAGGCCGAGCTGTACTGGTGGCCGGCGAAGTACCTGCTCGACGCCGCGGGTGCCTTTCCGGTGCATCGCGGCCTCGCCGACCGGGAGGCGGTCGAGAGGGCCGTCGGGCTTGCGCGGGACGGCAACGTCGTCGTGATGTTCCCGGAGGGGACGCGGCGCAAGAAAGGGCTCGTCAAGAAGCACCAGGCCCGCGCGCGCTCCGGTGCGGCTCGGATCGCACTCCAGGCGGGAGTGCCGCTCGTCCCGGCGGCGGTCGCCGGCACCGACCGGCTGCTGAGGCTCGGGCCGCTGCGCGTGGCCTACGGCACGCCAATCGACCTGGACGACCTGCGTGAGAGCGGGGACATGCGGCACACCTCCCAGGAGGCGACGGAGCGGTTGATGGCGAGCATCGTCGAGCTGGAGGAGACGCTGTGAGCGTCCTGCTCGCAATCGACGGCGACTCCTTCGCGCATCGCGCCTATCACGCGTTGCCGAAGTCGATCCGCCTCAACGCAGTGGTCGGTTTCACCAACATGCTCGTCCGGCTCTGGCAGGCGGAGCGGCCGGACGCCGTTCTCGTCGCCTGGGACACGCTCTCGGTTCCGACCTACCGGCACGAGGCCTTCGAGCCGTACCAGTCGGGGAGAGTGTTCGAGGAGTCGATCCTCGAGCAGCTCGAGATCCTGCCCGAGGTCGTGAGCTCGTTCGGCTTCCTCGTCGCGAAGGCGCCGGGCTACGAGGCCGACGACTTCCTCGCGGCCGCGGCTCGGGAGTGGCCGGGACAGGTGCTCGTGGCGACGTCCGACCGGGACTCCTTCCAGCTCGCGAGCGAGCGCGTCACGATCCTGCAGCCGACACGCGGTGTGAGCGAGCTCGCCCGGATCGGCCCCACCGAGGTGCGGGAGCGCTACGGCGTCGAGCCGGAGCAGGTGCCGGACCTGATCGCGCTGCGGGGCGACCCGTCCGACAAGCTGCCAGGCGCGCGGGGGATCGGCCCGAAGAAGGCCGCCGAGGTGCTGGCGCAGTACGGCACGCTCGAGGCCGCGCTCGCCGACGGCCGGTTCGCCGCCGAGGCGGAGGACTTGAGGCTCTTCCGGCGAATCGCCACGATGGACGCCTCCGCTCCCCTTCCTCCCCTCGCAGAAACATCCCCGGTGTGGGCGGAGGCGTCTTCCTTCCTCGAACGGCTCGGGCTCGGCGCAGTGGCCGCCCGCGTGGGCGAGCTATCGACGTCCTGACGCATCCCGCGCTCGCGCGGCTGCACCCGACCGGCGGGCACCCCGAGCGGCCCGAGCGGATCGAGGTGCTGCTCGCGCACCAGCACATCTGGAGCGAGGGTCGCGCCGCAACGACCGAGGAGCTGCTGCTGTGCCACAGCGCCGAGCACGTGGAGCTCATCCGCTCCGTCGAGGACGGGCTCTGGCTCGACGGCGACACCGTCTGCACCGCGTCGACGTTCGAGGCCGCCTCGCTCGCCGCGGGCACCGCGATCGAGGCGGCGCTCCGCGGCGGCTTCGCACTCGTGCGTCCGCCCGGCCACCACGCCCTCCCGGGACGCGCGATGGGCTTCTGCGTCTTCAACAACGTCGCCGTCGCTGCACGGGCGGCGCAGCAGCGTCTCGGTCTCGAGCGGGTCGCGATCGTCGACTTCGACGTGCACCACGGCAACGGGACGGAGGCGATCTTCCGCGACGACGACAGTGTCCTGTTCGTCTCCCTCCACCAGTGGCCGTTCTATCCGGGCAGCGGAGGACCGGACGACCAGGCCGAGACGACGGTCAACGTCCCGCTGCGGGCCGGCTGCGGGGACGAGGAGTACCTCGACGCGTTCACGCAGATCGTCGAGCCGGCGGTGCAGCGATTCGAGCCCGAACTCGTGCTCGTCTCGGCCGGCTTCGACGCGCACGCCCAGGACCCGCTCTCGGACATGTGCGTCAGCGAGGACGGCTTCCGCGAGCTCGCACGACGTTGCCGGGCTCTGTCCGACCGCGTTGCGGCCGTCCTCGAGGGCGGCTACGACCTCGGCACACTGCCCGGGCTCGTCGACGCCGCGCTCGACGGCTTCACGGGCTGATCAGCCGCGGGCGAGCGCGAGCTGCTCGAGCGCCTCGCGACGCGACGAGACGCCGAGCTTGCGCAGGAGGCTCTTGACGTGCGAGCGGACGGTGTGCTCCGAGATGAAGAGGCGCTGCGCGATCTCGTCGGTCCCGTGGTGCTCGTCGAGCAGCAGCAGCACCTCGAGCTCGCGGGCAGAGAGAGCGGAGGCGATGCGGTCAGGCACACCCGAGCCGCGGCCGCCGCTGCGCACCTGGTCGAGCAGCCTTCGCGCGACGGGCCCGGAGAGGGCGGCGTCGCCCTGAACCACTCCTTCGAGAAACTCGGCGATCCGGTCGGGTGACTCGGTCTTGAGCAGGTAGCCGGCCGCGCCGCCGCGGATCGCAGCGAGCAGGTTTTCCTCGGTGCCGGAGGCCGTGAGGACGACGACCTCGCACCCGGGCGCGACTTCGCGGAGTCGCGGCAGCGCGGAGAGGCCGTCGAGACCGGGCATCAGGAGGTCGAGCAGGACGAGGTCGGGCTGCGTCTGCGCAGCGGCGGCGATCGCCTCCTCCCCGTCGGCCGCAATGCCGGCGAGCTCGAAGCCGTGCGAGCGCAGGAGTGCCACGAGGGCCTCGCGGGTGAGGGGATGATCGTCGACGACGAGCACGCGGGCAGGCATGCGTTCCTTATCGGCAGCAGCACTTCTGCCGACAAGAGCCAATATGAGGCAGCAACGGACGAGATTTCAGGCGTGGCTGTGGGGAGAAATCCTCCTCGCCGGCCTGCTCGGCGCCAGCCTGACGCTCTTCGTGTCGCACCCCGTCTTGCGAACGCAGTACGACGCCACCGCGCTGCTGCTCGTGCTGGAGACCACGATGGCGCTTGCCGGGCTCCTGGTCGCGATTCTCGCCGCGAACCGGTTCGCCGTCGACGGGCTGCGTACCGACCTGCTTCTCGCGGCCGGCTTCCTCGTCGGCTCGCTCTCGCTGGCGGCGTTCGCGATCCTCCCGGTTTTGGGCGGGGGCACGCTCCAGCCCTCGGAGGCCTGGGCAGCTGCCCTTGGTGGAATCCTGGGCACCGCCCTGGTCGCGGCGGCCCCGTTCGTCGATGCGCGCAGTCGCTCCCGCGACCGTGCCATTTGGGATGCGCTTGTCGCATCGGCGATCGTGATCCTGGCCGCCTGGGTCCTGCTGCGCGCGCACAGCAACGAGCTGCCCACCCTGACGAGGGTCGCCGGCGGCGCCGAGCCCGCGGGGCTCGCCTCCGTCCTCTCGATTCAGGCCCTTCTCTATCTCCTGGCCGTGCTCGGGTGGGGAAAGCGGCTCGCCCGGACCGGCGACGACCTCGCACAGTGGCTCGCGCTCGGCTTCACGCTGCAGCTGTTCGCGGCTCTGCATCTCGTGCTCGACCCGCCGCACGGGCCGACGTATGTCGCCGAGGGCGATTTCCTCCGTCTCCTCGCCTTCGCCCTCTTCCTCGTGGGCGCGTGGCGGGCGATCCGTTCTGCCGAGCTCGGGCGCGCCGTCGCGGAGGAGCGCGCGCGCGTTGCCCGCGAGATCCACGACGGGCTCGCCCAGTACCTGTTCGCGGTCTCGACGCACGCCCAGATGCTCGAGGCGGGAACGCCGGTGTCCGAGATCGGCCCACAGCTGAAGGAGGCGGCCGCCCTCGCGCAGCAGGAGGCGCGCTTCGCGATCCTCGCGCTGTCGTCGGCGAGCGGCACCGCCCCGTTCGACTCCGCGTTGCGCCGCTACGTCGAGTTCCTGACCGCCGACGGCGAGCTGGCGGTCGACCTGGAGATCGATCCAGCGATCCGCCTGGCCCCGGACGAGCAGATCGAGATCTTCCGGATCGTCCAGGAGGGGCTCGGCAACGTCCGCCGCCACGCGAATGCGATCCGGGCCACGGTCGCGATCGGCCTGCGGCCCTCCGGCGAGCGGTTCGTCCTCATCGAGGACGACGGAGCCGGCTTCCCGGCCGAGGAGGCGACGATCGGGCAGGGATTGCGCAATATGCGCGACCGCGCGTCATCGATCGACGGTGGCTTCAGCGTTCGCAGCACACCGGGCTTAGGCACCGCGCTGGAAGTCGTTCTGCGCACATAAGCTCGGCTTTTCAAGACCCGCGACTCCACTTAGAGTCCAGCGCGGTGGGTCGGTTTCTGGCACTCGGTGGTGTGCTCGTGCTCTGCTGCGCGGTCGCAGCGACCGCGGTCGCGGGAAAACGACGGCCGCTCCAGCACGTGACGATCTTCTCCGACTCGTCGGGCGCGGCCCTGGGCTGGGACTCGACGGCGAAGCGGATCGTGGAGCACGGGAACCGCGTCCTCCTCGAGCTCCGTCCCTGCGGCCGGTTGACCCAGCCCGGCTGTCTCCTCGCCACTCCGCCGCCGAGCGTCCTCGCGACGGTGCGTAAGCTCGGCCGGCGAATCGGACCGAACGTCGTCGTCTTCGTCGGGTACAACGACGATCCCGCGACGTACCGGCATGGCCTGCCGATCGTGTTGAAGGCCCTCTGGAGACGCGGCGTGAAGCACGCCATCTGGCTCACCCTGCGGGCGACCGGCAAGCAGTACGTCGACACGAACCACGCGATCTACGCGGAGGAGCGGAAGTGGCGGCCGACGATGACGGTGCTCGACTGGAACCACTACTCAGCGCCCCATCGGTCGTGGTTCGCCTCGGACGGGATCCACCTGACCGGCGCCGGGGCGGTCGCGTTCGCGACCTACCTGCACCGGTCACTGAAGCGGCTCGGCCTGACGGGGCCCCTTCCCACGAGCCCCTGAGAAGCTTCGCAGAATGAAGAAGCCCCGCCGAAGCGGGGCTTCTCGGTAGCAGGCCTGTAAGCCGGATTCTGTCTAGGGTGACCATCCATCTGTGCGGTTACCCGGCTCCTCGGCGGGCCGCGTCTGCGGAGCCTGTTCGCCTTGCACCGGACGGGGTTTGGCGAGCCGGCCCTATCGCTAGGGCCGCTGGTGGGCTCTTACCCCACCGTTTCACCCTTACCGGCCGCGACTCCGGAGATCCGCGACCGGCGTTCTGTTTTCTGTGCCACTTTCCGTCGGCTTTCGCCGCCTCTCTAGCGAGAGCGTCCTGCCCTGTGGTGTCCGGACTTTCCTCGACGCCCGAAGGCGCCGCGGTCACCCGGCCTGCAAGCCGGATTGTACCCCGGTTTCC
>JBKPLL010000081.1:0-30627 GCA_046731605.1 Actinomycetota bacterium | reverse complement strand
GCAACGAAGCGAGCGGCGCGCCGGGGCGCCGGCGCGGGCGGGGACGCGCGTCCGCCGGCCGCTCGGACAGCCGCCCGGCCCCGGGCTCCGCTTCCAGCGCAAGGAGACGGAGCAGTACCACCTCTGCCTCGGCGCGATCGGCATCTCGCGCTCGGACCGCCGCCGCTTCGCCGCCTCGCTGCTCGACTCGATCCTCGGCGGGTCGGCCTCGTCCCGGCTGTTCCAGGAGATCCGCGAGAAGCGCGGCATGGCGTACGCCGTCTACAGCTTCGGAGCGCAGTACACCGACACCGGCATCCTCGGCGTCTACGTCGGCACCCGCGAGGAGAACCTCGCCGCGTGCGTCGAGATCTGCGTCGAGCAGATCGGCGAGATCGCGGCCGGCCGCCTGCGCAAGGGGGAGCTCGAGCGCGCCAAGGAGAATCTCAAGGGGCGGATCGTCCTCTCGCTCGAGTCGACCTCGAACCGCATGAGCCGGCTCGGGAAGTCGCTGGTGACCGACACCGAGCTCCTCACCCTCGAGCGGGTGATCGCCGAGATCGATGCGGTCGAGGCGGACGAGCTCGCCGAGCTGGCCGCCTCACTGTTGCCGTCGGAACGCCTCGCGGCCGCCGGCGTAGGGCCCGACGAGTCGCGGTTCCGCGCGGCCGTGGGCCGTGCGAGCTCTAGCCTCTCCGAGCGGGCGGCGGCGTGAAGATCGCGTTCTTCGGCGCGGAGGGGAAGGCGGGGAGCGCAATCCGGGCGCGGCTCGAGGCGGCCGGCCACGAGGTGCGCGGGATCGAGCTGGGCGACGAGCCAGACGTGACCGGCTGCGACGCCGCGGTCGACTTCACGACGCCCGAGGCAGCGCCGGCGAACGTCCGCGCCGCTCTCGAGCAGGGCGTCTCCTGCGTGGTGGGCACGACCGGCTGGGAGCCGGCCGAGCTCGGCGCTCTCGCGGCGGAGAAAGGCCTCCGGCTCTTCGTCGCGCCCAACTTCTCGATCGGCGCGATGCTGATGATGCGCTTCGCGGGCGAGGCCGCCGCGCACTTCCCGCGGGCCGAGATCGTCGAGCTTCACAACGAGGCGAAAAGAGACGCGCCGTCCGGGACCGCCAGGGCCACCGCGGACCTGATCGGCGGCTCGCCCGCGATCCACTCCGTGCGGCTGCCGGGGCTGGTGGCGCACCAGGAGGTCATCTTCGGTGGTGAGGGCCAGCTGCTCACGATCCGCCACGACACGACCGGACGCGAGTCGTTCGCCGACGGCGTCCTGCTCGCGCTCGAGAAGCTCGGCGGGCTGCCTCCCGGCCTTACGGTCGGCCTGGAGACCCTCCTCTAGTAAAGAATTCCTCTCATGCCGACCGAGGCGGCCGAGCTCGTCTTCGACGAGGCGACGAAGGTCTATCCCGGCCGGGAGGGCGCGGCGGTCGACCACCTCTCGCTCACGGTGCCAGCGGGCGAGATCTGCGTGCTCGTCGGCCCCTCGGGCGGAGGCAAGACGACCGCGCTCAAGCTCGTCAACCGCCTGATCCCGCTCACGAGCGGTTACATCCGCATCGACGGCAGGCAGATCGGCGACTACGACGTGACCGAGCTGCGCCGCTCGATCGGCTACGTCATCCAGCAGGTCGGCCTCTTCCCGCACATGACGATCGAGGGGAACATCGGCACGGTGCCGCGGCTGCTGGGCTGGAAGCGACAGCGGATCCGCGACCGCGTGGTCGAGCTCCTCGAGCTGGTGGGACTCGACCCCGTGGAGGACCGGAAGCGTTACCCGTCCGAACTCTCGGGCGGCCAGCGCCAGCGCGTCGGCCTGGCCCGTGCCCTTGCCGCGAACCCCGCGCTGATGCTGATGGACGAGCCGTTCGGTGCGATCGACCCGATCGTGCGTTCCCGGCTCCAGGACGAGTTCCTGCGGCTGCAGCAGGAGCTGCGCAAGACGGTCGTCTTCGTCACGCACGACGTCGACGAAGCGATCAAGGTCGGCGACCGGATCGCGATCCTCCGCGAGGGGGGCCGGCTCGCCCAGTACGACACGCCGCAGCAGATCCTGGAGCACCCGGTGGACGAGTTCGTCGCCGACTTCGTCGGCCGCGACCGGGCGCTCAAGGCGCTGACGCTGAGGACCGTCGGCGAGCTCGAGCTGGCGCCGGCGACCGGGGACGGGCTGCCCCACCTCTCGGCGGACACGAGTCTGCGCGACGCGCTCGCGATCATGGTCGCCGAGCGTGCGCAGGCGCTCCTCGTCGTCGGGTCTGACGGCGCGCCGCTCGGCGTGGTGGCGCGCGAGGACCTGCTGTCATGAGCAGCTTCCGCCTGGCCGACGGCGGCGGCCCCGTCATCCCGGACTTCGGGCAGCCGAGCGCCTGCATCAAGCACAACGGCTGGTTCTGCACCGACTGGATGACCAAGCACTGGGGGGACACGCTCCAGCCGGCGCTCATCCAGCACATTCAGCTGACGCTGATTGCGGTGGGAATCGGTTTCGTGATCTCGTTCGCCCTCGCGCTCATGAGTTTTCGCTGGCGGTTGTTCGACGCACCGCTCGGCGGGGTCAGCGACCTTCTCTACGCGATTCCGAGCCTCGCGTTGTTCCAGCTGCTCGTTCCGTTGACCGGGGTCACCGTGACGACGGTCGAGATCGCACTTGTCTCGTACACCCTGTTCATCCTCTACCGGAACATCGTCGCCGGGCTACGCGGGGTGCCGGCCGACGTGCTCGAATCGGCACGCGGGATGGGGCTGACCCGGCTGCAGACATTCCGTGATGTGGAGCTGCCGCTCGCGGTGCCCGCCATCCTCGCTGGCATCCGCATCGCCACCGTCGCGACGATCTCGATCGCGACCGTCGCAGCCTTCCTGATCGACTACGGCCTCGGGGCCCCGATCTTTGCCGCCATCGAGACGCCCGATCTCTTCAAGACGGAGCTCCTTGCTGCCGGCGGTCTGGCCATCGTGCTGGCACTCACCGTCGACCTCCTCCTCGCGGGCGCACAGCGCGCGCTCACGCCATGGAATCGGCTGCGCTGATGCTCGGAAGCGTCTTTGTCGATGCGTTCCGCTTCATGCCGAGCAATCTCTCGCTCCTGCTCGAGAAGACCGCTGAGACTGCCGAGCTCGCCTTTGTCGCAATGGGGATCGCGCTCGTCCTCGCCCTGCCGCTGGGGCTTTTCCTTGGGCACCGGCACCGCGGGCTTCTCCTCGCCCTCAGCATTTCGAGCTTGGGGCGGTCGCTGCCGAGCGTTGCCCTTATCGGTCTCGGGATCGGGATCCTCGGCGTCGGCTTCTGGAACAACAGTGTGGCGCTCATCGTGCTTGCGATTCCGCCGATCCTCACGAATACGTACTTCGCGGTGGAGGGAGTCGACCGAGACGCCGTCGAGGCCGCACGGGGGATGGGACTGACGGAGACCCAGATCCTGACCCGAGTTGAGCTGCCGCTCGGCCTGCCGCTCCTGCTGACCGGTGTGAAGGTCGCCGCCGTATTCGTTATCGCTACCGCGACGATCGCCGGAATCTTCGGTGGCGGCGGTCTCGGCGACATCATGGCTCGCCAGGTCACCTACGGACTCAGTGGGATCCTTGCAGCAGCTCTGTGGGTCGCCGGTCTCGCGCTTCTCGCCACCGCCGCAATCGAGCTCGCGCAATGGGCGGCCTCGCGTCGGATGGGGCCAAGGGCATAGGGTCTCGGCGAGGCAACCCAGAAAGGAGGCATCGATGTTTCGGAAGCACACGCGTCGCGCTGCCAAGGCGGCGTTCGCGATTTCGTTCGGGGTCGCGCTTCTGATCGGCATTACCGCCTGCGGCGGGGGTGGCGGCGGCAGCAAATCGACCACGACATCGTCGTCGGCGGGGCCGAAGCCGACGATCACCGTCGGCGACAAGAACTTCGCCGAAGAGTTCATCCTCGGTCAGCTCTACGGCCAGGCGCTCGCTGCGAAAGGCTTCCCCGTCGTCTACAAGAGCAACATCGGCAGCTCCGAAGTGATCGATACGGCGTTCAAGAGCAACAAGATCAACTTCTATCCGGAGTACACGGGCGTGATCGCGCTCGACCTCGCGAAGGTCAAGAACCCGCCCAAGTCGGCCGCAGCCACCTACCAGGCGGCCAAGACGTTCGAGGCGCAGCAGCGCGGGGCTGCGCTGCTCAAGGCGACGCCGTTCTACGACAGCGACACGTTCACGCTTCTCGCGTCGAATGCGAAGAAGAACGGCCTGAAGACGATGAGTGATCTGAGCAAGCTCAAGTCCTTCTCCTATGCCGCACTTCCGGAGTGCGACCAGCGGATCACGTGCATCCTCGGGATGAAGCAGATCTACCACCTGAATAACATCAAGTTCGTCCCGCTCGGCAACATCAGCGTCTACACGCTGCTCGATCAGCACAAGGCGTTCGGGGGCGACGGCTTCTCCACGGATCCGCTCCAGCTCGACCCGAAGTACACGACGCTGGTCGACGACAAGCACATCTTCGGCTTCCAGAACGTTGCGCCTGTCGTCAAGCAGAACCTGCTCAAGGGGCAGAACGGGGCTCTGCTCACCAGCACAGCGAACGCCGTCTCGGCGAAGCTGACGCTCAAGGCGATGCAGGCGATGAACAAGGCCTACTACGTCAACAAGGCGACCCCGAAGCAGATCGCGCACGGCTTCCTCGCCGCGAACGGGCTGCTCAACCAGTAGTGAAGGTCGTCGTTCTCGGCGGAGGGTCGACCGGCGAGCACTTCGTCGGCGCCCTCCGCCGGTTCGACGACGACGCGCAGATCACCCTCGTCGAGAGCCGGCTCGTGGGCGGCGAGTGCTCGTACTTCGCGTGCATGCCGACGAAGACGATGCTGCGGGCGACGGAGCTCGGCGCCTCGCTCGAGCGCGCGCCCGGCCTGCACGGCACGCGTCCCGAGGCGGAGGGTGTCTGGTCGTGGCGCGACTGGATGACGAGCGACTGGGACGATGCCGGCCAGCTCCACTACCTCGAGGAGTGGAACTGCCGGCTCGTGCGCGGCGAGGGCCGCGTGGTTCGGCCCGGCGTCGTGGAGGTGGACGGGCAGGAGCTGCCGTATGACCGGCTCGTGCTCGCCACCGGCTCGCGGCCCGCGATCCCGCCGATCGACGGGCTCGACTCCGTCGAGTACTGGACGAATCGCGAGGCGACGCGGACGCATCGAATTCCGCGGAGCCTCGTCGTGATGGGCGGCGGCCCGGTCGGTGCCGAGCTCGCACAGTTCTTCTCCCGGATGGGGTCGCACGTGACGATCGTCGAGCGAGGCCAGCACCTGCTCGGGCGCGTCCATCCGGACGCGGGCGAGCTGCTCGCGGAGCTGTTCAGGGAGGAGGGGATCGACGTCCGCGTCGGCGTCGGGATCGACCGGGCCGAGCCGGGCATCCGGCTGCAGCTGTCCGACGGCTCGGCCCTCGAGGCCGAGCGCCTCCTCATCGCGACCGGTCGCCGGCCCAACGTCGAGCGCCTCGGTCTCGAGGAGCTCGACGTCAAGACGTCGCCGCGCGGGATCGAGGTCGACGAGCGGCTGCGCGCAGCCGACGACGTGTGGGCGATCGGCGACGTGACCGGCGTGGCCCAGTTCACGCACGTCGGCAAGTACCAGGCTCGGGTGGCCGCGGCGGACATGGCCAGCCGCCGTGCCAAGGCCGACTACCGCGCGATCCCGGCCGGGATCTTCACCGACCCGGAAGTCGCGACGGTCGGTCGTACCGAGGGAGACGGCCTCGTGAGCGTGCGCGTCCCGCTCGGCTCCCTGCCGCGCCTCTCGACCTACGAGCGACCGAAGCGCGACGGCTTCGTCCGCGTCTTCGCCCACCCGCGCCAGCGCGTGCTCGTCGGCGCTGTCTGCGTCGGGCCGCAGGCGGCGGAGTGGCTGGGCCAGTTCACGCTCGCGATCCGCGCCGAGGTCGAGGTCGAGACGCTCCTCGACACGATCCAGCCGTACCCGACCTTCTCCGAGGGCGTCTTCTACGCCTTGCAGGAGTTGCACGGCTCGCTCTCGTAGACTTCCTACATGTTCGGCTCAGTGATCACCGCGATGGTGACGCCGTTCCGCACCGACGGCGCCGTCGACTTCGAACGGTTCCGCGGGCTCGCGACGCACCTCGTCGAAAGCGGCTCGGACGGAATCGTCGTCTGCGGCACGACAGGGGAGTCCCCGACCCTGACCGACGCGGAAAAGCTCGATCTCTTCCGGGTGGCCGTGGACGAGGTCGGCGGCCGCGCCAAGGTGGTCGCGGGCACGGGCACCTATGACACGGCGCATTCGGCCGCGCTCACGGGGGAGGCGACGGCGCTCGGCGTCGATGCGATCCTCGTGGTGGCGCCGTACTACAACAAGCCGCCGCAGCGGGCGATCGTCCGCCACTTCGAGGAGATCTCCGCCGCGACCCACCTGCCGGTCGTCGTCTACAACATCCCGGGCCGTGTGGTCGTCAACATCGAGCCCGCCACGATCGCGAGGCTGGCCGAGATCGAGAACGTCGTGGCCGTGAAGCAGGCGCTCGACGATCCAGGGCAGGCGCGGTTCATCGCCGAGGAGACCCGGCTCGACCTCTACTCCGGCGACGACCCGAACACGTTCGCCTTTCTCGAGCTCGGCGCCGTCGGTGTGGTCTCCGTCACCGCTCACCTCTGGGGGCCGCAGATCGCGGAGATGATCCGCCGCTACCGCGACGGCGACGTCGACGGTGCGCGGGCGCTGCACGAGGAGCAGCAGCCGTCGTACGACCTTTTGCGGATCCAGACCAACCCGATCCCGATCAAGGCGGCGCTGAACCTCACGGGCCAGGAGGTCGGGGGACACCGACTGCCGATGGTCGAGGCGGATGAGGCTGAGCTCGCCCAGATCCGCTCCTGCCTCGAGCACGCGGGACTGCTCGCCACCGCGTCGGCCTAACGACCTCCCTAGACTCAGCGCCGATGGGCGCGTGTCGCATCGTTCCGCTCGGGGGCCTCGGCGAGGTCGGCAAGAACATGACCGTCTACGAGGCGGACGGATCGATCGTCGTCGTCGACGCCGGGCTTGCGTTCCCGCGCGACGAGCACCTCGGAGTCGACCTCGTCCTGCCCGACTTCTCGTACCTGCGCGAGCGGGAGCAGATGGTGCGGGCGGTCGTGCTCACGCACGGGCACGAGGATCACGTCGGCTCGCTCCCGTACCTCATGCGCGAGGTGAGAGTGCCGCTCGTCCTCGCGACGCGGCTCACGCTGGCGCTCGTCAAGTCGAAGCTCGACGAGCACGGGCTCCTTCGCTCGGCCGAGCTCCGGGAGCTCGCGCCCGGGGACGACCCCGTCGACCTCGGCCCCTTCCGGCTCGAATTCGTACGGATGGCGCACTCGATCCCCGACGCGGCCGCGGTGGTACTCGAGACGCCGGGCGGTCGCTGCGTCCACACGGGCGACTACAAGCTGGATCACACGCCCGTGGATGGCCAGCGCACCGATGTCGGCCGGCTCGCGGAGATCGGCAACCGCGGCGTCGACCTCCTGCTCGGGGACTCCACCAACGCCGAACGGCCCGGGATAACCAGGTCGGAGCGAGTGGTGGGGGAGGCCTTCCGCCAGATCTTCCCGGGCCGCGAGGGGCGGATCCTCGTCTCCTCGTTTGCCTCGAACGTGCACCGCATGCAGCAGGCGGCCGACGTCGCGCTCGATTGCGGGCGCAAGATCGCCTTCGTCGGCCGGTCGATGCGGAAGAACGGGAACATCGCACGCAGCCTCGGCTACATGGATGTGCCCGAGGACTCGATCCTGCGGCCGCACGAGCTCGCCGAGCTGCCGCGCGACCAGCAGCTCATCCTCTGCACCGGCAGCCAGGGCGAGCCGATGTCCGCGATGACGCGGATCGCGTACAACGACCATCCCGCCGTCCAGGTCGAGCGCGGCGACACGGTGATCATCTCCGCCAAGCCGATCCCGGGCAACGAGCTGCGCGTCCACGACGCGATCAACCGGCTCGCCAAGATCGGCGCCGAGGTGCTGCACGAGGACAACGCGCCGGTGCACGTGTCCGGCCACGGCTGCGCCGAGGAGCTGCGCACCATCATCGGGCTCCTGCGCCCGAAGGCGGTGATGCCGGTGCACGGCGAGTTCCGGATGCTGGCCGCCCACGCGCAGCTCGCCCGCGACGGGGGAGTGCCCGAGGACCGGATCGTGCTGGCCGAGAACGGCAGCGTCGTCGAGCTGAGGGACGGTGTGCCGAGGATCGTGGAAGAGGTCGAGGCGGGCGTCACGTTCGTCGACGGGCTCGGGGTGGGGGACGTTCACGACGTCGCCCTGCGTGACCGGCGCCGGCTCTCCGAGGACGGGATCCTCATCGTCGTCGCGACGCTCGCGGCCCAGGACGGCGGCGACCTGACCGCGGCGCCGGAGCTGATCGCGCGGGGCTTCGGCGAGGCGGCCGAGCCGCTCCTCGACGAGCTGCGGGAGGAGGCGAACCGGGTCCTGCGTGAGCTGCTCGCCGACGACGTGACCGAGATCAAGCTGCTCCAGGAGCATTTGCACGATGCCCTCGGCGGCGTCGTGTACGACCGCACCCGGCGCCGGCCGATGGTGCTCCCCGTGATCGTCGAGGTCTGAGCCGCCGCTACTTCGGCGGGAGCGAGCCCGCGTAGGCCGTTCCGCGCTCGACCCACTCGCCCAGTACGGCGTCGGCGGAGACGTCCGCGGCTGCGACGCGGAGCCAGCCCGCCATCGAGCGGCCGCGCATCTCCATCGGCTCCGCTGGAGTTGTCGCGACGAGCTCGTCCGACTCCTCGGGATCGACGCGGACGAGGATCCCGCCCTGGCCGCTCGCGGCGATCGCCATGTTGCCTCCGATCAGGAACGCGAGCCCGCCGAACATCTTCTGCTCGGTCAGTCCTGCACGATCTCCCAGCAGCGAGCGGATCCGTTCCGCGAGCTCCTCCTCGTAGGCCATCAGTCGTCCTCGAGCGCCTCGCCGTCGCCGTAGTCGAGCGTCTCGATCCGGCCGATCACGCCGACTCCGCGCCAGAAGATCTTCCGGGAGCGCGGATACCAGCAGATGTCGTTCGCGTCGCGCGTGCCGTAGATGAGCATCGTCACGCCGTCCGGGCCGGCGCGGAACGAGTGCGAGATGCGCGTACCGGGCGGCCGGCCGACGACGTGGCCCGAGCGCAGCTCTTCAGTCTCTTCGATCTCGCCTTCATGCGTCCAGAGCTCGAGCGTCGCCCTCCCATCCAGGATGACGAAGATTTCCTCCTCCGCGGAGTGGCAGTGCGGGACCGAGCCGCGGTGCCCCGGTTCGAGCTTCTCCCAGTGGAGACCCGCGAGCCGAGAGCGATCGCGCGTCGCCAGCGGGGCGGTCGTGATCCTGTCATGCCAGCGCTCGAGCTCGACGTCGTCGACGTTGAGGATGTTCTCCGGCCGCGGGGATGGCTCTCCCACCGCGAGCGAATCGACCGTCGCCTCGATGTCCCACGGGTCGTCGTCGCGCCCCTCGGCCCACGGCCGGCCGAACCGCATCGCGCGCGAACGCGGCAGCCACCCGAACTCCGTCGGGTGCCGGGTTCCGAAGACGAGGTACTCGAGACCGTCGGGCCCTGCGACGAACGTGTGCTCGTTCTCGTCCGGGCGCTGGATGACGCAGTCCAGCTGCCGCACCTCGTGCACGCTCCCGTCCTGCCACGCAAGCCCGGAGCCTGCGAGCACGAAGTAGAGCTCCTCCGACGCGCTGTGCGAGTGGGGAGGAGTTGGCAGCTTGCCGGGCTCGACCCGGACACGGTTGACGCCGACCCCGAGCGTGCCGGCCGCAGGACCGAGCCACTGCCAGGACGCGTCCATCTCGCCCTTCGCGCGGCGATGGAATGCGACCTCGTCCCAGTGCGCGACGCCCATCGCCGCGCAGTGTGTCAGGACCTCGGATTCAGCTCCCGCGACAGCTCGGCCGCGTCGCCCTCGTGCTTCTGGACGACGTCGTAGCCCTCGTTCTGCTCGACCACGGTCTCGACAGCCGGGATCTCGTGCCCCCTTGCGATCACGTAGAGGCGGGCGTCGCTGCGGACACGCTCGTACTCCTGCACGCGAAGCTGGAGCCGCTCCGTGCAATCCGAGTTGCCGCACTCGCAGATCACGGTCATCGTGCCCTCCTCCGTCTCGAAGGTGCGGTTGAGGTCGCGAATCTGCTCGTTCACCTGCCGGAAGATCGCCTCGTTCAGGCCGACTCGGCGTGCCCGGTCGTCGCTCACGGCTCCTCCTTCCTCGGGTCGCGGGCGCGGGCCACCGCGCCACCCTCGCCGTCCTTGCGAACGACGAGGTAGTGGTCGTGCTGCGAGATGACGTAGCCGGTGCTCGAACGGCCCGGGACGATGAGGAACGTCGTGCCGTCCTCGCGGATGCGCTCGCCGTGAGCCGAATCGGCTCGTGGCAGCGGACGTCGTCGCACTCGCAGAGGTACGGCACGCGCTCGAGCGGCGGCTCAGCCTGCGCTCGGCCGCACGGATCTGCTCGTTCGCCTCGCGGAACGTCGCCTCGTTTGCGGCGCGCTTCTCCTCCTCCCCGGTCGCCACGGCCCCTGTCGTCCCCCCGGGGGCGCCCGGATACACATCGGGTTAGGCTCGCCCGCATGGCTGCACCGAATCTGACCGTCGTCGGCTCGATCAACCTCGACCTCGTCGCGCGGACCGAGCGGCTGCCGCGCGCGGGGGAGACGGTGAGCGGCGCGCGCTTCTCACGCGTCCCGGGCGGCAAGGGCGCGAACCAGGCGGTTGCAGCCGCGCGCCTCGGGGCCGACGTCACGCTCGTCGGCTGCGTCGGGCGCGACGAGCTGGCGGAGGAGGCTCTGGTGGAGTTGCGCGAGGCCGGCGTCGAGGAGCGCTGGCTCGCGAAGGACGAGCCGACCGGGATCGCGCTCGTCACGGTGGACGCCGCGGGGGAGACGACCATCGTCGTGGCCCCGGGGGCGAATGCCGAGCTGCGCCCCGACGATCTCGCGCTCGAAGGCGCCGACGCGGTTCTCTGCCAGCAGGAGATCCCGGCCGAGACGGTCTCCCGGGCGGCCGAGCTCGCGCTGCGGTTCTTCCTCAACGCCGCGCCCGCACGAAACGGCGCGCCGGTGGCCGAGCTCACGATCGTGAACCGGCTCGAGCTCGAGGCCCTCGGTGAGCGGGCAGGCCTCGTCTGCCTCACGCTCGGCGCCGAGGGGGCGGTTCTCCTCGAGGACGGGCGCGAGCTGGCGCGGGCGGAACCGCCGCCGGTCGACGCGGTCGACGGCACAGCCGCCGGCGACGCCTTCACGGCGTGCCTCGTCGTCTCATGGCTCGAGGGCCGGTCGCGCGAAGAGTCGCTGCGGCGGGCGTGCATCGCCGGCGC
This sequence comes from Actinomycetota bacterium, assembly GCA_046731605.1. Taxonomy (GTDB): domain Bacteria; phylum Actinomycetota; class Thermoleophilia; order Gaiellales; family Gaiellaceae; genus Palsa-739. The sequence goes on along the minus strand of JBKPLL010000081.1, from coordinate 19,317 downwards.
CCTCGCCGCCTCGCGGTTCGGCGCCCAGACCTCGCTTCCGACTCAGAAGGAGGTGGACGCGCTCCTGTGACCACACCGATCGTCATCGACTGCGACCCTGGCCACGACGACGCGATCGCCATCCTGCTCGCGCTCGCCTCACCCGAGGTCGAGCTGGTCGGCGTCACGAGCGTCGCGGGGAACCAGACGCTCGACAAGACGACACGCAACGCGCTCGTCACCCTCGAGGTCGCCGGCCGCGGCGACATCCCGGTCGCCCCGGGCGCGGAGGCTCCGTTGCGGCGCGACCTCCGCACCGCGGCTCACGTGCACGGAGAGACAGGCCTCGACGGCCCCGAGTTGCCAGTGCCGTCCGCGCGGCCGGTGGAGGCGCACGCCGCCGACTTCCTCGCCGAGTTGATCGCGCCGGGAGTGGTGCTCGTCCCGACCGGACCCCTCACGAATCTCGCGCTGATGCTCGAGCGACACCCGGACGTGCCCGACCGCCTCGAGCGCATCGTCTGGATGGGCGGGTCGATCGCGACGGGGAACATCACGCCGGCGGCGGAGTTCAACGCCTTCGTCGATCCGGAGGCGGCGGCGACCGTGTTCGCGAGCGGGGTCCCGATCACGATGGTCGGGCTCGACGTGACGCACAAGGCGCTGTTCACGCGCGCGCACGCCGAGCGCCTCAGAGGAGCGGGCCGCGCGGGCCGCTTCGTCGCCGAGCTGTCGGACTTCTTCCAGGCCTTCCACGAGCGCTCGTACGGCTTCGACGGCTCTCCGATCCACGACGCGATGGCGGTCGCCCATGTGATCGATCCGACGCTGATGACGACACGCAGCGTGAACGTCGCCGTGGAGACACGCTCCGACCATTGCGACGGCCGGACGGTCGTCGACCTCCGCGGAGTCACGGGTCGCGAGCGGAACGCGGAGGTCGGGGTCGACGTCGACGCAGAGCGGTTCCTCGAGCTGCTCGTGGCGCGGATAGCCTCGTTGCCGTGAGCCTGGTCTTCGCCGGCATCGCGCCGCACGGCGACACGGACCTCGACGCGAGCCTGCGCGCCGCGATGGAGGAGCTCGGCCGCCGCTCCGCGGCGGCTGCACCCGACGTTGCCGTGGTCGTATCCCCGCACTCCGTCCACGTCGAGGGCCACTTCGCCGTCGTCACGGCGGGGAAGGTGGGGGGGTGGGAGACCGACGGGGCGCTCGCCGCCGCGCTCCTCGAGGCGCAGCTGCCGATCCTCGGCGTCTCGTACGGCGGCAACGACGCGGCGACGGCGGAGTTCCCGCTCGACTGGGGGACCGAGGTACCGCTCGAATTCCTCCGTCCACCGCGCGTCGTGGTGGTCGCACCCGCGCGCGACCGGCCGCTCGAGGAGCACGTCCAGCTCGGCCAGGTCCTAGCAAGGAACACTGCGTTACAAGGGAAACGGGTCGCGCTGATCGCGAGCGCCGACAACGGCCACGCGCACGATCCCGACGGACCGTACGGCTTCGACCCTGCCGCCGCCGCGTACGACGCACAGCTGCGGGAGATCCTCGCCTCCGACCGTCTCGACTTCCTGCCGCTCGCGGAGCTCGCCGAGCCTGCGAAGGCGGACTCGCTCTGGCAGCTCCTCGTCCTGCAGGGCGCGGTCGGCGAGTCGGCACGGGCGGACGTGCTCGCCTACGCGGCGCCCGCCTACTACGGGATGCTCGTCGCGGAGGTTCAGACCGCGGCGTAGGACGGAGGAGAGGCCGGCCTGCGGGCGAAAACCAAGCGCATGCCGCGCAAGCGGAAGAAGAAGCTGCGCCCGAAGCTCCCGAGCCGCGTCAAGAAGACGCGGACGAAGCGCAACGCGCGCACCGGCACCCAGCACCCCGAGGTCTGGGGTCTCGGCGCGGTCGCGCTCGGCCTCTTCCTCGGCGCCGTACTCTACTTCGGCTGGAACGGCGGCTACGTCGGCGGCTGGCTCGGGGACGGCCTCCATCGGCTCGTCGGGGACGCGAAGTACGTCGTGCCGGTCGTGCTAGCGGTGCTCGGCGCGCTCGTCGTGACGCGCAGTGCGCTCGTCGACGTCCGGCCGTTCCGCACCGGCCTGGCAGTGCTCGGCTGCGGCCTCATGATCTCGCTCGGCAAGGACCAGGGCGGCTACCTCGGCCAGCTGATGGGTGGCGCGGTCGGAGTCGCGATCGGCGCCACGGGCTCGCTCCTGCTCGGCATCCTCCTGATGCTCGTCGGCTCGCTGCTCTTGTCGGGGGCCTCCCTGGGCGCGATGCTGCGGCGCTCGGGCCGCAGCATCCACCAGGCAGCGCGCCGCGCAGGGTCGCGGCGGACGCGCTCGCAGCCCGAGGCCTGGCCCGAGCCGGAGCCGATGCGTCCCGCGCTTCCGCTCGCCCCACCGGTCGACGCGGTCTCGGCGTTCCCGGACGTGGTGGGCGAGACCGCCGCGCCTCCGCACGCCGGCGCGCAACCTAGCCCCCTCCAGACCGAGCCGCCGGCGCTGCTCGAGGATCCGCCGACGCTCTTCGACGAGGTGACCTCGGAGCACGCGGAGTACCGGCTGCCGGACGCGGGCGTCCTCCGCATCTCGCCGGAGCAAGGCGACGACTCGGGGGAGACGGCGGCGCGCGTCGCCGAGCTGCTCGTACAGACCCTGGCGCACTTCGGCGTCGAGGCGACCGTGATCGGCCAGATCTCCGGCCCCCGCGTGACACGCTACGAGCTCCAGCTTGCGCCGGGGACGAAGGTCTCCAAGGTGGCGGCGCTCAAGGACGACCTCTCGTACGCGCTCGCGACGACCGAGATCCGCATCCTTGCGCCGATCCCCGGGAAGCAGGCGGTCGGCGTCGAGCTGCCGAACCTCTCACCGAACCTCGTCACGCTCGGCGACATCTTTGAGCCGCTGCCCGCGACCGCGAGCCCGGTCTCCGTCTGGCTGGGTAAGGACATCTCCGGCGCCGCCGTCTGGACCGACCTCGCGCGGATGCCGCACCTGCTCATCGCCGGCACGACGGGCTCGGGCAAGTCGGGCTGCCTCAACACGCTGCTCACGTCCGTCCTCCTGCGCGCGACGCCCGACGACGTGCGCCTCATCCTGATCGACCCGAAGCGGATCGAGCTCAGCCATTTCGAGGCCGTGCCGCACCTCCTCACTCCGGTCGTCTCGAGCCCGAAGGAAGCGAGCGCCGTCCTCGCCAACTGCCTCGCCGAGATGGAGCGCCGCTACGAGCGGCTCGCCACGGTCCGGGCGCGCAACCTCAACGAGGCGAACCGCGCCTTTCGCCAGCGCGGCGAGCCGACGCTCCCGTACGTCCTCGTCGTGATCGACGAGCTCGCGGACCTGATGATGGTGGCGCCGCAGGCCGTCGAGGACGCTGTGATCCGGCTCGCTCAGAAGTCACGTGCCGTCGGAATCCACCTCGTCCTCGCGACCCAGCGCCCGTCGGTCGATGTGATCACCGGGATGATCAAGGCGAACGTCCCGTCCCGGATCGCCTTCGCCGTCTCGTCGCAGACCGACTCGCGCGTGATCCTCGACTCCGGCGGGGCCGAGTCGCTGCTCGGCCAGGGCGACATGCTCTTCAAGCCGCTCGGCACCTCGCGCCTGCAGCGCGTGCAGGGCGCCTATGTCTCGGAGGAGGAGATCGCGCTTGTCGTCGAGCAGACCCGGCAGCGCGAGCAGGAGCTCGACGAGAGCTATCTCGAGCTCCCGGAGGTCTTCGCCGAACCGAGCGAGGACGGCGAGGACGGCGAGTTCGATCCGGACGACGACCCGCTGTTGGACAAGGCGATCGAGATCGTCGTCCAGACGCAGACCGCGTCCGTGTCTCTTCTGCAGCGGCGCCTGCGGGTCGGTTACACGCGCGCCGGCCGGCTGATCGACATGCTGGAGCGTCGAGGCATCGTCTCGGGCTACGAGGGCTCGAAGCCGCGACGCGTGCTGGTCGACGAGAGCCAGTACCACTCGTACGCGGCCACCGAGTAGTTCCCCCGGCCCGCAGCCGCGGGTCGCTCTAATATCGCGCGAGGCCATAGGATCGGGCCGGTCACGCAGATCATGGGGAGAGAACAAGGAGGGCACATCTTGAGATCGAGGACACGGACGCTCGTGGTCCTGTTCGCGGCGGCGGCCGTCGCGCTCGTCGCGGCCGGCTGCGGCGGCGGTGGCGGCGGAGGAGAGAGCACGGCGACTACGCAGAAGAGCAGCTTCAAGGCGGCGCTTATCAGCGACATCGCCGGTTTCAACGACAACGGCTTCAACAAGAACCAGCTCAAGGGGCTGAACAACTCGGCGAGCACGCTCGGGATCACCGCGATCTCTAAGGTCTCGCACTCGTCCAGCGACTACCAGCCGAACTACAACGCCGCAATTCGGGCCGGCTCGAACATCGTGATCGCTGCAGGGTTCCTGCTCGGCGACACGATGAAGAAGTACGCGAAGCAGTACCCGAAGGTCGACTTCGCGATCACCGACGATCCGGTCGCGGCCGTGGGCGGCTACAAGAACGAGATCGGCATCACCTACACGACCGAGGAAGGCGGCTGCCTCGTCGGCGTCCTCGCGGCGAAGCAGGCCGAGCAGATGGGCAAGAAGATCATCGGGGCGGTCGGCGGCATCAAGATCCCGCCGGTCGACTCCTACATCGCCGGTTACCAATACTGCGCCAATAAGGCGGTTCCGGGGACAAAGACGATCACGCAGTACTCGAACAGCTTCACCGACGAGTCCGCGTGCTCGAACGTCGCGCAGAACGAGATCGGCTCCGGGGCCGAGGTGATTTTCCAGGTCGCCGGTCTCTGCGGCGACGGCGCGCTCAAGAAGGCGTCCGCTCTCGGCAAGTGGGGCATCGGCGTTGACGCCGACGAGTTCGGCGTGGCGAAGAACATCCTCACGAGCGCCGTCAAGAAGACGGACGTCGGAGTGGAGCACGCGATCTCCGCCTCGTTCCACAACAAGTTCCCGGGTGGCACGGACATCGTCCTGAACCTGAAGAACGACGGCGTCGGCGTGGGCACGATCAGCCCGAAGGTGCCGAAGGCGTGGATCGACCTTATGAACAAGTACAAATCGCAGATCATCGCCGGCACGCTCAAGCCGCCGGCGACGCTCGGCAAATAGCGCCTGCCCGGCACGGTGGGAGGGCGGTTCGACTTCGCCCTCCCGCCGACCGGCGATAGCATCGATCTCGGTGAGCGACGACCTCGTCCTCGAGATGCGAGGCATTCGCAAGGAGTTCCCGGGCGTCGTCGCGAACGACGACGTCTCGCTCCAGGTGCGGCGCGGCGAGGTGCACGGCCTGCTCGGGGAGAACGGCGCCGGCAAGTCGACGCTGATGAACATCCTCTATGGGCTCTACCGCCCGGACGCCGGCGAGATCCGCCTCAACGGAAAGCCGGTCTCGTTCGGCTCGGCGAGCGACGCCATCGATGCCGGCATCGGCATGGTGCACCAGCACTTCATGCTCATCCCGGTGATGACCGTCGCCGAGAACGTCGTGTTGGGGACGGAGCCGGTCAAGGACGGCGTCCTCCTCGACGAGGCGGCCGCGGAGCGGAGGGTCGCCGACATGGCGAGGACGTTCAACTTCGCCGTGGAGCCGGGCGCGCTCGTGGAGGACATCGGCGTGGGCCAGCAGCAGCGCGTCGAGATCATGAAGGCGCTCTATAGGAACGCCGACATCCTGATCCTCGACGAGCCGACCGCGGTGCTGACGCCTCAGGAGGCCTCGGATCTGTTCGAGATCCTGCGCACGCTGCAGCGCGAGGGCATCTCCATCGTCTTCATCACCCACAAGCTGAAGGAGATACTCGCGATCGCCGACCGCATCACGGTCCTGCGCCGCGGCAAGACGATCGAGACCGTTCCGCGCGAGGGAGCGACGGAGCAGTCGCTCGCGCGGGCGATGGTCGGGCGCGAGGTGTTGCTGCGCGTCGACAAGCCGCCCGCCCGGACCGGCGAGGTCCTGCTGTCGGTGCAAGACCTTCACGTGCGCGACGATCGTGGCATCGAGAAGGTGCGCGGAATCTCGCTCGAGGTGCGGGCAGGCGAGATCGTGGGGATCGCCGGCGTCGACGGCAATGGCCAGACCGAGCTCATCGAGGCCCTCACGGGGCTGCGGCGCGCCGAGAGCGGCCGGATCGACGTCGGCGGTCGAGAGCTCCATCACGCGTCGCCGCGCGAGGTCCTCGACTCGGGACTGGGGCACATCCCCGAGGACCGTCAGCGCCTCGGGCTCGTGCTCGAGTTCTCGCTCGCCGAGAACGTGGCGCTGCACGACTACTCCACGCCGCCGGACTCGAAGTGGGGCTGGCTCTTTCCCAGCAGGCTGGTCGAGCGCGCGAAGGGGCTGATCAAGGAGTTCGACGTGCGCGGCGGTGGCCCGTTCACAGCGGCCGGCGCGCTCTCGGGCGGCAACCAGCAGAAGCTCGTGGCCGCGCGGGAGATCTCCCGCGATCCCAAGGCGCTCATCGCGGCGCAGCCCACGCGCGGGCTCGACGTCGGCGCAATCGAGTACCTGCACCGGCGGCTCGTGTCCGAGCGGGACGAGGGCCGCGCGATCCTGCTCGTGTCGCTCGAGCTCGACGAGATCCTCTCACTGTCGGACCGGATTCTGGTGATCTACGAGGGCGAAATCGTCGGCGAGCACACGGGTGCGGTGTCCGAGGAGCAGATCGGCTTCGAGATGGTCGGCGTCGATCCCAAGGTCCCGGCATGACCGAGCCGAAGCACGACCTGGTCGAATCGCCCGAGCAGGCTGCGCAGACCGGCACCCTCGCCGCCCGGATCTCGCTCAGCCAGCGCGCCGGCGGGATCGCCGTACCGGCGGCCACCGTCGTGCTCGCCTTCCTGCTCGGCGGCCTCGTCGTGCTCGCGACCGGCCACAACCCGCTCGACGCCTACCGCGACATCTTCAGCGGCGCCGGCCTGAACTGGATCTTCCACCCGACCACGAGCACCGAGGGCGCCGCCGCTTACAACCTCTCGCAGACGCTCCTGCAGACGACGACGCTCATCCTCACAGGCCTCGCCGTCGCCTTCGCCTTCCGCTGCGGGATGTTCAACATCGGCGGGCAGGGCCAGTATTTCGTCGGCCTGGTGGTGGCGAACTGGCTCGGCGTGAAGTTCGCGAGCATGAGCATCGTGCCGCACGTCCTGATCGCGATCGTCGGCGCGACGCTCGCCGGTGCGGCCTGGGCGGGGATCGCGGGCGTGCTGAAGGCGACGACCGGGGCGCACGAGGTGATCTCGACGATCATGCTCAACTGGATCGCGTTCTACACGGCGTCGTGGCTCTTCGGCGCGGGCGGGCCGCTGCAGAACTCGACCCAGGCGACGGTGCCGATCTCCAACGACGTCGCCTCGAGCGCGCAGCTGCCCGTGATCTGGGGGACGAAGGGGTTCCAGGGCCTCGACATCGGCTTCCTGATCGCGATCGCCGCCCTCGTCGTCTTCTGGGCGCTGATCAACCGGACGACGCTCGGCTACGAGGTGCGCGCCGTGGGCTTCAACCCGGACGCGGCCGCGTACGCCGGAATCAGCGTCAAGAAGAACCTGATCCGCGCGATGGCGATCTCCGGCGCCTTCGCCGGTCTCGCGGGCGCCGTCGATATGCTCGGCTACCTCTACCACTACGGGACGCTCGACGTGCAGGTGAGCCAGGTCGGTTTCATCGGCATTGCGGTGGCGTTGCTCGGCCGCAATACGGCTCTCGGCACGTTCCTGGGCGCGCTGCTCTTCGGCGGCCTGCTCTACGGAACGACGCAGGGCCTCAGCTCGAGCGTGATCCAGCCGGAGCTCGCGACCAACCTGACGTACATCATCCAGGGGCTCGTCGTGCTGTTCATCGGTGCCGACCTCCTCATCCTCTACGCCTGGAACTCGCGTAAGCGGCTGCGTCCGCGCCGGTCTGCGCAGGCTCCGGCGAAGGCGGCCGCATGACCGCCTGGGGGCAGCGCCTGGAGAACCCGGTCAGCGACAGGCTGCGCGATCCCGCGTCGACGGGCTATGTCGCGATCGTCCTCGGCGCGTTCGCCGCCTTCCTCGCCATCCCCCCGATCGAGGCTCGCTCGCCGATCTGGCCCATCGCCGTCGGCATCGTCGCTGTCGCCCTGGGGATCTGGACTGCGACCCGCGGCCGGGGGAGGCTCGGCTACGGCGCGGTGGCCACCGGCCTGCTCGGCATCGGTCTCGGCATCCTCGCCACCCGCTCGGGGACGGACAACCTCGAGACCGACTTCGACACGACGCTCATCGAACAGACGCTCGGGCTGGCGACGCCGCTGGTCTTCGGCGCGATGGCCGGCATGTTCTCGGAGCGGAGCGGCGTGATCAACATCGGCCTCGAGGGGATGATGCTGATGGGTGCCTTCTGGGGCGTGTACGGCGCGGACAAGGGCGGCGCGTGGGTGGTCGGGCTGCTCGTCGGCATGGCGTCGGGAGGCCTGATCGCGCTCGTCTACGCGTACTTCGCGATTCACCTCCGCGCCGACCAGATCGTCGGGGGCACCGCCGTCAACTTCCTCGCGGTCGGCATCACCGGCTACTTCTTCCAGCAGTTCTACAACGGCCAGGTCTCGGGCGATGTCCCGACGGTCCCCAACCTCCACCCGCTGGGCAACCTGAGCTATCTCACCTGGGCGAGCTTTGCCCTCGTGATCGTCTCCTACATCGTGCTGTTCAAGACGCCGATCGGGCTGCGCATCCGGTCCTGCGGCGAGCACCCGCGCGCCGCGGACACCGTCGGGATCAACGTCTACGCGATCCGGTACGGCTGCGTCGTGCTGTCGGGCCTCCTCGTCGCGGTCGGCGGCGTCTACCTGTCGCTCGGCCCGCAGGGGAACGGGACGTTCATCTTCAACATGACGAGTGGCAAGGGCTTCATCGCCCTCGCCGCGATGATCTTCGGGAACTGGCGCCCGGGAGGCGCCTTCGCCGCGTCCGTCCTCTTCGGGTTCTCGAGCGCGCTCGCCCTCAAGCTTCAGGTCTACGACGCGCAGGCGTCGACGCTGTTCCTGATTCTCCCGTTCGTGCTCACGCTCGTCGCCGTCGCCGGCGTGATCGGCCGCACGGTCGCTCCCGCGGCCGATGGCAAGCCGTACGCGAAGCAGTAGCTGCTCGTCAGAGGCCGGGCGGAAAGTCGTAGGACGCGGGAACCGTCGTCGGCGGCCGTCCGGCTGCGATGACGATCTCCTGGTGCTGTCTCGCAAGGGGAGAAGCGCCGGGTTGCCGTCCATGCGCCTTCCGTTCACCCACCAGGCGAGCTCGCCCCGGTAGCGGCCCAGGCAGCTCGCGTTGAGCTTGATACCCCACTCGCAGAAGAACTGGCCGAGGGCGAAGGACCGCTGTACGGGCGATTCGACGTGGATGAGCCCGCTCGGGTCGAGCGTGTGTAGCTCGGTCAGGAACCCCGTGCCGATGCCGACCAGGGCCGGAACCGTCACCCGCTGTCCGTTCACGAAGACGTCGAGATGCTCGTGACGATGGAGCACCGTGCCCTCCATCGATAGCGCGTCCAGACCGCTCGATGGCAGCCGCTGGGCGAGATAGCCGGACTCGCTCGGCCACGGCGGGGCGCTCGTCTGGAGATGCGGGACGCTGCTCCAATCGATCGTTTTGCCGTGGGCAGAGGCAGCCTGGTGGGGCGGTGGCGCGCTCCGCGTGAGAAGCAGCCCTCCCGCAGCGCCCGCGGCAACGACGAGCGCGGTGACCACGATCAGACCGAGCCCCGGCGGCCGGCGGCGCCGCTGAACGGGCCGGGCCGGCTCGGACCGCCGAGGAGGCCCGGACCCCGCCGCCTTTCGTGCAGAACGACGCGCCATCGGCAGACCGTAGGCCCGCCGTGTGAAACGGGTCTAAGAGATCGAGGCGCTAGCCGCAGGCCTTCTGTGCGTCGCGACGCAGGGCGTTTATCTCGGTGCGGCTGCCCTGGATCGCCTGGGAGTGGTCGAGCAGCGGGAGCACGCCATTGCATTCGCCGAGCGCGTAGCGCGTGTAGGCGAGGTTGTAGTCGGCGTAGGCCTCCCCGAGCGAGCCGGTGCCCTGGAGCCGCTGCACGGCCCTCTCCAGCAGGGGCAGCGCGCCCCGGTAGTCGCCGGCCTTCATCTTGGCGTAACCCTCCGCGTTGAGGGCTGTGCCGGTCGGCCCGCCTGTCGCCGCCGCGGTCGTTGCCGGTGGGGTGACGGTCGCCGGCGGCGGGGAAGGGGCCGTCACCGTCTGTTCGACCGTCGTCCCCGGCTGAGTCACCGTGTGCACGATCGTCACCGGCTCGCGTCTCGCCGGCGCCGCGTGCTCCGGGCCGCCTCGAGTCGCGGCAAAGGCGGCCGCGATCCCGCCGCCGAGCAGCACCAAGAGCAGCAGAGGAAGAAGCAGGCGTCGCGGCGACGGCACCCGCGTTCCGCTGGTCGTTCGCGTGTCCTCCCGCGGAGCGGGCCCGGCGACCTGCGTCACCGCCGTGGGCGGCGGGGCGGCCGGCAGGATCCAGCCTGTCGTCCCGGCGTCTCCATGCAGTGCTGCCCGCAACTCCGCGACGAATTCTGCGCACGAGGGATAGCGCGCGCTGGGGGTCTTCGCGAGGGCGCGGTCGAAGACCGCGTCGAATGTGGCGGGCAGACCCGGCTTCAGGTCGCGGATGGACGGCACCGGCGCGGTCGCGTGGCGGGCCGCCTCGGCCGTGGTCGAGTCCGATTCGTAGGGACGCCGGCCGGCGAGCAGCTCGAAAGCCACCACCGCCAGGCTGTACCGGTCGCTCGCAGCGGTCGCCCGCTCTCCTTGCGCCTGCTCGGGCGAGAGGTAGCCGGCCGTGCCGAGGATCGTGCCGGTCTCTGTCAGATTGGCCAGCCCCGCGGCACTGGCGACCCCGAAGTCGCCCACGTGTACCTGGTCACGGCCGTCGAGCAGGAGATTGCCCGGCTTGATGTCGCGGTGGACCACCCCCGCCGCGTGGGCGGCGTCGAGACCTACGGCAGCCTGCTCCAGCCAGGAGAGCACCTGCGCGGGCGGACAGCCGTCGTGCTCCTGCACACGCGCGTCCAGGGAGCCGCCTTCCAGGTATGCCATCACGATCATCGGCTGGCCGTGCTGCTCGGCGACGTCGAAGATCGTGACGATGTTCGGGTGCCCGGACAGCCGCGCCTGCGCCAACGCCTCACGGCGAAAGCGTGCGCGAACCGCTTCGTCGTCGGCGTAACGGTCGGCGAGCACCTTCACCGCGACATCGCGACGGAGGGCGGTGTCGGTCGCCCGGAAGACGCGGCCCATCCCGCCCGAGGCGATCAGCCTCGCGCCCGCATACCGCTCAGGCAGCACTTCGGTCGTAGACCCCACGGGCGTGGCGTCCCCGTCCCTGCGGAAAGAAAGCCTCCCGAGCTAGGTGATCGAGACCATCCGCTCGATCGCGAGGCGCGCGCGCTCGGCTAGCTCCGGCTCGACCGTCACGCGGTGCTTGCCGTCCCGCAGCGAATCGCGCACCTTCTCGAGCGTCGTCAGCTTCATGTAGCGGCACTCAGCGTCGTCGCGCACGGCTTCGAACCTCTTCCCAGGCGCCTCCTGCTGCAGGCGGTGGATGATCCCCGTCTCGGTCGCGACGAGGAACCGCTGCTTCGGCGAGCGCTTGGCGTAGTCGATCATCTTCTCCGTCGACAGGATCTGTGTCCGCTCGTTCCCGAACGCCATGGCCTGGCTCGCACAGCCGCACTCGGGATGCACGAGCAGGTCGGCGTCGGGAGCCTCGCCCTGCCAGCGCTCGATGTCGGCCGGCCGGATCCCCGCGTGGACGTGGCATTCGCCGAGCCAGATCGTCAGCTTGCGGCCGGTCACCTTCTCGAGCCAGAGCCCGAGGTACATGTCCGGCAGGAAGAGGATCTCCTGCTCCGGTGGGATCGCCTCGATCACCGATTTCGCGTTCCCCGACGTGCAGCAGTAGTCGCTCTCCGCCTTCACTTCAGCAGTCGTGTTCACGTAGGAGACGACGACCGCACCGGGATGCTGCGCCTTCCATTCGCGCAGTTGCTCGGCGTCGATCGAGGCGGCGAGCGAGCAGCCGGCGCCGAGATCGGGCAGCAGGACCGTCGTCCCGGGGCTGAGGATCGCCGCCGTCTCCGCCATGAAGTGGACGCCGCAGAAGACGATCGTCTCCGCGTCGGTCGCGGCCGCCTGGCGCGAGAGCCCGAGCGAGTCGCCGACGTAGTCCGCGACGTCCTGCACCTCCGGGCGCTGGTAGTTGTGGGCGAGGATCGCGGCGTTCTTCTCCGCCGCGAGCGCACGAACCTCGTCGTGCAGCGAGGTGGGGGACGGGGCGACGGTCATCGGACCTCCAGGGAGACGTGGAGCGAGCGGGCGGAGTGGGTGAGGGCGCCGACGGAGACGAAGTCGACGCCGGTCTCGGCGTACGCGCGCACGGTGCCGAGCGAGACGCCGCCGGATGCCTCGAGCTCGGCGCGGCCGCCGGCCAGCCCGACCGCTTCGCGCACTTCCTCGGGGCTCATGTTGTCCAGCAGGATCCGGGGCGCGCCGCCTTCCAGGGCTTCGCGCACCTGGTCGAGCGTCTCGGCCTCGACCTCGACCGGGAGCCCGTCGACCCGGCCGTCGAGTGCGGCGAGCGCTGCGGTGACGCCGCCGGCGACACGCAGGTGGTTCTCCTTCACGAGCACGCCGTCGTAGAGGCCGGCACGGTGGTTGCGGCCGCCGCCGCAACGAACGGCGTACTTCTCGAGTGCGCGCAGGCCGGGGGTCGTCTTGCGGGTGTCGAGGACGGAGGTGCGGGTACCCTCGGTCAGCTCTACGAAGCGGCGCGTGAGCGACGCGATGCCGCAGAGCCGGGCGAGCAGGTTGAGCGCGACACGCTCGCCGCTGAGGATCGCGCGCGCCTTGCCCTCGACCACCGCCAGCACAGCGGGCACGTCCGAGACAGCGGCGCCCTCCTCGAGTTTCGCCTCGACCTGCACGTCGGGATCGAGCGCCCGGAAGACCGCGGCGGCGACGGGGACGCCGCAGACGACGCCGGGCTCCTCGAGCAGCAGCTCGGCGCTACAGCGCGCGTCTTCGGGAACGAGCGCGAGCGTCGTCGCGTCGCCCGAGCCGACGTCCTCGGCGAGCGCTGCCGTGACGAGGCGCTCGATGTCCTGTTGCGTCAGCTCCATCGCTCCAGCAGCGGCCCGCGGCCGGGGTGGACGACGAGGTGCCCGGCGAGGGCATCAGTCTCGACCGGGAAGTCCTCGCGGAAGTGGACGCCGCGGCTCTCCTCCCGCGCGAGCCCGCAGGCCGCGATCTGGCGGACGAGCGGGTGCGGTGACTCGAGCAGCCGCCCGAGGCCCTCCGCGCTGCGAATCAGCCCGGCATCGCGCCAAAGTGCGGCTCCCGGCCGCTCATCGCCAAGTAACACGGTGTTACAAGCGTTGTCGAAGACCGGTCCTTCCACGGCGGCTTGGCCGGCGCGGCGGCCGAAGACGAGGCACTCGAGCAGCGAGTTCGAGGCGAGACGGTTCGCGCCGTGCACCCCCGTACAGGCGCACTCTCCCGCCGCGTACAGCCCTCCCACCGAGGTGCGGCCATCGAGGTCGCTGACGATCCCGCCGATCGCATAGTGTGCGGCGGGCGACACCGGGACAGGCTCGTCAGCCGGGTCGTAGCCGGCCCTGGCGAGCGTCGCCATCAAGGTCGGATACCGGTCGCGCTCGACCGGCCGGAGGTCGAGTCGCGCGCCTGCCCGGGCCGCGACCGCGCGCGCCACGACGTCACGCGGGGCCAGCTCGTCGACGAAGCGCTCGCCGCCGTCGTCGAGCAACGTCGCCCCGGCGCCCCGTAGCGCCTCCGAGAGCAGGAAGCCGTCGTGGCCGTTCTCGTCGCGGAGCGCCGTCGGGTGGAACTGCACGAGTTCGAGATCGGCCAGGGCCGCACCCGCGGCCTGCGCGAGCAGGAGACCATCTCCGACGGCGCCGCGCGGGTTCGTCGTCCGCGCCCACAGCGCGGCGTAGCCGCCAGTGGCGAGGACGACCGCAGAACCCCTGAGCCCGGCCAGGGTCGTGAGCCGCTCGCCCTCGACCAGCCGGATCCGGGGATGCTCGCGCGCGCGCTGCGTCAGGACGTCGGCGATGTGGCGCCCGGTGTCGGCGCCGCCCGCGTGCACGACACGGTCGCGCGAATGGCCGCCCTCGCGGCCGAGGCCGTCATCGAACCGGACGCCGAGACGGCGCAGCTCCGCGATCCGGATCGGCGCCTCCTCCGTGAGCAGCCGGACGGCGCTGGGCCGGCAGAGCCCGCGGCCCGCAGCGAGCGTGTCGGTCGCGTGGAGCGCCGGGTCGTCACCGGGACCGACTGCCGCAGCCACACCACCCTGGGCTGCGTAGCTGTTCGAGCTCGTGTGGGACGCCTTGGCGAGCACGAGGACCGATGCGCCGCCGTCGGCCGCTGCGAGGGCGGCGGAGAGGCCGGCGACCCCGGCTCCGGCGACGACCACGTCGGATACCTGGCGTTTTTGCCTCACAAGCGATAACCTCGATCCCGACTATACATGGTTGACGACTCTCAGGCGAAAACGTCGGCCCACGCCGTGCTCGCGGCCGTTCTCCAGGTGCGCGAGGGGCGGCTGCAAGCCCTGCTCTGGCAACGCGCCCGCGAGCCGTTCGCGGGGCACTGGGCGCTGCCCGGGGGAGCGCTGGCCGACGACGAGACGCTCGAGGAGTCGATTCGGCGGCACCTCGCCGAGAAGGTCGACCTGCGGGAGGTGGCGCATCTCGAGCAGCTCGAGACCCGCAGCGATCCCTTGCGGAACCCCACGAGGCGCGAGCTCGCGACCTCTTTTCTCGGGCTGGTGCCGGGCGGGGTAGACCCGCAGGTGCCGGAGGACACGCGGTGGCGTCCGGTCGATGAGCTGCCAGAGCTCGCGTATGACCACGAGGAGATCCTGCTCAGCGCCCGCGAGCGCCTTCGCGCCAAGCTCTCCTACACGAATCTCGGCTTTGCGCTCGCGCCGCCGAGCTTCACCCTCGCCGAGCTGCGCGACCTCTACGCCGCCGCGCTCGGCCACCCGGTGAGCGCCACCAACCTGCAACGCGTCCTGCTGCGACGACGGCTCCTCGAGGACACGGGAGAGCGGCGGCACTATGGTGCCGGCGGCGGCCGGCCCGCCACGATCTATCGTTTCCGCACCGACCGGCTGGAGATCACGGATCAGTTTGCCGTCCTCCGGCCGCCTACAATGGCTCACTGATGGCCGCCCGCACCCAGACCCTCTCGCAGCCCCAACGGGTCAATGTCCGCGCCTGGCTCGCCTTCCTGTTCGGCCTTGTAGCCGCTGCGGTGATCCCGGTGGCGATCGAGCTCACGCGGAAGGTCCCGGGTGCGGAGCTCCTCGACGCTGTGTGGGCGATCCCCGCTGCCGCCGTTGCCTCGACCCTGTCACTCCTGTTCGCCCGCGGCGCGCGCGGTGCAATCGCACGCACGCTTCAACCGGTCGGCGGCGAGGGATGCATCAGGCTAAGCCGAGTCCTGGCCATAGCGGGAATCTGCGTCACGCTCTCCGCTTCGATCGCGGTGGGGCTGTACGAGCTTCTTCTCCGTCTCGAGCACTAGAGGGCCCCTAGACTCCCGCTGTGTTCGAGATCGGCAACAGCCTGCGCGAGGCACGCGAGCGGCAAGGGCTCGGGTATCCCGAGATCGAGCTCGCCACCAAGATCCGCGTGAAGTACATCCGCGCGCTCGAGGAGGAGGACTTCACGTCCCTTCCGGGCGACGCGTACATCCGAGGTTTCCTGCGCACGTACGCGGAGTACCTCGGGCTCGACGGCGACGTCTACGTCGACGAGTACGCCTCGCGCTTCATCACGAGCTGGCGGGACGAGCTGCCCCCGCGGCCCGAAAAGCGACGGATCCGCACGCCCGAACGCCACCTCGAGCGCCGCGCCGTGCTTCTCGTGCTCGCGGGGATCGTGCTCGTGGCCGGCCTCGTCTTCGCCGCGTTCCGGCTCCCCGGGTCGTCGACGCACGTGTCCGGCGTCGGGCCGAAGAAGCACCACAAGACGGCGCCCGCCGACGCGCTCGTCCTGCGCGGCGTCGGGCAAGGGACGTACGTCGAGGTGCGCCGCAGCCGCGCATCGGGCAAGGTCGACCTGCAAGGAACGGTGGAGGCGGGGGAGACGCACCTGTTCCCGGGGAGCCGCTTCTACCTCCTCGTCCGCTCGCCGGCCGGTATCCGCGTCACGCTCGGCGGCCGCGCCGTCGCGTTGCCGGCGGAGCACAACCTCCGCATCCTCGTCACGCCGCGGCGGACGACTCGCCTCAGCGGGTGAGCGAGCGGCCGCGCGCGGTCGTCGTCGTCACCGGCAGCGAGCTAGTCCGAGGCGAGCGCACCGACCGCAACGGCCCCTTACTCGCGGCAGAGGCTCTGAGCCACGGGCTGGAGCCGGCCCGGATCACGATCGTCGGAGACGCGCCTGCCGAGCTCGAGACGGTCCTGCGGGAGGGGCTGGAGGCTGACGCCTGCCTCGTTTCCGGCGGGCTCGGCCCGACGCACGACGATCGCACAGTCGAGCTCGTCGCGCGCGCAGCGGGGCTCGACCTCGTCGTGGACCAGGCGCTCGAGCAGGCGATCGAGTCGATCTCCCGCAACGTGGCGGAGCGCCTGCGGCGGCCGTACGCGGACTTCGCGCCGGGCGTGACCAAACAGGCGACGCGGCCTTCATCGGCGGTCTCCATCGGCCTCGCGGGCACGGCTCCCGGACTCGTGCTTCGGGCGCCGACGGGCTGCGTCGTCGTCATCCTCCCGGGGCCACCGGGCGAGCTGCGGCGGCTCTGGCCCAACGCGCTCGCGACCGACCCGATGCGCGAGCTGCTGGCGAGAACCCGAGCACCGGGCCGACGTGTCATGCGCCTCTTCGGCGTCAGCGAGTCGGCCGTGGCTCGGGCATTCGAGGAGGCGGGGGGCGACGGAGACGGGGTCGAGGCGACGATCTGCGCCCGGGAGTTCGAGATCCACCTGGATCTGGTGGTCGAGCCGGGCGCGGAGGAGCGGGCGGACGCGCTCGAGGGGGCGCTCGCGGCGCGGCTCGAGCAGTGGTTGTTCGCGCGCGATGAGCGGCGGATCGAGGAGCTCGTCCTCTCGCTTACGCGCGCGCGCGGGCTGCGGCTCGCGACCGCCGAGTCCTGCACCGGGGGCATGGTCGCGGCACGGCTGACCGACGTGTCGGGGTCGAGCGCGAGCTTCGTCGGCGGCGTCGTTGCGTACGCGGACGAGGTGAAGCGCTCCGAGCTCGACGTGCCCGAGGAGCTGCTCGCGGCGCACGGTGCCGTGTCGGAGGAAGCAGCTGCGGCGATGGCGGTGGGAGCGCGGCGCCGGCTCGGCGCGGACCTGGCCGTTGCGGTGACCGGCATCGCCGGGCCCGAGGGAGGGACGTCCGCCAAACCGGTGGGGCGCGTGTACATCCATGCGGTCGGCCCGGACGGTTCGCTGGCACGCATGCTCGACCTGCCCGGGGAGCGGCGGCAGATCCGGGTGCGCGCGACCGTGACGGCGCTCCATCTCCTGCGTGCGCTTCTGACGGGAAGCCGGAACGAATCTGCATGACCTCGGCCGCTAGCGTGAGCGGCGATGAACGGCTCCGGATCTTCCTCGCGCTGCGCCTGCCCGACCACGTCCTCGACGCCGTCGAGCGGTGGCAACGTGCGGAGCTCACAGGCGTTCGCGTCCTCCCGCGCGCGCGCCTGCACGTCACGCTCGCGTTCCTCGGACATCGGCCTGCCGGCGAGCTCGACACGATCGTCGGCGAATTGCGCGCCGCCGCGGCCGGGGCGGGGGAGATCCGGCTCACACCGAGCCGCTATCGCGAGACGCGGAGCGTAGGGATGCTCGTCCTCGAGGACGGTCACGGGCACGCGGCGCTGCTGGCCGCAGACGTGCAGGAGCGGCTGGAACGCCTCGGGGTGTATCGCCGCGAAGGCCGGCCCTGGCTCCCGCACCTCACGGTCGCGCGCTGGCGCGAGCGGCCGCGCCTGCGGCTCGAGCCGCCGTCGACGGGAACGTTTGTTCCGTCCGACGCGGCTGCTTACCTATCCCGGCTGCACCCCGCCGGGGCGCGGTACGACGTCTTGGAATCTGTCGCTCTAGGAGGCTGAGGTGGACAAGCACGAAGCACTCGACGTAGCGCTCGGCCAGATCGAGCGGCAGTTCGGCAAGGGATCCGTCATGAAGATGAGCGACCAGGCTGCGGTCTCGATCGGAGCGGTCTCCACGGGCTCGCTCGCGCTCGATCTCGCACTCGGGATCGGCGGGCTGCCCCGTGGGCGGATCGTCGAGATCTTCGGCCCGGAGTCCTCGGGCAAGACGACCCTCGTCTATCACGTGATCGCCGAGGCGCAGCGGCGCGGCGGCATCTGCGCCTTCATCGACGCGGAGCACGCGATGGATCCGGCCTATGCGAAGCGGATCGGCGTCGACATCGACAACCTCCTCGTCTCGCAGCCCGACACGGGCGAGCAGGCGCTCGAGATCGCCGAGCTCCTCATCCGCTCCGGCGCGCTCGATGTCGTCGCGGTCGACTCGGTCGCGGCGCTCACCCCGAAGGCCGAGATCGAGGGCGAGATGGGGGACTCCCACGTGGGCCTGCAGGCGCGCCTCATGAGCCAAGCGCTCCGCAAGCTCGCCGGCACCCTCAACCGCACCGACACGATCTGCATCTTCACGAACCAGCTGCGCGAGAAGATCGGCGTCATGTTCGGGAACCCGGAAACGACGCCGGGCGGCCGTGCGCTGAAGTTCTACTCGTCCGTGCGGCTCGACATCCGCCGCATCGAGACCCTGAAGGAGGGTGTCGAGGCGTTCGGGAACCGCGTTCGCGTCAAGGTCGTGAAGAACAAGGTCGCCCCGCCGTTCAAGCAGGCGGAGTTCGACATCATCTACGGCTCCGGGATCTCGTGGGAAGGCACGGTGCTCGACTCGGCGATCGATCGCAAGGTCCTCACGAAGTCGGGCTCGTACTTCAGCTTCGGCGACGAGCGGCTCGGCCAGGGCCGCCAGAACGCGACGGCTTTCCTGCGCGAGCACCCCGACGTGACGCAGCAGATCCTGCAGGCGATCCAGGTGGAGCTCGGCGCGGAACAGGTCGCGTCCGCGCGGCTGCTGCCGGTCGCCGCCGAGGAGTCCGCGCCGAGCAACGGCAAGGCGGAGGTCGCTGCGGAGGCGCTGGCGTCGGCCGAAGCCGAGGCGTGAGCCCGGTCGTTACGGGCCTGCGCGAGCGAAAGCGCGGCCGTGTGGCCGTCGATCTCGACGGCCGGCCGTGGCGGGTGCTGCCGACGAATGCGGTCGTGCGAGCGGGCCTCGCGGTCGGGCGGCCGCTCGATCGGCCCATGGCCAGGGAGC
>JBKPLL010000080.1:0-14255 GCA_046731605.1 Actinomycetota bacterium | reverse complement strand
CTGCTGCACGGCCCCCTGCCCTCGACGCTCATCCGCGCGGGCGCGGTCTACGGGCCCGGGGCGAAGAACCCGCGTGAGCTCTTCTTCGTCAAGCGCGCCTTCGACGGGCGGCGGCGCGTCGCGCTCGCGTGGAGAGGCGAGAGCCGGTTCCACACGGTGTCGGCGGCGAACATGGCCGAGCTTATCCGCCTCGCAGCCGCGCAACCCGGCGACCGCGTGCTCAACGGCGGCGATCCCGACCCGCCGTCGACGCTCGAGATCTGCCACGCGATCGGCAACGCGCTCGAGTTCGATTTCGAGCCTGTCCTGCTCGAGGCGGACGAGTTCAGCAACCCCTGGGGCGTGCCCTCGTCGGCGCCGCTGATCGTCTCGATGGAGGCCGCGGAGCGCGAGCTCGGCTACAGGTCGGTGGCGACGTATCCCGACGCGGTGAAGGAGACGTGCGCCTGGCTGGTCGGCGAGCTCGAGCGCGGTCGCACCTGGGAGGGCTCCTACGTCGAAGGCTCGCTCGACTACGCGGCCGAGGACGAGGTGCTCGCGGCGCAGCCATGATCGACCCGGCCGACTATCGCGACCGCTTTTCGATCCTCGCGAGCTGCACGTATCTGATCAACCACTCGCTCGCGGCGATGCCCGCGACGGCCGAGGACAACCTGCGCGAGTACGCCCGCATGTGGCGCGAGCGCGGGATCCGCGCGTGGGCCGAGGGCTGGTGGGAGATGCCGGTCACGGTCGGCGACCAGCTCGGCCGCATCCTCGGCGCTCCGCCCGGGTCGATCGTGATGCACCAGAACGTGACCGTCGCCGAGGCGATCGTCCTCTCCTGCTTCTCGCCGAGCGGTGAGCGCAACCGGATCGTCTACGAGGAAGCGAACTTCCCGTCGGTGCGCTACCTGTACCAGGCGCAGCCGGAGCTCGAGGTCGTCGCGGTCGAGGACGACGCGGCGATCGTGGACGCGATCGACGAGCGGACGCTGCTCGTTCCGATCAGCCACGTCCTGTTCAAGAACGGCGAGATCCAGGACGTCGAGCCGATCGTCCGGCGCGCGCGCGAGACCGGCGCGTACGTGGTGCTCGACTGCTACCAGTCGGCCGGCGTCGTGCCGTTCGAGCTAGCGGAGCTCGGCGTGGACTTCGCCGTAGGCGGCAGCGTCAAGTGGCTCTGCGGCGGGCCGGGCGCCGCCTGGCTCTACGTGCGGCCGGACGTCGCGGAGCGGCTCGAGCCGGCGCTCGTCGGCTGGCAGGGGCACGCGCGACCGTTCGCCTTCGAGCCGGAACTCGAGTATGCAGAGGGCGCGCGACGCTTTCTGACCGGCACGCCGAACGTCCCTGCGCTCTACGCGGCGACCGCGGGCTACGACGTGATCGAGGAGATCGGGGTGTCGCGAATCCGCGAGCGATCGCTCGCGCTCACACAGCTCCTGATCGACCTCTGCGACGAGCGAGGTCTCGAGGTCGTCTCGCCGCGGGAGCCCGAGCGGCGCGGCGGCACTGTCACCGTCTCGACCCCCGACCATGCGGCCTGCCACAAGGAGCTCGGCGAGCGCGGGATCGTCTGCGACTTCCGCCCCGATCCAGTGGGAGGGATCCGGCTCGGCCCGCACTTCTTCAACACCGAGGACGAGGTTCGGTACGCGGTCTCCGCGCTCGCAGACATCGTCGCCACGGGCGCTTACGAGCGCCATGCCGGCGCACCTTCCCTCTTCTGAGGGTTCCCCCGCTACAAAACGTGGGCCGATGGAAGGGGTCGTGCGGCGGCTTGTGCTTCTCGTTTTCGTGGTCCTGGCGCTCAGCGCAGGATCCGGTGCCGCGCGTTCGCTCTCGGCCACGGTGAGCGTCTATCCCTCGGGGACGACGTTCTCCGCCTCCGCCGCCGCGCCGGCCCACGCCGCGTCCTCCGTGTCGCTCGTGATGCCGATCGGCGGAGTCGACGACGCGACGCTCCTCGTCCGCGGAGCACAGAAGGTCGCGATCTCGTCACCTGCGATCGACGCCCCGCTGCAGCTGAATCTCTTCTTCGCGCACTACGTTTCGGTTGCCGGGAAGCCCGTCCCGGACGCGCTCCTGCCGTGGGACGGATCGCAGCGCGCGACCGAGCACACAAACCAGCCCGTCTGGCTGCAGGTGACGATCCCCTATGGCACGGCGCCGGGCACGTACCAGGGCTCGATCGTGGTCGTCGCCGACGGGAGCAGGACGTCGGTGCCGATCGCAGTCACCGTGTCGCCGGTGACCCTGCCGAAACAGAGCCAGGTCGCAGGGAGCCTGCTCACCGCCTTCAACTTCTCGCCGCAGTCGTACGCGAACAAGGCGGCCGGCCTCTACGGCGTCTCGCCGGAGTCGACGCTGCCTGGGCTCTTCAGCTTCCTCGCCTCCTACCGGCTCTCCCCGAACAGCTGGGGCTACGGTAACCCCAGGGCCGCCTCGGGCTACACGAGCGACCGCCGCTGGTGGCTCGACAAGACCGGGCAGATGATCGCCGCCGCCGGCCAGCCCGCCCAGTTCGCGTCGATGTGGATCCCGGTCTCGAACAACCGCTGGAGCCCGAGCACGTACGTCGGCGGCCGGTCCCCGTTCAGACCGCAGGGCTGGTGCTCGTACCTCCGCTCCGTCCACGGCTTCTGGCAGCAGCACCGCTGGCTCGGCTCGTATCCGTACCTGTACGGGATGGACGAGCCCGGGGCGTCGCGCTTCAGGGTCGTCGGGAAGCAGGCGCAGGCGACGCACTCGTGCTTCTCGGGCGGCCACGTGGTCGTGACGGGGAAGCCGACCGCTCAGAACCGCTTCCTCTGGAACGGCGGCAAGGACGACGTCGACGTCTGGGTCGTGCTCGCGAGCCGCTACTACGGCCGGTACACGAATCCGTCGCTGTCGCGTCGCGGCATCTCTCACGCCAGGGAGGAGCTCGCGCTGATCAACTCGGCGCGGCGCCACCACAAGCAGATCTGGACGTACACGTACGACGCCGCCTCCCACTCGACGCCCGGCTTCGCGGCCACCGAGCCGGCGGTCGACCCGCGCGTTTTCGCCGACTGGGCCGCCTACGAGGGCATCACCGGGCTCCTCTACGGACAGGGGACGACGACCTACTCGAAGGGAAACCCGCTGGTCTCGAACGACAAGGCCAAGGGTTCCTACGTGCTGCTCTACCCGGGCAAGAACGGGCCGATCGCGAGCGCGCGGCTCGAGGTGCTCCGTGAGGGGATCGAGGACTGGGAGATCCTGAACGTCGTGCGGCACAAGCACGGGGCGGCGGCGGTGCGGAAGCTCCTCCGCGGTCTCTTCTCGAGCACGGCGAAGGGCGCCAAGCTCGGCTGCACCATAGGCTGCCCGCTCAGGACCTCGACGCCGTACTCGTGGCCGAGGTGGTCGCGTAACGCAGGCACGGTGGCGTCGATGCGCGCCGCCGCCCTGCGCGCCGCCTCCTAGTGATCCGTCGGCACTAGTACGGCCCCTCTCCTTCGCCGATGAGCGCCGCGTATTGCTCGCGCCAATTCGCTTGGCCGCCCAGCGCTCCGCACAGCCTCTGCTCGTGGAGAAGCACGGTGGACGCTGCCAGTCCGGCGTGGGTGCGTGTGCTCCCCCATGGGCCAGTCGACGGGCTTCAAGACGATGCCGGCCTTGACCGGGTTATGGGCGAGGTAGTGCTCACTCGAGAGGAGATCGCCGTCGTCGCCGAGGCGACGCGCGAAGCAGTGCGCTCGGAACAGGTGTGCCGAGTCTCGGTGACGCTTGTTGTGCCGAGCCGAGTATTGGCCATGGAGCATCTTCAGTGCCGTCGAGAGGCGCTTGTCCGGAATCCAGGTCAACGAGTGGTAGTGGTTCGTCATCAGCACGTAGCTGATCAGCTCGAGCCCCAACTGCGCCCAGACGATGTTGAGCAGGTCGAGGAAGGAGCGACGATCGGAGTCGTCCAGGAAGATCCGCCGGTGGGAACTGCCATGGGCCGCGACGTGATACACGCCGGCGGCAAACTCGCGGGGACGACGTGCCACGGATCGAGGGTAGGGCCTCGTTGGCCAGACATTCCGGCGGGCGCACCGTTTGGCACAGACTTGAGACACCTTGCCCTTGACGAATCCTCACACCGCCTAGGCGGTGTCGGACACCGATCGCCGGACACCGATCGCCGACACCGATTACCGCTCAGCCGAGGCGCTCCCGTCAGGAGCCAAGCAGCTCGCGTAGCCGGGCCGCGTGGGCAGGCGCGGCCGGCTCGTCGTCGTGACGGAAGTAGACGTAGACCGGCTCCCGTGCCGCTGCGACCCTGGCGGCGAACGCCTCGTCGGGCGCCTCGCGGCGGCGGAGGTAGCGGAACGGCGCCGGATGGCCGAGGTCGCCGACCCGGACGGCGCCTGCCTCGGCCAACCGTGGCTCGATCCCGTCCCATGACGGATGCTCGAGATCGAGCGCGAGCCGCAGCGACGGATCGAGCGAGCCGAGCAAGAGCTCGAGGATCCCCTCGTCCCGCTTCGACTTCAGCGAGATGCGGATCGGTCCCAGCCGGTCGCCGAGGTGGCGCACGCGGCTCTCGAACTCGGCGACGGTGCGAGGCCGCTCGCCCGGCAGCTTCGGCGTGAACTCGAACCCGTCGGGAACCTGCTCGGCCCAGCGCCGGAACTGCTCCTCGGCCGGCAGCCGGTACCCGGTCGTGTTCAGCTCGACCGTCGAGAAGCGCTCGGCATAGAAGCCGAGGAAGGCGGACGGATCGAGCCCGGCCGGGTAGAAGCCGGGCCGCCAGCTCGGATACGACCAGCCCGAGGTGCCGACCGATACGCGGTTTACTGTGGGCGATCCCTTGGCCACGGTGGAAACGGTGACATACCCGCTCGAGCAGTTCACGGAGGACGAGCAGGCGCGGCTCGCCCCGCACTTCACGAACCTCGACCGCCCGGTTTTTGCGCTCGTCAACCTGCCGGAGACGGTCAAGGGCGCGCTCTTCGCCCGCTACTCGCGCTACGCCGGCACCTTGCGCCGCCTCTTCCTCGACGAGTTCGCCGACTCCTTGCCCGAAGTCCCGATAGTCGACCTCTCGGAGGGGGAGCGCGCCGCGAAGCTCTACGAGACGATCTTCCTCGGCTACGGCGACGACTCCGTCGCCCAGCTCGGCGGCGCCCACATCGCCTGCGAGTGGACGTCCAACCTCCTCACCAAGATCCTGCAGCGCCCGCGGCTCGCCGCCTACCTCGAGCAGTCGACGCGCTACATCGCCTACGACACGCAGCTCGACGAATTCGGCTACCGCTACCACCGCGACCCGCGCTTCGGCCCTGCGTACGAGAGAGCGATGGACGAGCTGTTCGAGAGCTACTCCTCGTTGCTCGCGGGCGTCTCGGCCTGGGTGGACGAGAAGTTCCCGGCGGCGGAGGGAGAGTCGCAGGCTGCGCACCGGCGCGCCGTGCGCGCGAAGGCGCTCGACCTCGTCCGCGGCGTCCTCCCCGCGGCGTCGCTCTCGCACGTCGGGATCTACGCCACCGGTCAGACGTACGAGCAGCTCGTGCTCCACCTGCTCGCGCACCCGCTGGCCGAGGCGCGTGCGTACGGCGAGATGCTGCTCGACGAGCTGCAGACGGTGATGCCGAGCTTCGTCGCCCGCGTGCCGCGCCCGGACCGCGGCGGTCGCTGGATCGAGTACCTCCGCGAGCGGAACGAGGCGGCGGCGAGTGTGGCCGCGCGGCTCGGGCTCGACAGGGGCGGCGAGGAGATGACGGCTCCCTCGGTCCGGCTGCTGCGGGCGCACGGCAGCGAGGAAGAGCTGCTCGCCGCGCTGCTGTACGAAGCCTCGGCCGTCGGTGAGAGAGCCGCCCTGGCGGCGGTTGCCCGCCTCTCACCGGAGGAGCGTACGGCGCTGGTCAGCGACCTCGTCGCCGAGCGCGAGAACCGGCGCCACCGGCCCGGCCGCGGCTTCGAGACGCTGACGTACCGCTTCGAGATCGTCTCCGACTACGGCGCGTTCCGCGACCTGCAGCGGCACCGTCTGCTCACGTGCCAGTGGCAGCGGCTGTCGCCGGACCTGGGCGCCGACGTCCCGCACGAGGTCGAGGAGGCGGGTCTCGGCCCGGACTACGCGCGCGCTCTCGAGACGTCACGCGCCGAGTACGAGCGGCTGCGCGGCGAGGGTCTCGCCGACGAGGCGCCGTACGCGCTTTGCCTCGCCTACCGCATTCGGTACGTCCTCGAGCTCGATGCGCGCGAGGCGCTGCACCTGATCGAGCTTCGCTCGGGACGCGAGGGCCATCCGTCCTATCGGGCCGTCGCGTTGCAGATGCGCGAAGCCATCGCTGCGGTCCACCCGAGTGTCGCCGCGGCGATGACCTTTGTCGACGACGCGACCGAGCCGCGGCTCGAGAGGCTGCTCTCCGAGATGCGCAATGAGGCCCGAGCGGGACGCTGAGCTCGAGAACGAGGTCTACGAGAACGAGAGCTTCCGCGGGCAGGATCTCTCCGGGCTGCGCACGACGCGCTGCACGTTCCGCGCCTGCGATTTCACCCTCGCCCAGGTAAACGGCTCCGAGCACGTCGGCACCGACTTCGCCAACTCGACCTTCGAGAACGCCAACCTGTTCGGCGCGCGCTTCGCCGAGTGCAGGCTGGTGGGAGCGAGCTTCGCCGGCGCGACGCTGACGGGGCTCACGGTCGAGGGCGGCGACTGGTCGTACGCACTGCTCCGGGGCCAGGAGCTCACCGGCCTCGAGCTACGGGGGGTGCGGCTGCGCGAGGCGGATCTCTCCGAGGCCGACCTCACGGATGCCGACCTGCGCGGCGCCGACCTCACGAGGGCCCGTCTTCACAACGCGACGCTCGCGGGCGCCGACCTGCGCGGGGCGAACCTCGACGGCGTCGACCTCTCGGCGTCCCGAATCGCGCAGGCGCGTCTGGATTTGGCGGGCGCCGTCCAGCTCGCTCGCTCGCTCGGCGCCGAGGTGGAATGAGAGTCAGGCCCGGACGGGCGCCGTGCGCAACACCGTCTTGCCGGGCTCGGTACCGCCGGCTCCCGGCAGCGTCACGACCCACGAGTCGCCCTTCCGGAGCGTGTACGGCGCGGTGAGCGTCACCGTCACGACGCCGGAGCTCGGGGACTGGACCCGGAAGGTTCCGCACGCGCCCCAGGGCTTTCCGTGGCGGACGAGGTAGACCTCGTAGTAGCTGTGCGGCGCCAGCTCCTTCAGCCCGGCGACGCTGAGCGTCATGGGCCAGTTGCCGTCCCTCGAGTCCCAGACCTCCAGCGTGCCCTGCGCCTGCGGCGCGAGGCGAGTGCCCTTGAGGGCCTGGGTCAGCACCGGCGAGGTGCCCCCTCCGGCGCGGTTCGCGACCGCGTAACCGGCGAGGAAGACGCCGACCACGGCGAGCGTGGCGGCGAGGAGGAGCATCGCCCGCCGCTTCAGGGCCCGCTTCCGCTGCAGGGTCATTCCGAGCGTCGGCCCTGCCTCGAGCTTCGGGCTCAGCTCCGGCGGGGGGCCTGCCTCGAGGAGCATCCCGTGGACCTGCCGCAACCGCGCGCGCTCCTCACCGGTCGTCTCGGCGCCGATCAAATCGTCGAGGGTCGGCTCACGGTTCACAGCTCTCCTTCCAGCACTGACGCGAGCCGCGCGAGGGCGCTTCGCGTCCGGGTCTTCACCGTTCCGAGCGGGAGGTGGAGGTACTCCGCCACCTCGCTCTGCGACATGCCGCTCCAGTAGGCGAGCTCGATCACCTCGCGCTCCCGCGGCTGAAGGTCCTCGAGGGCGCGGTGCACGCGCCACGCCACGTCGGAGTCCTCGGCCTGCTGTGCGGGCCCCCGCTCGGGAGACGCGAGCTCGGGAAGCTCAGCGTCGAGAGCGAGCCCGTTGCGGCGCAGCCGGTCGACGATCGCGTTCCGGGCGACCGTGTAGATCCAGCCGCCTGCTGCGCCGCGCTCCGGCCGGTACGTCGAGGCGGAGCGCCAGACCGCCGTGAACGCCTCCTGCACGGCGTCCTCGGCATGACCGCGGTCCCCGAGCCTGCGCAGTGCGAGGCCGAAGACCGACCGGACGTAGCGGCCGTAGAGGGTCTCGAAGGCCTCGCGGTCGCGCTCGGCGACACGCCGCAGCAACTCGGCGTCGGACGCAGCATCGACGGGCGGCGTGGGTTCCGTAGGGACGGCACGCAGGCGCGGCTGGGGCACATCGAGGGCAATCTCCATATCGCCACTGTCCTTACGCATCTCGCCCTCGGTCGGATTGTCCTAGCTCGTCTGGGCTTCGGCGAACCGCCGCTCCACCTCGGGCCAGTTGACGACGTTCCACCAGGCCTCGAGGTAGGCGGGGCGCTTGTTCTGGTACTTGAGGTAGTAGGCGTGCTCCCACACGTCGATCCCGAGCAGTGGGACGTCGCTCTGCATGACCGGCGAGTCCTGGTTCGGCGTCGAGTAGACCGAGAGGCCCGTGCCGTCCCAGACGAGCCAGGTCCAGCCGCTGCCGAAGCGCTTCACGCCGCCGTCGTTGACCGCGGTGCGCAGGTCGTCGAAGGAGCCGAACGCGTCGTCGACCGCGGAGCGCAGCGCGCCGCCGGGCTCCCCGCCTCCGTCCGGGCTCATGATCTGCCAGAACAGCGAGTGGTTCGCGTGGCCGCCGGCGTTGTTGCGGACGGCGGTCTGCTTCTCTTCGGGCAGAGAGTCGAGGTTCGTCAGCACGCTCTCGGCGGACGCGTCCGCCAGCTGCGTCCCCTCGAGCGCGGCGTTCGCGTTCGTGACGTAGGCCCCGTGGTGGAGGTCGTGGTGGATGCGCATCGTCTCCGCGTCGATGTGCGGCTCGAGCGCGTCGTAGGCGTACGGCAGATCGGGCAGTTCGAAGGCCATTTCGGGGGCTCCTTTCAGCTGCGCTGCGCTTCTGCGTCGGAGGATATGCTCCGCGCTCGTGTCCACGCTCGTCTACAGGTTCGAGGAGATCGCGCCGCGGCCGCTGCGGCCCGAGGCATACGAGCTCGACGGCATCTCGCGCGCGTCGGTCGAGGCGCACTACAAGCTGTACGAGGGGTACGTCGCGAAGCGGAACGAGATCCTGCGCCGGCTCGCCGACGTCGACGCCTCGGCCGCGAACCAGGTCTTCTCGGAGCTACGGGCGCTGAAGGTCGATCTCACCTTTGCGATCGGCGGGATCAAGAACCACGAGCTCTACTTCGACCACCTCGGCGGCGGCGGCGGAGATCCGGAGGGCGCGTTCGGCGAGCTCGTCTCGCGGCATTTCGGCTCGGCCGACGCCTGGCGCGCCGACCTCCGGGCGACGGGCATGGCCGCCCGCGGCTGGGCGTGGACCGCGTTCGACTGGGACGAGGGCCGCCTCTTCAACTACGTCGGCGACGCGCAGAACACGTTCCCGGTCTGGAACGCGACGCCGCTCGTCGCGCTCGACGTCTACGAGCACGCGTACTTCCTCGACTACCAGACCGATCGCTCCTCGTACATCGACGCGTTCTTCACGAACCTCGACTGGGACGTCGTGAACGGCTGGATCGAGCAGTACGGCATCCCGACCTAGGGTTCCGGAATGGAGACAGCTGCGTTCGCCGTCGCCGGCTACCTGTGCGGCTCGCTGACGTTCGGCTACTGGCTCGTGCGGATCTTCCGCGGCGAGGACGTTCGGACGAAGGGGAGCGGCAACGTCGGCGCGACGAACGTCTGGCGCGTCTACGGCCCGCAGCTCGGACTGCCTGCCGCCCTCCTCGACGTGGCGAAGGGCTTCGCGCCGGCGTTCGCGGCCACCGTCGCGGTCGGGCACGGCAGCGGCGTGCTCGCGGGGGCGGCCGCGATGCTCGGGCACTGGCGGCCGATCTTCCTCGGCTTCCAGAAGGGCGGGAAGATGGTCGCCACGGCCGGCGGCGCTTTCCTCGGGGTCGCGCCGATCGTGGGCGGGGCGGGCGCGGGCGTCTGGATCCTCGTCTTCGCGCTCACGCGCTACGCGTCGGTCGCGTCGGTCACCGCCGCCGGGTCGCTCGCCTTCTGGGCCTGGCTGTTCGGCTACCCGTGGCCGGTGATCGCGTTCGGCGGCGCAGCGGGCGTGGGAGTCGCCTTCCTCCACCGCGCGAACCTCGGGCGCCTCTGGCGCGGTGAGGAGAACCGCTTCGAGCTGAGGCGCGGGAGGGGCGGCGCCACAAGCGCCGCCCCTCGCCAGCCGGATCTCAGACCTTGAACTTCTTCTTGACGGGCTTGGAGACGTGGCCCGCCTTGTCGATCGCCTTGACCTGCAGGGTGTGCTTGCCCTTGCGCAGGTGCTTGTAGAGCTTCGGCGAGCGACAGCTCTTGAACGACTTCTTGTCGAGCTTGCACTTGAAGTGCAGGCCCTTCGAGCCGTGTCCCGGATCGGTGCCGCGGAACGTGGCCTTCGCGGTCCTCTTCTTGTGGTTCACCTTCACCTTCACGCTCGTCACCCTCGGCGGCCTGTTGGTGAAGGTTGCGGTGACCGCTGTGTCGGCGCTGATCGTCACGGAACAGGTTCCCGTGCCCGAGCAGCCTGCGCCCGCCCACCCGGCGAACTTCGAGTCCGCCGCCGCCTTGGCGGTCAGCGTCACCTGGGCGCCGATCGAGAAGGAGCCGGAACAGGTGGAACCGCAGTCGATCCCGGCCGGAGAGCTCGTGACCGAGCCGGTCCCGCTGCCGTTCTTCCCTACCGTGAGCGTGTGGTGGTCGATGTCCACGATCTGCGCCTTGTGGCCGACCGCGTTGTGGAAGTGGACCATCAGCAGGCCCTTTCCGTGGTCCGCCGCATACGACGCGGCGTCACGCCGGACGACGAGCGCCGTGCTCGGCGCATCCGCCCAGAGCAGCGGGCTGCTGCTGCTGTTGAACGCACCGTAGACGGCCACGCCCGGATTCAGCACGTCGGTGCTGAGCGACCCGTCGAAGGCGGTGAGGGCGCTGTTGAAGCCGACGCTGTCCACGGGAGAGCTCTGGAACTGCCCGAACGTGACGACGCCGTACGTGATCCGCGAGTGCCCGCTGGAGATGCCGGGCAGCGCGGGGATGAACACCGGCATCACCAGCGTGTCGCTGTCGAACAGCGCCGTGTCGGTGTCACCGAACCGGTCGTTGATGAGCTCGATGTCGACGACGTCGAGGGTGCTCAGGTCGACCAGGGCGGAGACGAGGACGTCCGTGTCGGTCAGACGCGTGTTGAACGCGACCATGTCCGGGACGCCGTCACCGGTCGAGTCGATGTAGATGTCGTACTCGTTCTGCGACGCCGCGGTGTGCCACGGCCCCTGCGTCGAGATCGCGAAGTACTCGAGCCCGCACTGGAAGTCCGGGTTGCAACCCGGGGCGAGCGGGTTGTCGCCGATCGACAGGAGTTGCGGCGCGTCGGACGTCGTGCCGACGTACTTCAGGTCGGCGGCCTTTTCGTCGCTGGGGATGCCCGTCAGCGCGGGGCTCGTCGCCTGGAGCTCGAAGCCGGACACGATCGACTGGATCGTCGCCGCGCCCGTTCCCTGGTTGAGACCGGTGCCGCTCAGCGGCAGCGTGCCCGCCTGGATGGCGCCGGACGGCATGTCGACCGAGGAGGGCTGCGTCATCGTCGACGCCGGCCGCGGAGCGGAGTAGACGGGGACCCGCAACGTCGGGCTCGAGCCCTGCGAAGTGAACATCACCCGGCCGCTCGCCTCGGCGAGGAACTCCCGCGGGAAGCCGGCCTGCAAGGCCGGCACCGTCGGGTCGATCGTCTTCGTGAGCTGCGTCGGGTTGACCGTGAGCGTCAGCGTGACGGTCGTCGACGCACCTCCGGCGACGGTCACCTGGGTCGGTGAGACCGAGTAGGTGGCGCCCGGAACCGACGTCACTGCCTGGTACGCCACGTTGTAGGTCTCGCTCGTACCGCTCTTGTTGACGACCTTGACCGTCTTGTGCAGGGTCATGGGAGCGGATGCCTCGATCGTCCCGAACGAGGCGCTGACCGCGCCGGGATCGTCCGTGACGTAGGCGAGCACCCCGTTGTCGAGGGCCGCCTTCGCGTCGATCCGGCCGGCTCCGACCCGGCCCGGCGCGTACTTGTTGCCGGTGTGGTTGTCGCCGGTGAACAGGTCCTGTTCGGCCGTGTTCATGATCTCGGCCTTGACCTCTTCGGGGTTCCAGGAGCCGTTCTGGGACCGGACGAGCGCGGAGAGCCCGGCGACCTCCGGGGTCGCCATCGAGGTTCCGCTGTCCGACAGGCCGTCGTTCCCGGTTCCCATGCCGGCCGAGAACACACTGACGCCGACGCCGGTGACGTCGGGCTTCACGTCGCCCGCGGCGCGGATGCCACGCGATGAGAAGCCGGCGACCTTGTCGTCGTTGGCGGGGACGTCCTGCTCGAAGTCGTTCGCGGACGTTCCCGAGACGGTCACGGTCTGGCTCGCGTCCAGCGTCGCCTCGATCTGGTCCGAGGCCGACTTGACGACCTGGACGACCGGAATGTCGGCGCTGCCGGTGATGCCCGCTGCGAAGACCTCCTCGTCTTCGCCGAGGATCGCTCCGATTGCGCCGGCATCCTCCGCGTTCTGCGAGCGGGCAGCCGAACCGCAGCGCCGGGTGGCGTCGTCGTCCGTCCACTCGAGGAACACGATCTTGCCGGTGAGGTTCTGGCTGATCGGATCGCAGCCGTCCTTGTTGCTCGCGTCGGTCAGCTCGACGACGGTGCCCGAGAGGTCGGGGTCGTTGGCCCAGTCGTAGGCGACCGAGCGCTGCGCGCCGTACGACTTCGAGACGGCGTTCACGGTGGCGTGCAGCGTGTCGAGCTGCGAGTAGGCGTCCTGGCTGGCCGCCACGCCGATGACGCGCGACGCGTTGCCCGGGGAGCCGCCGACGTCGTAGAGGTCGCCGCCGTTGCCGGCCGCCACCACGACGCTGATGCCGAGCTGCGACGCCGCGTTCGACGCCACCGAGTCACCGTCCTGCGGGGATCCGTAGTCGGAGCCCAGCGACATGTTGACCACGCCGACGTGATCGGCCGTGCTGCCGTTGTTGTCCGGGTCGGCAGCCCTGTCGAGCGCAGCCGCGACGAGGTTCGTGCTGCCGTCGCAGCCGAAGACCTTGTAGGAGTAGAGCTTGGCCTTCGGAGCCATGCCGGGCCCGATCTTGAACGTGTCCTGGTAGTCCTGGCTGCTGAGAGCGCTCAGAGTCGTGTAGTTGCCGGTGAACTTGCTGCCGTCCGGGTTCTCCCCGTAGCCGGCGATGATCCCGGCCACGTGTGTGCCGTGGCTGTTGCAGTCGAGCGGGTTCGGGTCCGGTGCCGGTGTGGTGCTGCCCACGTCGCCGCTGGCGTCGTAGCCGTCACCCGCGAAGTCGAACCCGCCGAGAATCTTGTTGGGGTCCGGGAACGTGGGCGCCGACGTGTCGTTGGCAAGCGCGGTCTGGTAGTCCGCCGGGTTGCCGGAGCCGCCCAGGTCGGCATGCGTGTAGTCGATGCCCGTGTCGATGATCGCGACCGTGCTGTTCTCGCCCAGATCGCCGTACGCCTGCCAGACCTGAGGCGCGTGCTCGAGATAGACCGAATACGAGAGCGACGGCTTCTTCGGCGCGATCGGATACACGGCCGAGACGCCGGAGATGCGCTGCAGGGCCGGGAGGTTCGCAACCTTCGTGTAGACCGCGACGCCCGCCATGATCGCGTGCATCTTGTAGAGGACGTGCGAGCCGGACGGCAGCGCCGCGACCACGCGGCTCTCGGCAGCGCGCACGGTCGCGAACTGGCTCTTGGCGGCGGCGCGCGCCGCGGCTTTGCCGAGCGAGAGGTTCGCGTTGTACGTGTGTCCCGTCGGCTGGACGCCGAGCTTGAGCAGGAAGGCGTAGCTGCCCTTCGAGGGCACGCCTCTGAGGCTGCGGGGCTCGAGGCCCGCCGCCCGCGAGAGGGGGACCTGGAGCTTTGTCGCCGCGGCGCTCCGCGCCAGCGGTCCCCCCGAGCCGTTCTGTGCTGCTCCTGCGGCCGAGACACCCAGGACCACAGCAATCGCGCCGGCTAGCGCCAGCAGGACGAAACTCTTCACGTGACTCCTTTCACCCTCGATACCGACCTTGGGCACACCGGGCGAACGTGCGAAGGACCCCCTGCTGCCGGCAACCCGGCCAGATCGTAGTCCGTCGTGGCAGGTTTTTCTAGGCCCGGAGCCAGTCCCTGAGGACCGTGTGCGTTGCCGGGCCGTGGCCGGCGCCCTGCAGCTCCGCCCGCAGCTCGGCGATCGTGCCGTAGCGCTCTGCCACGACCTCGTGGGCGTGAATCGTCTCGAAGTTGAGCTGGCGCGAGAGGACGAAGTCGCCGTTGTCGAGCCGGGGG
>JBKPLL010000079.1:0-27215 GCA_046731605.1 Actinomycetota bacterium | reverse complement strand
GAACTGCGCGGGCCGGAAAGCGCGGTTCCCGGCCCGCTTCGTGTTGCTTCGCTTCGGATCCTCTGGCCGGGGGCCTCGCTGTTGTGCGCTCGCGCGCGGCGGAGGCCGGCGCGAGCGCGGGTGCGGCCTGCGGCTAAGTCGCCGCTTTTGCGGCTGTCTTAGCCTCCGGCCCTTGATGGCGTTGTGGTTCGAAATGTTTCGAGCCTCGTTGCGTGTGGGCGGCGGCGTAACGGTGCGTTACGACGCCGCGGACCAGCGGGCGGACGCGCGCAGCCCGTCCGCTCGCGACAGAACCAAAGGCTGGACCCCGCCAGCCCAGTGTGCTCTCAGCACGGAGCGCACCCGAGATCGCAATCTCGGGTGCGCGGAGTTCGGTTCTCCCCGGGCGAAGAGCGCAGATCTTCGCCCGGCTATTAGCCGACGGCGAGAGCGCGCAGGCGACCGGTGCGGTTGTGGTTCTCGGCCCAGATGAGCCGTCCTCGGGCGAGCGAGAGGCCGAGCGTGGTCAGCCCGGTCTTGGCGAGCTTGCTGTTGCGGCCGGTGCGCGTCGAGATGCCACGGAGCAGGCGGCCGACGCGGTAGACGATCAGCCGGTCGCTCGCGGCGAGCTGAGGCGCGGCGTTTGCCGACACCAGGGCGGTACCGAGCCGCGTCCCGTCGGTCGGGGAGAACCACGAGACCCGGTCGTGGGGGCCTGATGTGGTGAGGACGGCGAACACCTGGGGCGAGAGCGCGATTGCGATCGGGATCCCCTTCACGAACGGCTGGGCCAGCACGTCTCCGGTCGCTACGTCCACGATGCGGAGCGTGTTGTTGAGGCTCACCGTCGGGCGGCCGGACTTGACGACGGTCGCGGGGACGTACGCGATGCGCCCCGCCGCCGTGGCGAGCTGGAGCGCAGGCTCTGCCCCGGGCAGAGTGCTCACGTCCGTGCGAGTGACGAGGCGGATCCCGCCGTCGGCGATCTTCTGCTTGCACGAGCCGCCCGAGAGGCACGCGTCCGGGTCGACGTACTCGACGTCGTCCCAGGAATAGGCGAGTGTTCGGCCCGCTCCGGCCACACCTCCGAGCCACAGGCCCGTGCCGTCGCTCGCGTGGGCGAGGCGCTTCAGCTGCAGCTCGCGCCCCCCGAACGAGGCGGCCATGACCCAGTCGAACGGTTGAGGGCCGTTCTCGTGGAGCGTCCAGAGCGCGGTGGACATGCGGGACGCGACGGCGAGCTGCGACTGCCCCTCGGAGAGCGTCCAGCCGCAGGTCAGGCTGCCGGACGCCGGCTGCGGGAGGGTGCGGTCGTGCTTGCCGGGCGAGAGGATGCGGACTGCGTTGCACGACTTGGTGCTCGAGGCAAGCCAGGCGGCCATGCCGTTGTTCTGCGCGACCGCGGCGATCGGCCCCCCGCGGTTCTTGCGCAGGGTGTGCGCGGTCGGACGTGCGGCGACCGCCGCGCCGGCGAGCACGAGAAGACCGGCGGAAGCGAGGAGGAACCGCACGGGGGGAAGGTAACGCCGTCCTGTTAGGACGTTGTCAACTCTCCTTGTTACCCTGCTCTTCTTGACCGAGCACGTGGCAGCCGAGCTGAACGCCGACGACGTCCAGCGGCTGCTGGAGCTCGATCGCAAGTTCGGCCGCGAGGGGCTCACCTTCGACGACGTGCTCCTCGTCCCGGCCGAGTCGCACGTCCTGCCGAACGACGTCTCCACGCGCGCCCGCCTCACGCCTTCGATCGACCTCGCGATCCCGATCGTCTCGGCGGCGATGGACACCGTGACCGAGGCCCGCCTCGCGATCGCGCTCGCGCGCGAGGGCGGGATCGGCGTCCTCCACCGCAACCTCTCGATCGAGGCGCAGCTCGTGGAGGTCGACAAGGTGAAGCGCTCGGAGTCGGGGATGATCGTCGAGCCCGTCACGCTGCCTCCCGGGGCGCCGGTGCGCGCCGCGGTCGAGCTGATGGCGCGCTACAAGGTCTCGGGCGTCCCGATCACCGACGGCGCGGGCGTCCTCGTCGGAATCCTGACCAACCGCGACCTGCGCTTCGAGAACGACGTCGAGCAGCCGATCTCGGCGCTCATGACCTCGCGCAACCTCGTCACCGCCCCGGTGGGCACGACGCTCGCGGAGGCGGAGGAGATCCTGCACCGCAACAAGATCGAGAAGCTGCCGGTGGTCGACGCCGACGGGCGGCTGCGCGGCCTGATCACGGTCAAGGACATCCAGAAGAAGATCGAGTTCCCCGAGGCTACGAAGGACGACCAGGGACGGCTGCGTGTGGGTGCCGCGGTCGGCGTCGGGGCCGATGCGCTCGAGCGGGCCGAAGCGCTCGCCGGCGGAGGCGTGGACGTCGTCGTCGTCGACACTGCGCACGGCCACTCTGCGGGAGTGATCGAGATGGTGCGGCGGATCAAGGACGCCGTCCCGGTCGAGGTCCTGGCCGGCAACATCGCCACGGCCGAGGCGGCACGTGCCCTGCTCGACGCGGGAGCCGACGCCGTCAAGGTCGGCATCGGGCCGTCCGGGATCTGCACGACGCGCGTCGTGGCGGGCGTGGGAGTCCCGCAGATCAGCGCGATTCATGACGTCGCGGGCGTTGTCGCGGAGCAGGGTGCTCCCCTGATCGCCGACGGCGGCATCACGTCCTCGGGCGACATCGCAAAGGCGGTCGGTGCGGGCGCCGACGCGGTGATGCTCGGCGGCATGCTCGCGGGCACCGACGAGACGCCGGGCGACGTGATCCTCGTTCAGGGGGAGCGCTTCAAGGAGTACCGCGGCATGGGGTCGCTCGGCGCGATGAAGGCGCGTGGCTTCTCGAAGGATCGCTACTTCCAGGGCGACGTCGAGGACGTCGAGAAGCTCATCCCGGAGGGGATCGAGGGGCGTGTCGGCTACAAGGGGCCGCTGCAGCACGTCGTCCACCAGCTTGTCGGAGGCCTGCGCCAGGCGATGGGCTACTGCGGCGCCGCGACGATCGACGAGATGAAGCGCGCCCGCTTCGTTCGGATCACGGCGGCCGGGCTGCGCGAGTCGCACCCCCACGACGTGACGATCACGAAGGAGGCGCCGAACTATCGGCGCTGAGGAGGCCCGCGGGCGCCAGCGGCGCCCGGAAGTGTCGCCGGGCAGCGGCGGCTTTGCCGCCGCTGCGTCCAGCAACGTTCTGGAGCTCCCGGCCCGGGAGGACCGGCCGGTTCTCGTCCTCGATCTCGGTGGGCAGTACTCGCAGCTGATCGCCCGGCGCGTGCGTGAATGCCGTGTCTACTCCGAGCTCGTCGGTCACGCGATCACGCCCGAGGCAGTGCGGGCTCGGAACCCGTACGCGATCGTGCTCAGCGGCGGACCGGCGTCCGTGTACTCCGACGATGCCCCGCGCGTCGACCCGTCCCTGTTCGAGCTCGGCGTGCCGACGCTCGGCATCTGTTACGGCGCGCAGCTGATGGCACTCGAGCTCGGCGGCCGCGTCGACCGCACCGGCGTGTCCGAGTTCGGGCGCACCTCGATGGAGGTGACCGAGTCGCGTCTGCTCGCCGACACGCCTCCCGAGCAGACCGTCTGGATGTCGCACCGGGACACTGTCGTGGCCGCTCCCGAAGGCGCCCGCGTCGTGGCGAGCTCGCCGGCGACGCCCGTCGCGGCGTTCGAGGCCCCCGAGCGCGGCCTCTACGGCGTCCAGTTCCATCCCGAGGTCGTTCACACGCCGCACGGCATGGACGTGCTGAAGAACTTCCTCTACCGCGCAGCCGACGCGCCGCCCAGCTGGACGCCGGCCGCGGTGATCGAGGAGCAGGTGGCCCGGATCCGGGCGCAGGTCGGGCAGGAGCGCGTCCTGTGCGCGCTCTCGGGTGGCGTCGACTCGGCCGTCGCCGCGCTGCTCGTGCACAAGGCGGTCGGCGAGCAACTCACGTGCGTCTTCGTCGACCACGGGCTGCTGCGCCAGGACGAGGCCGAGCAGGTGGTGGAGACGTTCGGCGAGCACTTCCACGTGCCGCTTGTCCACGTGCAGGCGCAGGAGCGGTTCCTCGAGCTGCTCGACGGCGTCGAGGAGCCGGAGGACAAGCGCAAGATCATCGGCCGCGAGTTCATCCGCGTCTTCGAGGAGGAGGCGCGGAAGCTCGGCGACGTCAAATGGCTCGTGCAGGGGACGCTCTACTCCGACGTGATCGAGTCGGGCGGCACCGAGGGCGTCGCCGCGACGATCAAGTCGCACCACAACGTGGGCGGTCTGCCCGAGGACATGAAGATGCGCCTCGTCGAGCCGCTGCGGCTGCTGTTCAAGGACGAGGTGCGGCGCGTGGGCGAGGAGCTAGGGATGCCCGAGCGGATGGTCTGGCGCCAGCCGTTCCCGGGCCCCGGGCTCGCGATCCGGATCATCGGCGCAGTCACCGCGGAGCGGCTCGAGATCCTGCGCCAGGCGGACGCAGTGCTGCAAGAGGAGGTGCGGCGCGCGGGGCTCTACGGCGACCTGTGGCAGTCGTTTGCCGTGCTGCCGGCGGTGCGGTCGGTCGGCGTGCAGGGCGACGAGCGCACGTACGGCTACCCGGTCGTGATTCGGGCGGTGACGAGCGACGACGCGATGACCGCCGACTGGGCACGGCTCCCGTACGACCTCGTGGAGACGATCTCCGCGCGAATCGTGAACGAGATCCCCGGGGTCAACCGCGTGGTGCTCGACGTGACGTCGAAGCCGCCCGCGACGATCGAGTGGGAATAACCGCCTGCACTGGCTTTGTAGCCAGGCTCACATCGGACTAGGCTCCATCTTGTGACGGTTTGCGCCTCGTGCGGACGCGAGAACCGCGAGGGCCGGAAGTTCTGCGTTGGTTGCGGTCGTTCCCTCGCGGTCGAGCTCGCCTGTCCGAAGTGCGGTGCGCCGTACGAGCCGGACGAGAGCTTCTGCGGAGACTGCGGGACGGCACTCACCGCGGCGGCGCCGGCAGCGGCTCCCGTTGCGCCCGCGGCCGAAGCGGTCGCCGAGCGCCGGCTCGTCACCGTGCTCTTCGCCGACCTCGTCGGCTTCACCTCGCTTTCGGAGTCACGCGACCCCGAGGAGGTGCGCGAGCTTCTCTCGCGCTACTTCGATACGTGCCGGCGGCTGATCGGGCTCTACGGCGGCGTGGTGGAGAAGTTCATCGGTGACGCCGTGATGGCGGTCTGGGGAACGCCGGTCGCGACCGAGGACGATGCCGAGCGCGCCGTTCGCACCGCGCTCGATCTCGTCGCGGCGGTGCAGGCACTCGGCCAGGAGGCCGGCCTCGACGGATTGCGGGCGCGCGCCGGCGTGCTCACCGGCGAGGCCGCGGTGAACATGGCCGCGGTCGGCGAAGGGATGGTCGCCGGCGACATCGTGAACACCGCTTCCCGGGTGCAGTCGGTGGCCGAGCCGGGCTCGGTCTTCGTCGGCGAGGGGACACGCAGGGCGACGGAGGGGACCGTCGTCTACGAACCCGCGGGGAGCTTCGAGCTCAAGGGCAAGGAGGGCGAGACGCCGCTGTGGCTGGCACTGCGCGTCGTCTCGGGTCGCGCCGGCTCGCTGAAGTCCGAAGGCCTCGAGGCGCCGTTCGTGGGCCGTGACCGCGAGCTGCGGCAGATCAAGGATCTGTTCCACGTCTGTGCCGAGGAGCGGCGGGCGCAGCTCGTGTCGGTCACCGGCATCGCCGGCATCGGCAAGTCGCGGCTGGCATGGGAGTTCTACAAGTACTTCGACGGGATCGTCCAGACCATCTACTGGCACCGGGGCCGCTGTCTCGCCTACGGCGAGGGTGTGACGTACTGGGCGCTCGCGGACATGGTGCGGATGCGCTGCGGGATCGCCGAGGACGACCTTCAGGAAGAGGCGCTGCGAAAGCTGGAGGCGGCGCTCGAGGAGCATCTGCTCGACCCGGAAGAGCGCGGTTTCGTGGAGCCGAGGCTCGCGCAGCTGCTCGGGCTTGCGGAGGGAGCGGCGCACGAGCGTCAGGACCTGTTCGCTGCGTGGCGCCTGTTCTTCGAACGGCTCGCGGACACCTACCCGACGATCCTGGCCTTCGAGGACATGCAGTGGGCCGACGCATCCCTGCTCGACTTCGTCGAATACCTCCTCGAATGGTCGCGCGACAAGCCTCTGTTCGTGGTCACGATGGCGCGTCCCGAGCTGCTCGAGAAGCGGCCGACCTGGGGCGCCGGGCATCGCAACTTCACCTCGCTCTACCTCGAGCCGCTCTCGGCGGACGCGATGCAGGAGCTGCTGGTCGGCCTCGTGCCGGGACTGCCGCCGACGCTGCGCACGCAGATCCTCGAGCGTGCGGAGGGGGTGCCTCTGTACGCCGTGGAGACCGTCCGGATGCTGCTCGACCGCGGCCTGCTCGTGCGAGAGGGCTCGAGCTACCAGCTGGTCGGCGAAGTCGACGCGCTCGAAGTGCCCGAAACGCTTCACGCTCTCATCGCCGCCCGCCTCGACGGGCTCGCGCCCGAGGAGCGGCGCCTGCTCGGCGACGCTGCGGTGCTCGGGAAGACGTTCACCCCGCAAGCGCTGGC
The DNA here is from genome assembly GCA_046731605.1 of Actinomycetota bacterium. Taxonomy (GTDB): domain Bacteria; phylum Actinomycetota; class Thermoleophilia; order Gaiellales; family Gaiellaceae; genus Palsa-739. The sequence continues at coordinate 20,711 of JBKPLL010000079.1, read as the reverse complement.
AGCGTTGAGCGGCTTCGAGACCGAAGCCCTCGATGCGCTGCTCGCCGGCATGGTGCGACGAGAGGTGCTCGGCCTCCAGTCCGATCCCCGCTCGCCCGAGCAGGGCCAGTACACCTTTCTCCAGGATCTGCTGCGCTACGTCGCCTACGAGACGCTGCCCAAGCGCGAGCGGCGAGAGAAGCACCTCGCCGCCGCCGAGCACCTTGCGGGCACGCTGGGCGAGGACGAAGTCGCCGAGGTCATCGCGGCGCACCTGCTCGACGCATACCGGCTCGATCCGGATGCAGCCGACGCCGAACCGCTTCGGAGCAAAGCCCAACAGGCGTTGCTCCAGGCCGGCGAGCGCGCCGTCGCGCTCGGTGCCCCGAGCGGGGCGTGGCGCTACTTCGAACAGGCCGCAGAGCTCGCTCGGCGACCCGTGGATCAGGCCGCGGCCCTGGTGCGCGCCGGGGAGATGGCGATGCGTGTGTCGGAGTTGGAGCCGGCGAGCAGTGCGTTCGAGCGGGCCATCTCCCTCTACGAGGAGATCGGCGATACGCACGCAGCGGCTCGCGCCGCCGGCTTTCTCGCGGCCGTCGAGGCAAGTCTCGGGCACTACGAAGCGGCAATCGAGCGGATGGAGCGCGCGTACGCCGTCATCGGCGACGACGAGCCGGATGCCGACCTCGCTCTGCTGCACACCCGGCTCGGGCAGTTGTACTTCTTCCACGGAAAGGTGGAGCCCGCATCCGAGCACGCCGAGCGAGCTCTCGATCTGGGCGAGGCGCTCGAGTTGCCGGAGGTCCTCGCCCGGGGCTGGAACCTACGCGGCTTGACTCTGGCGGGACGACGCCCGCAAGAGGCGCGCGGGCTCTTTCAGCAGGCATTCGAGATGGCGATGGCCCACGACATCTTCCCGATCGCCAGCAGCACCACGGGCCAGCGCTCGGATCTCGCCTTCCGGCGCGACCGCTACGCCGATTCGCTCGAGTACCTGGACGAGATGCTCGCGCTCGCCCGCAGGATAGGGCATCGCGGCTACGAGTGGTTCGCGCTGAGCGAGATGACCCATGCGCTCACGATGCTCGGGCGCTGGCACGAGGCGATTGCGCGCTTCGGCGAGATCCCCGAGGAAACCGTCGGTGTCGATGCCCAGGTCCTCAGCCCCCTGACGGGGATACTCGACATCCATCTGCACCGAGGCGAGCTCGACGCAGCACGACGGTTGCTCGCCCGTTACGCGCCCTTCGAGAACGCCGGCGACCTGCAGGCGTACGGCTCCTATCAGGCCGCCGCCGCAGCCGTCCGCCTCGCCGAAGGGGATGCACGAAGTGCTCTCGCCGCGGCCGACCGCTCCATCGACACCCGTGCTTCACATGGAATCAGTGCGCAGAACGTCAAGCACTCCCTGGTGCAAGCGTTCGAGGCCGCCCTGTTGCTCGGAGATCGCCCGAAGGCCGAGCAGCTGGTTGGGATCGTGGAAGAGCAACCACCCGGTCTGCGCGGGCCGTTGCTCGAGGCGACGGCCCATCGCTTTCGCGCCCGGCTCGCGGGCGACGACCCCGGCGCCGATCGCCCCTTCACGGCCGCCGCCGCTCAGCTTCGTGCGCTCGACCTGCCGTTCCACCTCGCCGTCGTCCAGGTCGAGCACGGCGAGTGGCTCACGGCGCGCGGGCGGCCGGACGACGCACAGCCGCTGCTGGCCGATGCGCGTGACACGTTCGACCGCCTGCAGGCACAGCCGTGGCTCGAGCGCGTCGACGCCGTTGCGCCGGGTGAGCCGGCCGAAGTTCTTGCCTGACTTCTACGACCTGCTGAGGAAGCGGCGCGCCGTCCGCAGCTACACGGGCGAGCGCGTACCACGCGAGACGCTCGAGCGCATCGCACGCGCCGCGCGTCGTGGGCCGAACGCCGGCTACAGCCAGGGGTTGCGGCTGCTCGTGGTCGACGACCCGGATGTGATCGACGCGCTCCTCGGCTCCGAGGACGACGAGTCGTCGCGGAGGTGGTTCCTCAGCGCCGCCGCGCACATCTTCGTCCTCACGCGGGAGCAGGACTACCACGACCGGTACACGCAGCCCGACAAGCTCGCGATCACCGGCGGCACCGAGATCGTGTGGCCGGTGCCGTTCTGGCACGTCGATGCCGGCGCGGCACTGATGCTGCTGTGGCTCGCGGCGCTCGAGGAGGGTCTCGGCGCCGGCGTCTACGGCGTCCCGGTCGAGGACGACGCGCGCGTACGAGAGCTGCTCGGGATCCCGGACGACCTCACGATCGTGACCGGCGTCACCGTCGGCCACCCGGCCGAGGATCCAGACTGGAGTCGGGCCTCGAGCGTCTTCTCCCAGCGCAGGCGCGCCCACGACGAGGTCGTGCAGTGGAATCGCTGGAGCTCGTAGAGCGGCTCGCCGCGGCGCAGATCGGCGGAACGTACAACCAGTACGCCGGCTCGCGGCTCCTGCAGCAGCGGCTCCGCGACTATCTCGCCGCGTACGCCGGTGCGGAGGTCGTGCTCGTCGGCGAAGCCGCCGGCTATCGCGGCGCCCGGATCAGCGGGATTCCCTTCACGTCCGAGCGTCAGCTCACCGGCTCCGGCCCGGCCGAGGCAACGGCAACGATCGTCCACCGCGTGCTCGCGCAGCTGGGCGTCGAGGAGGACGTGCTGCTCTGGAACGTCGTCCCGACGCATCCCGGCGGCGAGACCTCGAACCGGCGTCCGACGCGAAAAGAGGTCGAGGCCGCTGCGCCGTTCCTCGACGAGCTGACCCGCGGACGCGTCGCGATCGCCGTCGGCAGGCTCGCGGCGGCGGCACTCGACGCGCCGTACGTCCGCCATCCGTCGCATGGCGGCGCGGCAGCTTTCGAGGAGGGATTGCGGCGGGCATTCGCTACAATCGGCCGCCGGCGGGCACCTGTCCGCCGCTTTCTATGAAGACCTATAGCGCCAAGCCGGGAGAAATCACGCGCGAGTGGTATCTCGTCGACGCCGAGGGCAAGACGCTCGGCCGTCTCGCCACGCAGATCGCCGACACGCTCCGTGGCAAGCGTAAGCCGCAGTTCACGCCGCATGTCGACACCGGTGACTTCGTCATCGTCGTGAACGCCGAGAAGATCCAGGTGACCGGCAACAAGCTCGACCAGAAGCGGTACTACCGCCACTCGGGCTACCCGGGCGGCCTGCGCAGCAGGACGCTGCGCGAGCAGCTCGACCGCCGGCCGACCGAGGTGCTGCGCGTCGCCGTGAAGGGGATGCTCCCCAAGAACCGCCTCGCGCGCCAGCAGATCACGAAGCTGAAGATCTACGCCGGCCCCGAGCATCCGCACGAGGCGCAGAACCCGAAGCCGCTGGAGACCGTCCAGTGAGCCAGATCGCCCAGTACCGCGGCACCGGCAAGCGCAAGACCTCGGTCGCACGCGTCATCCTCCGTCCGGGCGGCGGCGCCACCTGGGTCAACGGCCGCACGCTCGAGGAGTACTTCCCGCGCTCTGTGTGGCAGACGATCGCCGTCTCGCCGCTCAAGGTCGCCGGAGTCGAGGGGCAATACGATCTCCGCGTCCGCGTCCACGGCGGCGGCCTAACGGGACAGGCGGGAGCCGTGCGGCACGGGATCGCCCGCGCGCTCGTGGAGGCGAACCCGGAGCTGCGCGTGCCGCTCAAGCGCGAGGGCTTCCTCACGCGCGACGCGCGCCAGGTCGAGCGCAAGAAGGCCGGCCTGCACAAGGCGCGCAAGGCGCCGCAGTTCTCCAAGCGCTGAGCAGCCGGTCTCGGTGACGCGGTTCGTCGTCGACTGCGAGACGCTGTTGCGGATCGCGTCCGGCGAGATCGAGGTGGCGCCGGAGCACAAGCTCGTGGCCCCGACTCTCGTCCGCTCACAGGCGCTCGCGGCGCTCTACGAGGCGGCGCGCGAGGGCGGGATCACGCGTGCCGAGGGGCTCGAGCGGGTGCGGCGGATCAACTCGCTCAAGGTCCGTTTCCTCGGCGACAAGGTGCTCCAGCAGCAGGCGTGGAAGGTCGCCGAGGAGCTCGGCTGGGACACGACCTACGCCGCCGAGTACGTGGCGCTCACGAAGCTGCAGGCGGACGCCTTCGTGACGTCCGATCCCGATCTTTCGCAGGCGGTTTCCGGTCTCGTGGAGATCGCGACGCCCGAGGCGCTCGCCTAGCGCAGCCGCTCGAAGCCGCCGAGCAGGAGGTCGAGCGCGAACTCGAAAGCGCTCACATCGTGGTGTGGTCCGTCGTCGAGGTGCTGCAACCCGTGCTCGTGCAGGTACGGCAGCGTCGCGACCGGGATCATCTCGTCGAACCAGGCGCGCGCGTCCTCGATGTTGTCCGGCATCTTCCCGTGCGTCGACACCCAGAGCGAGAAGCCGATGATGTGCGCGTCGAGCACGTGGTAGGCGTGGTAGGTCGTCTCGGCCGACATCCCGGTGTTCCGCAGCGAAGCGAGCAGAGCTTCCATGTAGGCGATCCGGGCGGGGCGGATGCGGCCCGGTGCCATCAGCATGGTCGCTGCCCAGGGATGCCGCTTCAGCGCCTCGTGCGCCGAGACCGCGGCCGCGCGGACCGCGGGCAGGCCACCGTCGGCAGCCGGCGGCTCCATCTCCGCCAGCACCAGGTCGAGGATGCCGTCGAGCAGGTCGTCCTTGTTCGCGACGTGGTTGTAGAGCGACATCGCCTCGTACCCGAGCGACTGGCCGAGCTTCCGCATCGAGAGGGCCTCGATTCCCTGCTCGTCCGCGACTTCGAGCGCCGCGCCAAGGATGCGCTCGCGGCTCAGGGGCTTCCGTTTCGTAGTGGCCATTGACATAGCTTACGCCGTATGTCATCTTACACCGTAAACTTACGGCGTATGGAGGAGAGACCCATGATGAAGGCACTCGTCCGCGACAGGTTCGGCGGTCCAGCAGTCCTGCAAGTGGAGGAAATCGAGCGGCCGCCGCTCGAGGACGACCGCGTGCTCGTTCGCGTCAAGGCGAGCTCGATCAACAAGGCCGAGTGGTACGGATTGACCGGGCGGCCGTTGTTCGCGCGGCCGATGATGGGGCTCCTCCGGCCGCGGACACGTCAGATCGGCACCGACTTCGCCGGAGTGGTCGAGGCGGTGGGGAGGGACGTCGAGGGCTATGCGGTCGGTGACGAGGTGTTCGGCGGCCGCGACGGCGCGTACGCGGAGTATGTGGTGGCGAAGACCTTCGCCCACAAGCCGGCGAACGTGAGCTTCGAGGAAGCCGGGTGCATGGGGATCGCCGGCCTGACCGCCCTTCAGGCCGTCCGCGACCATGGTGAGCTCCGGCGGGGCGAGCGGGTGCTCGTGAACGGCGCTTCCGGCGGGGTAGGGACGATGACCGTCCAGATCGCGAAGGCGCTGGGCGGCCAGGTCACAGCCGTCTGCAGCACCCGCAACGTCGAGCAGACGCGCAAGCTCGGGGCCGACCGGGTGATCGACTACACGCAGGAGGACTTCACGCGGACAGGGGATCGGTACGACCTCGTGCTCGACGTCGCGGGCAGCCGTCCCTGGCGCCGGCTGCGGCGCGTCCTCGCTCCCGGCGCGCGTGTCGTCGTGATCGGCGCGCCGTCGAGCCCGCCGATCGTCGGGCCGCTCGCGCACATCGTCGCAACGAAGGTCGCGTCGCTCGGCAAGGCGCGCTTCTTCGTGGCGAAGTTCCGGACCGAGGACCTCGAGACCCTCGCCGACCTGCTCGAGAGCGGTGCGCTCAAGCCGGCGATCGACCGGACGTACGCCCTCGACGAGGCACAGGACGCAATGCGCAGGTTCGGGGAGGGGCACATCAGCGGCAAGCTCGTGCTCACCATGTAGCTATCGTCCCGCGCCGTGGCGCGGCAGTACTTCGGCACCGACGGCGTTCGTGGCGTCGTCGGCGAGAGGCTCACGGCCGAACTCGTGGAGCGCCTGGGCAAGGCGGCGGCGCTCTGGTGCGGCCGGGGGCGCGTCTTCGTCGGACGCGACACGCGGGCAAGCGGCCCCGAGCTCGAGGACGCGTTCGCCCGCGGAATCGCATCGGCGGGAGGAAGCGCCGTCCTCGCCGGTGTCCTGCCGACGCCGGCCGTCGCGCTCCTCGGCCTCGATCTCGCCGCGGTCATCTCCGCGTCGCACAACCCGCCCGAGTACAACGGCGTCAAGTTCTTCGACCGCGACGGCCGCAAGCTGACCGACGCCGCCGAGGAGGAGATCGAGGCGCTTCTCGACGGCCCCGCACCCGGCGGCGGGGAGATCGACCACGTCGAGGTCGCCTCGGACAGCTACCTCGAGCACGTCCTCGAGCGCTTCGGCACCGACCTGGGCGGCCTCCGCATCGGCGTGGACTGCGCGAACGGCGCCTACGCCGGGCTCGCGCCGCAGGCGTTCGAGCAGCTCGGCGCCGAGGTCACCGCGATCGGCAACGACCCGGACGGGACGAACATCAACGTCGGCTGCGGCGCGACGGACCTCGGGTTGCTTTCCCACACGGTTCGCAGCGCCGGCCTCGACCTCGGCATCGCCTTCGACGGCGACGGCGACCGGATGCTCGCCGTGGACGAGCGCGGACAGTCGGTCGACGGCGACCAAATCCTCGCGATGCTCGCGCTCGACCTCGGGGTGGAGGGCGTCGCCGTCACGACGATGACCAACCTCGGCTTCCACCGCCTCATGGAGGAGCGGGGCATCCGCGTGCTCGTCACCGACGTCGGCGACCGCTACGTCCTCGAGGCGCTGCGCCGCGAGGGGCTGCTCCTCGGCGGCGAGCAGTCCGGCCACCTGATCTGGCTGGAAGACCACGTCACAGGCGACGGCCTCGTTGCGGGGCTGCTCCTCTGCCGCGCGCTGCGCGGGCGTGCCCTCTCGGAAGCGGTGGCGGTCATGCCGCGTTTCCCGCAAGTCATGCGCAACCTTCCGCGCGCCGAGCGCGGCCCGCTGCCCCCCGGGCTGCTCGCGGCGGTCGAGGACGTCAATACGGAGCTCGACGGCACAGGTCGTGTCCTGGTGCGGCCTTCCGGCACCGAGCCCCTCGTCCGCGTGCTCGCCGAGGCCGAAACGGCCGAGTCTGCGGAGGAGCTCTGTGCTAAAGTCGCCGCCCTGGTGACACACGAGCTCGGCTGACCCAACGCGACGCAGCGGCCGGGTCGGAGGCCGGGCTCTTTGCGTTTTCAGGGAGCGTTTCCGTGCCCAGCGGAGAAAGGAGCGGACGTGTGCGGAATCATCGGATACGTCGGGTCGCGCGACGCCAAGCCGCTTCTCCTCGAAGGATTGCGCCGGCTCGAGTACCGCGGCTACGACTCCGCGGGAATCGCGTTGCGGGAGGACGATGCGCTCGACTACGTGCGCGCCGTCGGCACCCTCCGCAACCTCGTGGAGGCCGCCGGTACGAACGGCTCCCACTCGCATCACGGGCTCGGCCACACGCGCTGGGCAACTCACGGTGCCGTGACGGAGCAGAACGCGCATCCGCTCACCGGCTGCGAGCCCGGCCGGCTGGCGATCGTCCTCAACGGGATCATCGAGAACTACGTGGAGCTCCGCGCGCAGCTCGCCGAGCGCGGCCACACGCTCACCTCCGAGACGGACGCCGAAGTCGTCGTCCACCTGCTCGAGGAGGAGTACGACGGCGATCTCGCGCAGGCGCTCTCTCGCATCTACCCGAAGCTCGAGGGGCACTTCTCGATCGTCGCCATCCATCACGACCAGCCCGACCTGCTCGCCGGAGTCCGGCACCAGACGCCCCTCGTCGTGGGGCTGGGTGACGGCGAGAACTTCCTCGCCTCCTCGATTGCCGCCTTCCTCAGCGAGACCCGCGTCGTGATGCATCCGCCCGACGGCGAGGTGGTCGAGGTGACGCCGAGCGGAGTGCGCTTCTTCGTCGACGGAGCCGAGGTCGACGCGCCCGAGCGGCAGGAGATCGACTGGGACGAGGAGAGCGCCGAGAAGGCCGGCTACGAGACCTTCATGCTCAAGGAGATCTTCGAGCAACCCGACGCCGTGGCCGAGACGATCGGCGACCGCGTCCGGGGCCACCGGCTCGTGCTCGACGCGCTCGGGCTGACCGAGCTCGAGATCCGCAACCTGCGCCGAATCGTGATCGTCGCCTGCGGCACCGCGTACCACGCGGGGGTCGTCGGCCGCTACATCCTCGAGGAGTGGGCGCGGGTGCCGGTCGAGCCCGACATCGCGAGCGAGTGGATCTACCGCAACCCGGTGCTCTCCAAGGACACGCTCGTGATCGGGATCTCGCAGTCGGGCGAGACCCGCGACACGGTCAACGCGGTCAAGCTCGCGCGGGAGAGCGGCGCGCGGACGCTCGCGATCACGAACCTGATGGGGACTCAGATCACGCGGGAGGCCGACGCGACGCTCTACACCCGCTGCGGGATGGAGGTCGGCGTTGCCGCCTCGAAGACGTTCACCGCGCAGGTCGCACTGCTCAGCCTGCTCGCGCTCAAGCTCGCCGAGATCCGGCGGACGCTGCCGCAGGAGGAGATCGACTTCATCCTCGACCGCCTTCACGAGCTGCCGCAGAAGATGCAGGAGTTCCTCGACGGAGACCATCCGATCGAGTCGATCGCGCAGCGCTTCCACAACGAGCCGTTCTTCCTCTACCTCGGCCGCCACATCGGCCTACCCGTCGCGCTCGAGGGTGCGCTGAAGCTGAAGGAGATCTCGTACATCCCGACCGAGGCGTACTCGGCGGGGGAGATGAAGCACGGGCCGATCGCACTGCTCGCCGAGGGGACGCCCGTGGTCGTCGTGGCGACGAACATCCACGTCTACGACAAGATCGTCTCGAACATCCAGGAGACGCGGGCGCGCGGCGCGCACGTGATCGCGATCGCGACCGACGGCAACGAGGACATCCAGCATCACGCCGACGACGTGATCTACGTGCCGCGGACACCGAACTTCCTGCAGGCATCGCTGGCCGTGATCCCGCTCCAGCTGCTCGCGTACCGCATCGCACGCCTGCGCGGACTCAACGTCGACCAGCCGCGCAACTTGGCGAAGACCGTCACGGTGGAGTAAGAACTCCGGCATGGGTCTGACCGAGCGGCTCGCACGTGCGTGCGCGGCGCGGCCGCGCCGCACCCTCGCGTTCTGGGGCGTGGCCGTACTGGTCGCGATCGTCCTCATCGTCACGGCGCTGCACGGGTTGAGCTCGCAGGGAAACGTCGAGGGCAATCCGGAGTCGACGAAGGCGAAGGACACGATCGCGCGCGCGTTCCCGGGTGTGGCCGCGCGCGAGAAGCAGGACGTGATCGTCGTGACCTCGAGCCGCTACACGGTCGACTCGCCGCAGTTCCGCGCCTTCGGGAAGCGCCTGGGGTCTTCGCTTCGTGCGACCGGGGAGGTGCGGGATGCGCGACCGGTGGCCCGCTCGCCCGACGGGCATTCGGCACTCGTGTCAGTGCACATCGGCAGCGACTCCGGCGCGGGGCCTGTCGAGAAGGCACTCGAGGAGCTGAACGGCGGCGCGTTCCAGGTCGGCATCACCGGCTTCCACTCGACCGGCTACGACTTCGGCAGGCAGTCGCAGACCGACCTCGAGAAGGGCGAGCTCGCCTTCGGCCTGCCGGCCGCGCTGATCGTCCTCGTGCTCGTCTTCGGCGCCGTCGTCGCCGGGCTCGTGCCCGTCCTGATGGCGATCCTCTCGATCATCGTGGCGCTCGGGCTCGTCGCGGTGATCTCGCTCGAGTTCTCGCTCTCGGTCTTCATCGTGAACATGCTCACGGGGATGGGGCTTGCGCTCGGGATCGACTACTCCCTGTTCGTCGTATCCCGCTATCGCGAGGAGCGCGGGCACGGGCTCGCAAAGGAGGAGGCAATCGCGCGCACCGGCGCGACCGCGAGCCGCGCCGTGCTGTTCAGCGGCTCGACGTTCGTGGTCGCGCTGCTGGGCATGTTCATCGTGCCGACCTCGATCATGCGGAGCCTCGCGCTCGGAGCAATCCTCGTCGGCATCGTCTCCGTCGCAGCGGCGCTCTCGCTGCTGCCTGCGCTGCTGAGCCTCGTCGGCGATCGCGTCAACTCGTGGCGAGTCCCCTACCTGGGTAGGAACCTGGGCCGTGCCGACACGGCAGAGGGCCGATTCTGGAAACGGATCGTGGACGCGGTGTTGCGCCGGCCGGCTCTGTCGCTCGCCGTGTCCGTCGGCGCGATGCTCCTCCTCGCCTCGCCGATCTTCGGCCTGCACATCGGGGCGAACGGCGTCAGCACCCTGCCCTCGAGCTTGCCTTCGAAGCAGGGCTACGTGCTGCTCCAGCGTGCGTTCCCCGTCCAGAACCCGGAGCCCGTGCGCATAGTCGCCGTGGGCGGCGACGCGGCCGCTGTACGCCGCGACCTCGTCCGGCTCAACCGCCGGTTGGCTTCAGAGGGAAGCTTCGGCACGGGAACGGTTCAGACGTCGGCCAAGGGCGTCGCGCTGCTCACGTCGCCGGTGCGGGGCGATCCGGTGGGCGGCGCCGCCGTGAGCGCCGTGCGTGACCTCCGTGCCAACGTGATCCCGTCGATCTTCGCCGGCACCGACGCGAAGGTGTACGTGGGCGGAGTCACGGCCGAGAACGTCGATTACTTCGACGCCGTGACGAACCCGACGCCGTACGTGCTCCTGTTCGTGCTCGGGCTCAGCTTCATCCTGCTGACGGTCGCCTTTCGCTCGATCGTCGTCGCGCTCGTGTCGGTCCTGCTCAATTTGCTCTCCGTGGGCGCGGCGTACGGGCTGCTGACGCTCGTCTTCCTCGACGGACACGGCGCGGGCCTCTTCGGCTTCCAGCACACGCACGTGATCGACGCGTGGGTGCCGCTCTTCCTCTTCTCGGTGCTGTTCGGCCTCTCGATGGACTACCAGGTGTTCCTGATGAGCCGGATCAAAGAACGCTACGACCAGTCCGGCTCGACGCACGACGCGGTCGTCGGGGGTGTCGCGTCGACCGCGCGGATCATCACCGGGGCCGCGCTGATCATCGTGGTCGTCTTCGCTGGCTTCGCCGCGGGGAAGCTCGTGATGTTCCAGCAGATGGGCTTCGGCGTAGCCATTGCCTTGCTGCTCGACGCAACGATCATCCGCTCGGTCGTCCTGCCCGCGACTCTCGCCCTGCTCGACCGGCGCAGCTGGTACCTGCCGCGCTGGCTCGAATGGATCCCCCACGTCGAGGTCGAGGCGCCCGCCGTGGCGGACCTTTAGAGCGACGCCGCTCGTAAGAGGGTCATGTTCGGTCTCCTCGTGCTCGCGCTCGTCGTCTCCCCGCCGCACTTCAGGGCGGCGCCGGGCTGGCACGTGGGCTCGCGGCCCGCGCACGCATGCCCCGGAGTCCCCGCGAACCGCTGCGTCCAGGCCTCCGGCTGGGCTTCGACCGTGCGCCTCCGGGACTGCGGCAACTGTGTGCCGCACAAGACGCTCGCGCATCTGCGGCCCGGCGGGATCGTGATCCAGCTCTCGTACGGCCGGGAGCGGCCCTCGCGCGCGCCGGTCGGGAAGTGGCCGCCGCACATTCGCCGGCGCGACGTCACGGCAGGCTTCGAGGGCGTGCCGAATCGGTACGGCGTCTTCCAGACCTTCGTTCGGACCGGAAGCCTCGAGCGGTACCTCTTCGTCTGGTTCTGTCGCGCGCGCCCGACCAGGCATCAGCTCGCGCGTGCGAACGCCGAGCTCCGGACCGTCCGCTAGTCGGGAGGGCGCCGCAGCCGCTTCGTCTGGGAGCGGTGCTTCTTCAGCTCGAGACGGCGCTCGCGGGACGCTGCGGTCGGCTTCGTCGGCACACGCTTGCGTTCCACGCGTAACGCCTCGCGCAACGCAGCGATCAGACGCTCGACCGCGAGCTCGCGGTTCCGCGTCTGGCTCCGCTCGTCCTGGGCCACCGCTCGCAGCAACGGTCCGGCGCGCGCGATTACACGCCGCTTCTGCGCGTCGCTCAGCGCGCTCGAGGACTCGACGTCGAAGACGGCGACGACCCGCGTCTCGGACTTCTGCGCGTGCTGACCGCCCGGCCCGCTCGAGCGGGAGACCTGCAGCTCGACCTCCGCCAGCGGCAGCACAACCGAGCGCGTCACGCGAATAGACTCGCGGTTCATGGCCGCGATTCTGCTCGACGTGGACGGCGTCCTGCACGTCTCCGGTCAGCCGCTGCCGGGCGCGGCCGACGCGGTCCGGCGCCTTCGCGAAACCGGGCACCGGCTCCGTTTCGTCACGAACGCGACGACGCGCTCAAAGGCCGATCTCGCGGCGGGTCTCCAGTCGACCGGAATCGACCTGGACGTAACAGAGGTGCAGACGACGGCGGACGCGGCCGTCGAGGCGCTGCGTGCCCGGCGCGTCCTGGCGCTTGTCATGCACGCCCTAGTGGGCGATCTCGACGGGCTCGAGCTCGTGGGCGACAACGTCGACGCGGTTCTGATCGGCGGCGCGGACGATTCGCCGGAGACGAATCTCGTCTTCTCCTACATGAACCTCGCGCGCGCGTTCCAGGAGCTCGAGATGGGAGCCGACCTCTACTGCCTCCATCGCAATCGCTGGTGGCAGACGCAGCGCGGGCCGCTGCTGGACTCCGGCTGCTACGTCGCCGGGCTGGAATACGCGGCACAGACCGCGGCGACCGTGCTCGGCAAGCCGAGCGCCGCGTACTTCGATGCTGCCTGTCGCGCGCTCGACGCCGAGCCTTCCATGACCTGGATGGTCGGCGACGATCTCGAGACCGACGTCGCCGGCGCTCGCGGCGTGGGGATGCGCGCGGTGCTGGTGCGCACCGGCAAGTTCCGGCCGGATGCCGTGGAGACGTCGCGCATCCAGCCGGACGGGATCGTCTCCTCCATTGCGCACCTTCCCGAGTGGCTCGAGGAGCACATAGCGTGAGCGTCCACGTCGGCACGGACCTGATCGAGATCGAGCGGATCCGTCGCGCGCTCGAGCGCTACTCGCGCTTCCGTGAGCGCTGCTTCACCGAGGCCGAGCGCGCCTACTGCGACTCGCGGGCGAACCCGGCGCAGAGCTACGCCGGCCGCTTCGCGGGCAAGGAGGCGGTGGGGAAGGCGCTCGGCTTCGGCGTCGCCCGCGCATTCGCCTGGCGGGAGGTCGAGATCGTCGGGCGGCCCAAGCCGGCAGTGCGCCTCACCGGCCGCCTCGCCGAGCGGGCAGCCGCTCTCGGGGTGGGCTCGGTCGACCTCTCGATGACGCACTCGCGCGAGCTCGCGCAGGCAGTCGCAGTCGCCACCGATGGCTGAGCTCGAGCCGCTCTACACCGCCGAGGAGATGCACGCCGCCGAGGCGGACCATGACGTCGACGCGATGATGCAGCGCGCCGGAGCGGCCGTCGCGGAGGAGCTCATGCGCCGCTTTTCCGATGCACGGCGGATCGCGCTGCACGCGGGCGGTGGCGCGAACGGCGGCGACGGGCGCATCGCCGCCGACATCCTGCGCGCGCAGGGCCGCGAGCTCGTCGACGAGCGGCCGGACCTGGTGGTCGACGCGCTCCTCGGCACCGGGCTGAAGGGAGCGCCACGCGACGAGACCGCGCAGCTCATCGAGCAGATCAACGCGGGTGGCGTTCCGGTCCTCGCAGTCGACATCCCCTCCGGCGTGAACGCCTCGACGGGGGAGGTCGGCGGCGCCGCGGTGAGGGCGGACGTTACGGTGACGATGCACGGCCCGAAGGTCGGTCTCGCCGTCACGCCGGGGCGCTTCTACGCCGGCGAGGTGGCGGTCGCCGACATCGGCCTCGAGCCGGCCCAGACCGAGCACGCGCTTGTCACCGCGGAAATCCTGGCCGAGGTGCCTCGCCGCTCCCGGCGCGACAACAAGTACACGGCGGGTCATGTCCTCGTCGTCGGCGGCTCGAGCGGCATGACCGGCGCGCCGGCGCTCGCCGCCCGCGCCGCTCTGCGCGCCGACGCCGGCTACGTGACCGTCGCCGCGCCGGCCGAGTCGCTGCCCGTCCTCGAGACGCTCGTGCTCGAGGCAGTGAAGCGGCCGCTCGAGCAGGTGTTCGAGGCGGCGGCAAAGGCGAAGGCGCTCGCGGTAGGGCCTGGCCTCGGGCGCGAGCCGGAGGTGAAGGCGCTCGTGCGCCGCCTGCTCGCGGAGGTGGAGCTGCCGGTGGTGGTCGATGCCGACGCGCTCTTCGAGCTGGAGCCCGGCGAGTGGCCGGCGCCGCGGGTCCTCACGCCGCACGAGGGCGAGCTCGCACGCCTGCTCGAGCGAGACTCGAAGGAGATCGCTGCGCATCGGCTCGCGACCGTGCAGGAGGCCGCCGAGCGTTTCGACTGCGTCGTCGTGCTCAAGGGCGAGGACTCCCTCGTCGCCGCGCCCGGCAGCGGCGTCCTCGTCTGCGCCATCGGCCTACCCTCGCTTTCGACGGCGGGGACGGGCGACGTCCTCACCGGCGTCACGGCCGCCTTCCTCGCGAAAGGCATGGAGCCGCAGCGGGCAGCGGCGGCGGCCTGCGCCGCACAGCAGCTCGCCGCGCACAACGCGTCGCAGCGCTACGGCCTGGTGGCGAGCGACGTGGTCGAGGCGCTGCCGCTAGCTCTCGGGCTCGGGTAACCGGTCGACCCGCCAGATCTCCTCCGGCACCCGGACACCATCGAGGCCGTTGTGTTCCTCGATCCAGCCGCACAGGGCGAGCACGAGGCAGAGACCGACGAGGATCACCGCCCCCCAGACGACGTCGCCGCCGCGGAAGCGGATCAGATCGAGCGCAGCGAGTGCGAGGAGCGCGAGCGGCACGAGCGTGAGCTGGTAGCCGGCTCTTCCGGTTCCGCTCACGCGAACGCTCCAGAGGCGGACGAGGTAGAGCGCCAGCAGCACTCCTGCCGCCGAGAACCAGCCGTAATACAGCGCGGTCGCCTGGAACGTCCAGTCCTGAGGCAGAACGAACCACATCGGCACGACGATCGCGGCAACACAGAGGACGGAGGCGGCCAGAGGCACGGCTCGCGCCAGCGCCCGCGTCCGGTCTACCGGGCCGGGCCGGAAGCGCAGAAGTGGGGTGACCAGGAGCACCCCGGCTGCGGTCAACCCGACGTACGCTCCGTAGCCGAGCCGGAGAAACGGCCCGCCCTGACGGAACACCGTCCCGAGCATCGAGGCGAAGACGGCGATGGCGACGGCTGTGTCGAGCGCATAGTTCTCGACCGCGGGAAGGAACGCCCTAGCGAGCAGCAAGAGGCACAGCCCTCCGACAGCGGCGCCTGCGACGACGTACCACCCGTGGGTTCCCCACGAGTGGTGAGGTATCGATATCTCCTGCCACGGCAGGAACAGCGCAACGATCAGAAGCGACGCGGCGCCCAGCTCGAGAGCCGCCGACCCGCGTGGCAGCGCCGGGAGTCGCAGCGGCCACCCGCGTGCGGCCTCGACCGCGAGCAGCAAGACGACAGATCCCACGCCGATCCACGTTCCGTACCTGCTGACGGTGGAGAACGGGGTCGCGCTCGCGGCCCCGGCTGTGAGGATCGCGATCCCGGCCACGAGCGGCAGGCGCCAACGTCGTCCGTCTTCGCTGCGCACTCGTGGCGCGCCAAAGATGAGGACGACCGCTGCAAGGGTGGCGGCCGCGTCATCGATCCCGGGTCTGCTGAAGATGTCCCCCTGGCCGATCCACGGCAAGAGAAACGAGATGAGCAGAGCAATGCCGAAGACTCCGGAGACCGCGTCGACGGCGGCCCCGGGCCGGCCGAGTTCGTTCCTTCGCAACGCGAGGCCGCTGAGCCCCGCGATCGCACCACTCGCCACTCCGATGTAGAAGCCGTAGGCCCAGCTCGCGTGGGGCGTGACCGGGTGTCCCGTGAAGCCGCCGCCAAGGTTGCCCAGCGCGTGCACTTCCACGGCGACTGCGGCGGCGAAATACGCGAGTGCGACGCCGAGGCTCCCGAAGGGGAGTTTCGCGGCGAGCTCTGGCCGGCGAAGGGCGGTGATCGTTCCTAGGGCGATTGCTACGACGAGCAGTGCAGCGACGTCTCCGGCTCCGGCGACCCAACCCTCGGCCGCGCCACCCTTGACGAGTTCGCCGAATCCCTGGGAGGTGGTGAAAGGGAGGTCAGGGTGTGCGCCTCGCGCCACGGCAGAAAGAGGCTGGCGAGGAACGTGAGCGCGCTCGCGAGCAGCACATAGTGCGGCAGGCGGATCCTCATCGGACCGCAATCTACTCCTCGGACCGGCGCGCAACTAGGCTGGACGACCGTGCAGCGGAGCGAGATCACGATCGACCTTGGCGCGATCCGTCACAACGCGAAGCGGCTGCTCGATGCGCTCGAGGGCTCCGAGCTCTGGGCCGTCGTGAAGGCGAACGGCTACGGCCACGGCGCGCGCGCCGTGGGCCGAGCGGCACTCGACGCATGGGCATCCGCGCTCTGCGTGGTGACGGTCGCCGAGGCCGTCGAGCTCCGCGACGAGTTTACGGAGGCGCGGATCGTCGTCATGTGTCCTACCGACGAAGTCGCCGAGGCGCGCGAGGCTCGGCTCGAGCTCGTCGTTTCCGGCGGCGACGCGATTCCCGACGGCATCCCGGTGCACCTGAAGCTCGATACCGGCATGCATCGATGGGGGCTCTCGGAGCTCCCCGAGCCGCCGGCGAACGTCGTGGGGCTCATGAGCCACCTCGCCACGGCCGACTCGGATCCCACGTTCGCGCAGGAGCAGATCGAGCGCTTCCGCGCGGCGACCGAGCCGTTCTCGCTCACCCGCCACGTTGCGAACAGCGCCGCAGCCCTGCGCCTCCCCGAGGCCCGCTTCGACGCCGCCCGCTGCGGGATCGCCCTCTACGGGATCTCGCCGTTCAACACCGATCCCGCGGAGGACGGGCTGCGACCGGCGCTCTCGTGGCGGAGCCGCCTCGCGCAGGTGCGCCTCCTCCAGCCGGGGGAGAGCACGGGCTACGGCCGGCGTTTCGTCGCGGAGCGGCCGACGTGGACCGGGATCGTGCCGGTCGGCTACGCCGACGGGTTCCGCCGCGACATGACCGGCACCGAGGTGCTCGTCGACGGCGAGCCGCGGCGGGCGATCGGCACCGTCTCGATGGACGCGGTCGCCGTCGAGCTCGACCGCGAGCTGCCGGTCGGGACGCCCGTCACGATCGTGGGCGACGGCCTGCTGATCGAGCGCCACGCGGAGGTCGCCGGGACGATCGGCTACGAGATCGCCTGCGGGATCAACTTCGACCCGACCCGCGCTCGTCGTGTCCTCGTCGACTGACCGTTTCGCCCGCACGGCCGAGCGCGTCGCGGCGCATCAGGACGCTCGTGCGGCTCGGCTTGCGCGGCAGGTGGGCGAGTTCGTCCAGCCTCGCGGCGACGAGCGCGCCCTCGACGTCGGCACCGGAGCCGGTGCGCTCGCCTTCGTCCTCGCGCCTCTGGTGTATGAGGTCGTGGGCCTCGACCCCGTGCCCGAGCTGCTCAACCTCGCGCGACAACGCAGTCTCCCGAACACGGAGTTCGTCGAGGGAGACGGGGCGGCGCTGCCGTTCCCCGACGCCTCCTTCGACCTCGCGGGCACCCACCGGACGCTGCATCACGTCGCGCAGCCCGATCGCGTCGTTGCCGAGCTGGCACGGGTGACGCGACCGGGCGGCCACGTGCTCGTCGTCGACCAGCTCGCACCCGACGACCCGGGCGCTGCAGCCGCGGTCCACAGGTTCGAGACGGTCCGCGACCCGTCCCACACGCGCCTGCTCGCGAACGGCGAGCTACGAGAGCTCTTCGCAACGAGCGGGCTCTCGATCCTCCGGGAACGACGGGAGCAAGAGTCCCGCGACCTTCCGGCGTATCTCGACCTCGCCGGCTGCGAGGGAGATCCGCGTGCCCGTGCCGGGGCGCTGGCGGCCGCGGACCCGCGCGTCCTCGACGCGGTCGTGGGCTGGTACCTCCTCGCGCGCTAGTGGCCGGTGACGCCGCCGTCGAGGTTGGCGAACGCCTCGCGCAGCTGCGCGCGCTCCGCGTCGAGCTCCGTGAAGGAGAGCATCAGCCGCCTGTCTCCCTCCGCGGTCAGTCGCAGGTGGGCGACCCGAGCGTCCCGCTGTGACTGCTCGCGCTCGATCAGGCCGGCACTCTCGGCGCGGCGCACGAGCTCGGTCACCGTGCTCTGCGCAAGCTGCATGCGCTCGGCCAGTTCCGTCACAGTCGACTGCTCGGCACCGTCGGGGGCGCCCTTGATCATCATCAGGAGCGTGTAGCGCTGCGGTGTGAGCCCTGACTGGCGGGCGATCTTCTCGCTGCGCCGTAGGAAGTGCCGCAGGGCCGACCGGAACTCGGCGACTGCGATGACGTCCTGTGTGGTTGCCTCAACTTGTTCGACCATGTAGCGATTCTAGGGAGCTTTTGGCATGCGCGAAAGGACACGCGTGAAGAAATTCGGCATTGCGTCCTGCAGTGGGGCAATCGGACCGTAGTACCAGGGTACCGTCGTCTCGCCTCGGCCCTCGTCGAGCGAGCGGAGAACATGGGCCGCCACGTCGCCGGGGCTGATCACGACGCGCTGGACGTGCGACGGCAGCCACCGCTGTGGAAACCCCTCGGTCTCGGTGAAGCCGGGCTTGACCGTGTGGACGCGGATCCTCTCCGGGCGAAGCTCGGCCGCGACGGTGCGGGAGAAGGCGAGCTGGGCGTGCTTCGAGGCGGAGTACGGCCCGCTCGGCGGCCCGGCGACGACTCCCGAAACCGAGACGATGTTGACGACGTCCGAGGGGGCGGCCGCGCGCAGACCCGGCAGGAAGGCGCGCAGGCACCAGACGGCGCCGAGGTAGTTGATCCGGATCAGCCGCTCGATCACGTCAGGATCGCCGTCGAGGAAGCGCGTCCGCCCCGGGATGCCTGCGTTGTTCACGAGAAGGTCGACCCGCGGGTGCCGCTCGAGCACGCGCTCGGCGACGGCTCCGACCGCGGCACGGTCGGAGACGTCGCACGGTTCGGCCTCGCCGCCGAGCTCCTCTGCAACCGCCTCGAGGCGCTCGGCGCCGCGTGCCAGCAGGACACAGAGGTCACCGCGAGCCGCGAGCAGGCGCGCGATTTCGACGCCGATGCCCGACGAGGCGCCCGTGACGACCGCGACCCGGCCCACGTCGAAGAGGCTACCTAGGAGGCCGCCCCGGCAGGACGCCGCTGTGCCGCCCGCCGCTCCGGCGAGCACCGTCCCCCGAGGCCTTCTAGGATCGCGGCCTATGGCCGGACCTTTCGAGGGCAAGCGGGGCCTCGTGCTCGGCGTCGCCAACAAGCGCTCCATCGCCTGGGCGATCGCGCGGCAGCTCGCGGACGGCGGAGCAAGCCTCGCCTTCACCTACCAGGGCGAGCGGATCGAATCGAGCGTGCGCGAACTCGCCGCTTCGATCGACTCCCCGCTCGTGACGGAGTGCGACGTCCGCTCGGACGAGGAGGTCGCGCGCGTCTTCGGCGAGGTGGGGGACGCGTTCGGCGGGGAACTCGACCTGCTCGTTCATTCGGTGGCCTTTGCGGCCGCGGAGGATCTCGAGGGCCGCTTCACCGACACGCCGCGCGACCGCTTCTGGCTCGCTGTCGACGTCAGCGCCTACTCGCTCGTCGCGTGTGCGCGCGCGGCGGAGCCGCTGATGGAGAAGGCCGGGGGCGGCTCGATCCTGACGATGACGTACCTCGGCGGCGAACGCGCGGTGCCTCACTACAACGTGATGGGCGTGGCGAAGGCGACTCTCGACGCCTGCGTCCGCTACCTGGCCTGGGATCTCGGGGAGAAGAACATCCGCGTCAATGCCGTCTCGGCCGGCCCGGTGAGGACGCTCGCCGCCCGCTCGATCGCCGGCTTCACGACGATGGAGGACATCGTCGAGGAACGCTCGCCGCTCCGTCGCCACATCACCGCGGACGACGTCGGCGCGGCTGCGGCCTACCTGCTCGGCGACGGCGCCGCGAACGTGACGGGCACGACGCTGTACGTCGACAGCGGCTACCACGCGATGGGCATGTAGAGCGCGGCTCCGCGCTCGCCCCGTCCCCGGTTCCGTAGTTCACCCGGATGCGGTTGCGCCCCGGCGCAGCAACGATCCACGCATGGCGTACGCAGAGCACCGCACCGAGGAAGCTCCGGTCTCGTTCGAGACGGGCACCGTCGGCGACGCGATGAGCCACGGGGTCATCAGCTGTCCGCCCGAGACACCGCTCCGAGTCGTGGCGCGGATGATGGCGACGCACGGCGTGCACGCGATCTTCGTCTTCGAGTACGGCGAGGAGGACGACGACGCGCGGCAGCTCTGGGCGGTCGTCTCCGACCTCGATCTCGTCGCTGCCACGCGGCTCGATCTCGACACGCTGACCGCCGGAGGGACCGCGGTAACGCCGCTCGTCAGCGTCGCCGTCGATAGCTCCATCGGCGAGGCCGGAGCCCTGATGGCGCAGTACGGGATCGCGCATCTCGCCGTCACCGAGCCTGGCTCCCGCCGCCCGATCGGCGTCATCTCGACGCTCGACATCGCCCGGGCGATCGCAGCCGGCCTCGGCCCTCGCGAGACCTTCGCCTCCGCGTAGTCGGCCTACGGATTTCCCGCAGTCCACTTCCGCAAGCGCCCCGATGGCGCTCGCGCGGTTTCGCCCGACACTACGCGCAAATGGCACCACCGTTCGAAAGGAGTCGGGACATGCGCAAGGCATTCGAGATCGGAGGGCTCATCGCAGCGGCCGTCCTCATCGGGTTCGGCATCGTCGCCATCGTGATGGGCGTGAACGGCCGGAGCACGGTCAACACGAGCCTCTCCAACGAGTACATCGTCGGGTCACCCGACATGACGCCTT
>JBKPLL010000078.1:0-11492 GCA_046731605.1 Actinomycetota bacterium | reverse complement strand
CGGTTGAACCACGAGGGGTGGGCGCGAGGGAGTGAACCAGAGCTTCAAGAAAGAAACGGCAGGGGGGTAGGCCATGTCTTCCGAGGCGCTCCTTCTTGTCCTCGTAGCCGGCTACGTCGGAATCATCGTTCTTTGGCATCTGACGGTCAGCGATTCGCTGTACTCGCTTGCAGTCCTCAGAGCGCGGCTCCGGCACCGGTGGCCGCAGTGGAGGGACAGGCTGGCGCTGGTCTTTGACCGTTCACGCGCAGCCGCTGTGCTGGTCGCACGGGCACAGCTGCGTCGCCGCCGCTACCTCACTGGCGCGCTTGCAGGAGCCGCCATTGTGGGCTTGGCCGCTGTTGCGGTCGGGACGCAGGCCTTCGGGTCGAAAGGCAAGGTGGGTCCGACTGCTGCCCTCGGGCCGCACTCGGCCAACCCCGCGCCACTGCACCCATCCCGTCCCCTCGCCCAGCCGGTTGACGTTGCTGATGCTCATACACGCCGGTCGCCGCGGGTCACAGGTCAGGCATCGCATCCACGCGTGCAGCGAGCTCACGAACAACCCACGAAAGTTGTCTCTCTCGTGAGGGTCTCTGCCCGCGTATCGCCCGCAAGCGCGACGGTGTCCAGGCAAGTCACACCTCGCAGTAACAACCCCGCGCCGCTGCCCGCACCGGCGCCGAGCTCGGGTCCAAGCCCGTTGGCAGCCCCGTAGCGGTGAACCGTTCCACTGCAGCCGCCGCTCTAGCGATCGCGCTCTTCTTACTGCTCGCTCCGAGCGCAGCTGCGGCGACGCCGACGATCAAGTATTCGATCGACGGGATTTCCGGGAACAACGGCTGGTACCGCGGAAGCACGCACGGGAACAATGTGATCGTTCACTGGTCGGTGTCGCTCGATGCGACCTCCACCAACTGCCTGGCAGCGGTCGCGGTCCCAGGGCCTACGCGGGGCACGAGGTTGAGTTGCTGGGCGGAGAACGCCGACGGCCGCGCCACAGCGGTGACGCGCTCCATGAAGATCGACGCCATGCGGCCGACCGGCGTCACCGCGCGCCTATCGCGCCGACCGGATTTCCATGGCTGGTACAACCGTCCGGTCAAGATCCAGTGGAGCGGAACTGACGCCACCTCCGGCATTGCCTACTGCACCTCCGGGACATACCGCGGTCCGGACAGCGCTGCCGCCACCGCGAATGGAGGGTGTTTCGACCGGGCGGGCAACAGCGCGGGTTTCCAGGTCCGTCTGGCCTACGACGCAACTCCGCCGGTGTTGCGCAAGGTCACGGAAGAGAGCACGGATACCGGCCAGACCCTTCACTGGACGTCGTCCAGCCCTTCCGACCGCATCGTCATCCACCGCAAGATTCGGGGTCGAAAGGCGCGTACCACGGTGTTCGACGGCAGCGCCTCCGCAGGCACTTTCACCGACACGAAGGTCCGTCCGGACATCCAGTACGTCTACTCGTTGCGGTCGTTCGACGCGGCGGGCAACGCTTCCAAGGTTCGGTCGCTCGCCGGTCTGCTGCAGGTTCTGACACTCAAGAGGACGCCCTACGTGCCGCTGGCCGCGGCGAACCCGACGCTGCGCTGGGGACCCGTTCGCGGTGCCGACTACTACAACGTGCAGCTCTTCCGCGGCACGAAGCGCATCTACGCGGCCTGGCCGAAGATGCACCAGCTCGGATTGCCCGCGAGCTGGAAGTGGTCCGGTCACGTCTTCCGGCTGACGACGGGTCGTTACCGCTGGTACGTGTGGGCTGGCTTCGGGCCCCGGAAGTTGGCTCAGTATCGCATCGTCGGCAGCGCGAGGTTCGTGATTCCGCACTGGGCCGGACCGCCGTAGGACCGCACTCCGAGACGCACGACAACCCTCGGCGTCGCCGCCACCTACCGTGCGGGCCACGAGTCGGCCAGCTTGCGCCGCGTCTCGAGCAGGTGCTCCGGGATCACCTTGATGTCGGCGAGCACCGGCATGAAGTTCGTGTCGCCGTTCCAGCGCGGGACGACGTGGAGGTGGCCGTGATCGACGATGCCTGCGCCGGCGACGCGGCCGAGGTTCCAGCCGACGTTGAATCCCTCCGGTGCGAACACGGCTCGCAAAGCCTCGATCGCCTCGACCGCGAGGCGGTGCGTCTCGAGCGCCTCCGGGTCTTCGAGGTCGTCGAACGCGGAGCCGTGGCGGTACGGCGCGACCATGAGGTGCCCCGAGGCGTAGGGGAACTTGTTGAGGAGGACGAAGGCAAGCTCGCCGCGGTGGATCACGAGCTCCGGCTCGTCCTCCGGCAGCGCTGCGGCGCGGCAGAAGACGCACTCGTCGCCCTCGTCCGCGTGCTGGACGTACTCGAGCCGCCACGGCGCCCACAGCCGCTCCATGGGCGGAGGCTACTAGCGCGTCTTTCCGAGCGGCCTTGTAGCATCGCGCGCATGACCAACTGGTTGAAACGCCTGTTCGGCGGATCGGACTCGTCCGAGGCGTCCGACTCGTCCACGAGCGCAGCTTCCGAGCCGGCGGCCACGCCCGCGTCGGAGCCCGCCTCGATGCCGGCAGAGCCGGCAGCCCGGCCCGAGACCTCCGGCGAGTCCGTGTCGGGCGCGGGCGACGAGTCCGCCTGACCGCTGTGGCCGAACTCGGGGTGCTCTTCCACCGCGAAGACGCGCCCCTTTGAGCAGCAATCGAAAAATTCACCCAGCGGTGGAAGATTCGTCCTCGCACGCGCGTCTAGAGAGTTGACAGCGCCCAGACGAGGCGCAAACGGTTTCCAAAGGAGGAGCAATGTCGGAGGAACTGCGCGGATCCCATTACGGCGCGAACGACGAGCCGGGCGACGAGGTCGAGGCTCACGGCAACCGGGCCGGACTGACCGACGAGCCGAGCGACGAGGTCGAGGGTCACGGCAACCGGGCCGGCCTGACGGACGAGTCGGGCGACGAGGTCGAGGGTCACGGCAACCGCGCCGGCTGAGACAAGCGGCACCAACTTTGCAAGGGCCCGGCTCACGCCGGGCCCTTCGCTTTGTGCGGCGAGTCGGCGAGGTCGAGGTCGAAGAGTGGGGAGCGCCTCGATCGTTCAGATGGATTCGGCCCAACTCGATGGAAGGACTTGGCACCCTCGCCCGTCATGAGAGAGATGAACGGTTTCGACGAGGAACAGATCGGCCGGCTGCTGCGCCTCCTGCCGCCTGCGCCCGAGGGCTGGGTCTGCGCCGCACAGGAGCTGCCGAGTGCGCGGGCGATGCTCGACGAGATCGTCGCGCGTGCCGAGCAGGATGCCGCCTTCCGCATCCAGCTCCAGGCCGACCTCGAGCGTGCGGTCGCCGCTGCCGGTTACGAGCCCTCGCCGTTCATCGTCTCCCGGCTGCGCCGGCTCCTCGTGGCTGTTTGACCCACAAGTAGCCCGGCAGCGCCGGTTGCTAGAGGTCTTCGGCTTCGCGCTCGTGCTCGCGCAGAGCCCGAGCCTTGTCGAGGCTTTCGGCGGCCCACCTCCGATCAGCCTCGCTGAGTTCCGGGCTGGTGGCCAGCACTTCGAGCCTCGCCTCGAGTTGGTCGACGTTCTCCAACATCACGTTCCACGCCGAGCGGGTCCAACTTGCGAGATCGTCCCAGTGATCGGCGAACAAAAGCGCACGATCGGAGTTTCGTCCTCGCATAACCGCGCGGAGTGACTCCGAGAAGCGTTCGTAGTAGGCGTCCTGCTCCTGGTGCGAGAGCTTCTCCCAAGCGGACCGAGAGATGAACTCCTCGGGCTCCACAGGCAGAGAATACGCCTGCGCAGCGTCCCGGAAGCCGCGCGTGCGCCCGCTCAGGGTCGACTAGGGGCCGCCGAGTTGCTCTGCCAGGCCCCGGACCCAGCCTGCGTAGTGAATCTCGTCTGCACGTCCGACGGCGTCCGAGTCGGCGCGAATGGCCCGCGCGAGGGCGACGTCGAGATTTTCGCTGCACGCCTGGGCCTGGCCGCAAGCGACAAGCCAGTCTTCGCCCCTGCGTCGAATTGCTACGGCCCGGCCGTCGGGCAGTTCCGAGTGCCACTCCATCGTCGAAGAATCCCTCTGCCTTCATTGATTGACCGGTCAGTCGATGGTCAAAACGTCGCTGTCGCTCCGTGACCGGGCCTCGGCCTCGATCCCCGAGCGGAGGGGCGGGCCCAGTCCATCTAGCCGGCTTGACTAGAGCCAGCGCTTCCAGCGGAAGAAGGCGAGCATGCCGACGATGACGACCGCCATCAGTCCGAGGCTCCCCCAGAACGCGTCCCACGTGTTGAAGCCGGGGAAGTGGACGTTCATGCCGAAGAAGCCGGTCAGGAACGTCAGCGGCAGCATCACCACGCTGAAGATCGTGAGCACGTAGAGGATGTCGTTCTGCTGGTGCGAGATGAGCGACTCGTTCGTGTCCTCGAGCGCCTCGACGACCTCCTTGTAGTTGTCGAGCAGGTCCCAGATCCGCTCGGACGCGTCGACGAGGTCGTCGAAGTAGTCCTCGAGCTCCTCCGAGAGGAACCGCTCGATCGAGCGGTCGAGCTGCCGGAGCGTCGGCCGCTGGGGCTTGATGATCTTGCGGTAGGAGATGATCTCCTGCTTGACGCGGTGGATGTCGCGGACGAGCTCCTTCGCGCCCTCGCCCTCGCCGATCGACTCGTCGACCTGCTCGAGCTTGAAGCCGATCTTGTCGAGGATCGGGAAGCAGTAGTCGTAGAGGTCGTCGAGCACCTCGTAGAAGAGGCGTCCCGAGCCGCGTGAGAGCAGCTGGTCGCGGAACTCCTCGCTCTCCTCGGCCCGGCGGAAGAGCAGACTGACCGGCCGGAGCTCGGTCGCCGGCAACGTGACGAGATAGTCCGGGCCGATGAACGCGTCGAGCTCGCCGGCGTTGAGGCGGCCGACAGCCGCGTCGTAGACCGGGAAGTGAAGGACGGTGAAGAGGTAGCCGCCGTTGCGGGTGTCGTCGTCCGTGTAGACGTCGACCTTGGGCCGCTGGCGCCGTGAGAGGACGTCCTCGATGTCGAGTGGGTGCCAGCCGAAGCGGCTTGCGAGCGACTGCGCCTCCCCCACGGTCGGCGAGAGCAGATGGACCCAGGTGACGCCGCCGGCCTGAAGCTCAGCCGGGCCGGGCCGCGTCTCGACGACCGGGATACCGGGAGCAGCGCGGCGCGAACGGATGCGCGGCAGGCTGGGCATTGGTACTGAGGGGGTCGACGGTCGCTGCCATGGCCCGGGAATGCTACCCGCTCGCCGCAATTGGCAACACCGAAGCTGGCTCTGGGCGCGGCGTCACGCGAACCGCCGCCGGAAGCCTGGGTTCGAGGGCGAGCGCGCCCGCCGCGCACGCGAGGTTGATCGCCGCCGCGATCGGCCAGAGCAGGAGCGGCCGGTGCTGGAGGAGGAAGCCGCCCGCGGCAGGGCCGACGATCCAGCCGATCTGCCACGAGATGCTTGCGGCAGCGGTGTAGCGCCCGACCAGCTGCGGCGGCGCAAGGTCGACGCTGAGCGGAGCGTGGATCGCTCCGTGCAGGCACTCCCCGACGGCGAACACGATCACAGCAGCCGCGAGGATCCCGAACGCCGCGGTGGCCCGCGTCCACGAGCCCGCCGCCCACACGGCGAGGGCGGTCGCCGCCCACAGGGTTCCCATGAGCGCGAGGCCGCGCATCCGGCTCCGCCCCTCGGAGAGCTTCACCACCGGGAGCTGGAGGACGGCGACCCCGACCGCGTCGAGGGCGAACACGATCCCGACCTCCTTCTCGCTGATCCCGGCGACGTTCTTCCCGAACGCGGGGAGCAGCTCGACCACGAGCGAGATGGCGGCCGTCATGAAGGCGGCGTTGAGGAGCGTGTAGACCGTGAAGACCCGGTCCCGCAGCACCGCGCGCCAGCTGCCGCCGAGCCGTGCCTCGTGCAGTTCGGGCGAGCGGACGCGGGTCAGCACGAGCATGTAGCCGACGAAGGTCACACAGTTGATCGCGAAGAGGACGGTGAAGGTGCTCGGTTCGCCGACCGAGGCGATCAGTCCCGCCACGACGCCGCCGAGCGCGACGCCGACGTTCATCGCGAGCCGCTGCAGGCCATAGGCCGGTGCGCGCCTCACGGCCGGCGTCAGACCCGCGAGCAGGGCCGACTGGGAGGGCCAGAAGGACCCGCTGCCGATGCCCCAGAGCGTGTAGATCGCAAACGCATGGCCCGCCGTCCGGATCAGCGGCATCAGCGCGAAGGCCACCGTCATCACCGCGAGCGATCCGAGCAGCACGCGCTTCGGCCCGATCCGGTCGGAGAGCGTCCCGCCGAGGAACCCGCTCCCGAGCGCCGCCGCCGACTGAACCGCCGCCGCGCTCCCCGCGAGCCCGAAGGGGATCCCGCGGACGTTGTGGAGGTAGATGAGCAGGAACGGGAGCACGACGCCGTTCCCGAACGCGTTGACGAGCGCGCCCAGCTCGAGCACGTAGACGTCCCGCGGCAGCCGCGGATCGAGGCTACGGAGGTAGCCGTGCACAGAGGGTGAGGCTAGTCGCGTCCGGCAGCCTGGACGAGGACGTCCGCGATCCGACCGGGCACCTCGTTGGGCAGGAAGAAGACATGGCCCGGAATCGTCATGAGCTGGACGTGGGGGCACGCCTCGAGCGTACGCCGCTCCTCGTCCGTCAATCCTCCGTCGCCCTTCTCGGCGTGGACGACCCAGGCGGGGACACCGGCGTCGCACAGCCGCTGCGCGCGTCCCTCGCCGCGCCCCAGCCACCCCACGTATTCGCGCAGCGACTGCTGCGCATCGGCGGAGACGTTCCGGCGGAAGTCTGTGCGCAGCTCTGCCTGACGTTCGGCCGACGCCGGGATGCGCTTGACCATCGAGGCTGCGGCCCTCGCCAGCAGTCCGCCGGCGCCGAGCCGCACGAGGGCCCGGAAGAACCACGGCTCGTCCTTCGTCGACAGGCTGACACCGAGCAGGACGACCGGGCCGGTGAAGGCGCCCGAGACGACCATCTCGACCGCGACGACCGCGCCCATGCTGAAGCCGAGCACGATGTCCGCTCCGACCTGCTCGGCCAGCTCGGAGACGAGTCGGGCGTAGTTCTCGACGCTGCTGTCGTCGAGCGGGGCGGCACCGGTCTGGCCGGGAAGCGTCGCCGCCACGAGCCGCAGGTTTGCCAGCGAGGGCTCGGCCATCACCTCGGCAAACGAGCCGGCGCTGCACATGCCGCCGGGCAGGAGCAGCACCGTCTGCGCCGCGTCGGTTGGACCGTGCTCGCGAAGCTCCCAGTCAAGTGCCATCACGCACCGCCTCGTTCCCCCGCGGCGAACGTACACCACCTGAACGGATTTTGCGATCTGGGCGCCGAAGCAACAAAATGGAGGCGATGGGGGTCTTCATCCTGCGGCGGCTCGCGCTCGGCTTTCTGGCCATGTTCGTGGCGCTGTCCGGCAGCTTTTTCTTCTTCTCCGCGAAGTTTCTCCCGCTGAGCGAGACGCCGATCCTCCACAACTACTGGGTGTGGCTGCGCGGCATCCCGAGCGGCCGAAGCCTCAACGACGGCGTGCTCGGCGGCCACCTGGTCTCGATCGTGGGCAGCGCCTTCGGGCGGACGATGCTGCTGCTCGCGCTGACGCTCGTCATCGTGGTCGTGATCGCGATCCCCGTGGGCTGCCTCGCCGCGGCAATGCGCGGCTCGGTCGTGGACTACGTGCTTCGCATCGCCACCTACATCGCCTGGGCCGTCCCGGTGTTCGTGGTCGCGATCCTCTTCCAGGAGGGGTTCGGCCGGATTGCGGGCGGCTGGGGGACTGGCTGGTTCCCGTCGATCGGCTGGGCGGGACAGTGCCCGAACGGACAGGGGATCGACCCGCACACCTTCCAGTGTCCGGCGGCGGGGCACGGCCTGACCCACGTCGTTCAGGTGATCTACCACCTGATGCTGCCGGCGCTCGCGCTCGCGCTCGGGTTCATCGGCTTGAACGCCCGCTACCTACGCAACTCGGTGGTCGACGCCCTCGATGCCCCGTACGTCACGGTCGCACGCGGCAAGGGCCTTCCCGAACGCGTCGTGGTCATGCGTCATGCCCTGAGAAATGCCTTCGTCGCCTTCGTGCCGGCGGTCGTGTCGGACATCGGCGTCCTCTTCGGGGGAGCACTCGTCGTCGACTACATCTTCCAGCTCGGCGGGCTCGGGACGCTCTTCATCGGCTTGCTCCAGCTGAACGCGGACGGCAATACCCCCGTCGACACGTACGAGCTCCAGCTCATGCTGCTGTTTGCCGCCTGCGTGATGCTCACGGCTTCGATGATCGGCGAGATCCTCCTCGGCCTGTTCGACCCCCGGACGAGGCTCGACTGAGGTGTCGGGCGTCTCTCACACCGCGTCGGCCGCGGGGGTGACGGCGGAGCGCCGGACTGTCACCCCGACCTGGCGCCGACTGACGAGGCAACCGGTGGCGATGATCTCCGGCTTCATCCTCGTTGCCATCTTCATCGTCGGTGCGCTCGGGCCGCACTTCGTATCTCCGGCGCTGGTGCACCTCACGGACGAGTGGCGCAACCATCCCCCGACCATCACGGACTGGAACCTCTTCGGCACCGACGCCATCGGAGAGAACCTTCTCGTGCGCACGCTCTACGGGCTCCACACGAGCGAGATCACGGCCCTCGCGGCAACCGCGATGGCGACTCTCATCGGTGTCGGGCTCGGCAGCATCGCCGGCTATCGCGGCGGGTGGCTCGACATCGCGATCATGCGCGTCACCGACCTGCTCGGGGTCTTTCCGCTCATCGTGGTCTTCCTCGCGGTCTACACCTACTTCACACCCGTCACGGCGTGGAAGGCGACCTTCGCGCTCACCGTCTTCCTCTGGATCCCGGTGGCGCGCGTCGTGCGAGCGGAGATAGCCTCGATTCGCGAGCGAGAGTTCGTGCAGGCCGCGCTATCGCTCGGAGCGTCGGACCGCCGAGTCTTCCGGCGCCATCTGCTTCCGACTGCCAGCGGGACGATCATCATCGCCGCAACCGCGCTGCTCGCGCAGGTGTTCGTGCTCGAGGCCACTCTCGACTTCTTCCGCCTCGGCGTCTCCACGGCGACGCAGAACACGCTCGGGAACCTGATCGGCGAGAACCAGGCCAACGTCTTCGAGTTGGGCCAGGGTTGGTGGTCGTGGGGCTTCCCTGCGGGAGTGCTCCTCGTGATCCTGGTCTGCACGAATCTGGTCGGGGACGGCATCGCGGAAGCGATTCGCCCGCCGAGGCAGCGCTAGCGCCATCAGGCGATGCGCCCGGCAGGCATCGAACCTGCCTGCTAATCGACGATTTTGAGGCCCGGTGTGTGCACCGGTGTGTGCACCGTCTGGTCAGAGTGTTCGTCTTCTCCGTCGATCCGCCACAGATGGAACACCCCCAACCCGGGCTTTCTTCAACGCCGAGATGAGCCTCCTTTACCAGCGCGTGGGTGCGCCGTTACCGCGGCCAGCGAGGCTCAGGGCGACCCCGATCTGAAAGGAATCGTCATGAAGACCTCGCTCATCATCATTGCCGCAGCCCTCGCGGTGGTCGCCGGCGTCTCGGCGGCATCGGCGGCCTCGCGGCCCACTCTCGCGCCTGCGGCCAAGGCCGGTTGCAAATTCGCGACCCTTCCGCGCGCCGCGCCCGCGGGCCAGCAGTCGCTGTACGGGCATATCAGCTCGCTCAGGCGCAAGGGCGATCACTACTTGCTGCGTTTCGATCCCGCCTGGCTGCTCAGCGGTCTGACCGCGAGCCGTGCGTCACTCGCAGACACCGGCTCGGCCGATGTGCCCAACGACACCTATACGCGGGACGAGACACACAAGGTGCTCACGTTCCTCGTGCCTGCGCATGCGCAGGTCACGGTCCTGACCCACGCGACCTGCTCGACCCGAACCACGGTTGCGAAGTTCGCGAGGTCGGCGACGCCGAGCAATCCCTTCTGGATTCAAGTCCGGAATGACACCGTCCGTTCGATCGATGAGCAATACCACCCGTAGAGCGCGCCAGACGCGGCGCGCTTGGACGTGTACCCCCTCTCGGGCGTTGCATCCCGTCTCCCGTCCAGCCGACCCATCTCGGTCAGCTGGACGGAACACGGCGACCTCCGTGCCCATGTTGCCGGGAGCCGGCCGCACGTGAATCGTCTTCGTCATGCGAGTACCTCCTCGTAGTCGAGCTCCGTCTCGTCTGGCAGGACGTGCGTGTACGTGTTCGCCGTCACGGCGAGGTTGCGCTGGCCGACGTGTTCGCCGATCCGCGCCCGCGGAACCCCGCCAAGGTGCAGGAGCGAGATCCGCCGGTGCCGGAGGTCGTGCGGCGAGAACGCCAGGCCGCCGAGGTTCGCTGGTATCACGACCCGGCTGACGCCGTGGCTCTGCGAGGGATTCCGTGCGTCGGACCGGGCACTGCCGGCGGCGCGATCCGCGGCAGACGTCCTGGAGATGGCCTGTTCCGGTGAACGTCATCAGGGCTTCCACGGATGCTCAGTGGCTCGCGTGGAGGTAGAAAGAGATCACGCTTCCTAACCAGGCGAGACGACTATCCCGCCCACCAATACTGAGGAAGCTGCGCGCCCCGGAAGGAGTCGATCCCCAGCCCTCCGGGGCGCCGAATTTCGGGGATGGTCACGAGTGACGGTTGAGCCGCCAAGGCAGCTCGTCTGCGGCTCCTGCGGTTTCATCTTCGGCCCGTCAGCCCGGAACGCACGGCGTGCTCGCGTTCTCGGTGATTGGGAATATGTGCACGAGATGGCCGCGCGCGCACTGGTCTTGTTGGTCGCGATCACCCTTGTCCTCACGAGTTGCGGCAGCGGACACGGCTCCGCGACAGTCCCGAGGAAGTCCCTCGACGGGACACGCTTGAAGCTCAACTGAAAAGGCTAGGGAATAGGTTCCTCCACCAACATCAGAAGCTCACCCACGCTCGCCCCGGCACCCACATTCGAGACGTGACCTGCGTGAAGAGCGACAGACGGACATTCCAATGCCGTCTCTCATTCTCATCCGGTGATAAGAAAACGGTGGTGGTTCTGGTCAGCCCGGATGGCTCGAGCTGGCGCGTCGTCCCCAAGCCTCGACAGTACGTCCCTCGGCAGCAACGCGTCTAAGGCGAACTCCTCGCTCGAGGGCTGCTCGACATCGACCGCGAGATCGGCTGGGTGTAGCGGGGCCATCCGGCGCGGGTTTCGACATTGACGCCCTGGGCACCACCTCAGCCTCGAACACCCGATCGAGGGGGACATAGTCGCGGAGCTACCTCCCAGGGCGACGTGCACACCGCGACGACTACCCGAGCCGCTCCTCCGTGGGCGGCCCGCCGTCTCTTGAGGCTGCTCACCCTCCTGGGTGGGCTTAGCCGGGAGGTTTCTCAGGCGAGTTTTTCCCCGCCGTCTTCCTTCCTGCTCGGCTGCTCGGCTGGTGCTGATAGATTCGGCGGGCGCCGTCCGTCCGTCGATGGAGACGACCTGGGCGAGAGCACCTATTCGGTGCCGATCAAGCCGGACGACGTGATCCACGTCAACGGCGGGCAGAAGTTCCGGGT
>JBKPLL010000077.1:0-11357 GCA_046731605.1 Actinomycetota bacterium | reverse complement strand
GGCCGGTCGCGCGCGCGATGAGCTGGTGGCCGAGGCAGATGCCGAGGACATGCGTGCGTCCAAGCAGCTGCCGCACCGTCTCGGTCTCCGCGGCGAGCGGCTCGGGGTCGCCCGGGCCCGGTGAGAGCAGGACGCCGTCGTAGCCGGCGAGCTCGTCGGCGGGCGTGTCGTGCGGATGGACGGTCACCGCGGCGCCGGCCTTCGCGAGCCGCCGCAGGACAGAGTTCTTGACGCCGTAGTCCACGACTCCGATCCGCACGCGGCCCTTCTCGGCGTAGACGTACGGCTCGTCCGTCGAGACGTCCTCGACGAGCGCGCGACCGAGCATCGACGGCTGCTGCTCTGCGAGCTCGATGGCCGCCTCGACCGGGAGGTCGGAGGCGACCGCGACGGCGGGCGCCGAGCCGGCGTCGCGGAGGTGGAGGACGAGGCTCCGCGTGTCGATCCCCGTCAGCGCGACGACGCCGCGTTCCCGGAGCCAGTCGGTCCACTCCGGCCCGCGGGCCTCGCGCATCAGCACGGCCCGGGCGTGGGTGCGAGCGGACTCGCTCCGCTCCGCGGCCACGCCGTAGTTGCCGACCATCGGCGCCGTGAAGCAGATGAGCTGGTCCTCGAAGCTCGGGTCGGTTACCGCCTCCTGGTAGCCGGACATGCCCGTTGTGAAGACGGCCTCGCCCGGCGCGTGGCCTTCGGCGCCGACGGACTCGCCGCGCCACACCGTTCCGTCCGCCAGAACGAGATAGCTCACTCGAACGCCACCGCCCCGCCGGCGAGCGTCAGCCGTGTCGCGCCTCGCAGCGTCGAGCCGAGCAGCCAGGAGTTGCCCGAGCGCGAGCGGAAGGGCTGCTCGCCGACCGTCCACTCCCGCTCGAGGTCGAGCAGGACGAGGTTCGCCCGCGCGCCGGTCGCCACCCGCGGCCGGTCGAGCCCGAAGATCCGCGCCGGCCCGGCCGACATCCGCTCGAGCAGCGTCTCGAGACTCAGCACGCCCGGCTGGACAAGATGCGTGTACAGCACGGAGAACGCCGTCTCGAGGCCGGTGACCCCGAACGGAGCCGCCTCGAACGGGACGTCCTTCTCGTGCGCGGCGTGCGGCGCGTGGTCGGTGGCGATCGCCTCGATCGTCCCGTCGCGCAGCGCCTCGAGCAGCGCGACGCGATCCTGCTCGGCCCGTAGCGGCGGGTTCATCTTCACGTTCGGGTCGAGGGAGCGCACCGCGTCGTCCGTCAGCACAAGATGGTGCGGGGTCGCCTCGCCGGTCGCCGCGACGCCCGCGTCGCGCGCGCGGCGCAGTGCGTCGACCGACTCCGCGGCC
Organism: Actinomycetota bacterium; assembly: GCA_046731605.1. Classification (GTDB taxonomy): domain Bacteria; phylum Actinomycetota; class Thermoleophilia; order Gaiellales; family Gaiellaceae; genus Palsa-739. The sequence goes on along the minus strand of JBKPLL010000077.1, from coordinate 10,042 downwards.
GAGAGATGGAGGACGTGCACGCGTCCGCGCTCGTAGCCGGCGAGCGAGAGGTCGCGCTCGACCGCCACGGACTCGGCGACCGAGGGGTAGCCGGCGAAGCCGAGCTCGGCTGCGACGCGTCCCTCGTGGACGTGGCCGCCGTGCGATAGCGTCGGCTCCTCGCAATGCAGCGCGAGCGGCCGGTCGGTGACTGAGGCGTACTGGAGCGCCCGCCGCATCAGCCCCGCAGAGGAGACCGGCATGCCATCGTCCGAGAAGGCGACCGCGCCGGTCTCGGCGAGCTCGCCCATCTCGGTCAGCTCCTCCCCGCGCTGGCCACGCGTGATCGCGGCGAGGAAGCCGACCGGTACCTCGGCCTCGCCTCTCGCGGCTTCGACGAGGGCACCGAGCGTCGCGGCGGAGTCGACGACCGGGTCGGTGTTGGGCATCGCGAGGACGGCGCAGTAGCCGCCCGCCGCCGCGGCTGCTGTGCCGGTCGCGATCGTCTCCTCGTCCTCGCGGCCTGGCGTGCGCAGATGGACGTGCGGGTCGACGAAGGCCGGCGCGAGCACGAGCCCGTCCGCATCGACGACGCGATGCCCGTTCGCGTCCACGGTCTCGGCGACCTCGGCGATCGTCCCGTGGTCGATCCGCACCTCGAGCCGCCCGTCGATCCCCTCGGTGGGATCGAGCACGCGGGCGCCGCGGAAAACCAGGTTTGCTCCCGGTAGCTCCTTCTGCCAGAGCATCACGCGACCTCCGCCGCGGCGAGCGCCTGCACGCCGACGGGGCCGCCGGTGAGCACGTCGTACAGGACGGCCATCCGCACGACCAGCCCCGAGCGGACCTGTCTCGTGATCAGCGAGTCGGCCGAGTCGGCGACGACCGGGTCGATCTCGACGCCGCGGTTCATCGGTCCGGGGTGCATGACCTTCTGCCCCGGCCGCAGCCGCTCGGACGTGATCCCCCAGCGCGCCGTGTACTCGCGCAGGCTCGGCACGAAGTTCGCGCCGGGCTCCATCCGCTCGTTCTGCATGCGGAGGACGTAGACGACGTCGGCGTCGCGGATCGCCTCGATGTCAGCGGTCGTCTCGGCCGGGAACTCGCGGGGGAGCAGCGCCGGTGGCCCCACGAGGGTCGCCCGGATCCCGACCAGCGCGAACGCCTGCACGAGCGAGCGGGCGACGCGCGAGTGCAGGACGTCGCCGACGATCGCGACGTGGAGCCCCTCCAGCCGCCCGAGCTCCTCGCGCAGCGTGTAGAGGTCGAGCAGCGCCTGCGTCGGATGCTGGTGCTTACCGTCCCCGGCGTTGACGACGTGCGCGTCGGTGACCCGGGCGACGAGCTGCGGCGCGCCGATCTGGGGATGCCGGATCACGATCACGTCGGGGTCGTAGGCGCCGAGCGTGAGCGCGGTGTCCTTGAGCGACTCGCCCTTGTCCACCGAGGAGCCCACCGACTTGACGTTGAGCGTGTCGGCCGACAGCCGCTTCGCCGCCAGCTCGAACGAGGACGACGTGCGGGTCGAGGACTCGTAGAACAGGTTCACGATCAGATGCCCCTTGAGCGTCGGCAGCTTCTTCACGTGCCGCTCGAGCGAGGTCTCGAACGTGCGCGCCGTGCCGAGCAGGCGCTCGACGTCCTCGCGCGTCAGGTCGCCGACCGAGAGGAGATGCCGCTTCGGCGGGTCGCCCGGCGGCCTCAGGTCGTCGGTAACGAGGCGAATCATCGGCTCTCCTCCTCGGGGGTCGAGACGAGCAGGACGGCGTCGAGCTCGTCCACCTCGACGAGCTGCACCTGGATCCGCTCGCCGCGCGCGGTGGGCAGGTTCTTGCCGACGTAGTCCGGGCGGATCGGCAGCTCGCGGTGGCCGCGGTCGACGAGCACGGCGAGCTGGACGCGTGCCGGGCGGCCGTAGTCGAAGAGCGCCTCGATCGCCGCGCGGATTGTGCGGCCGGTGTAGAGGACGTCGTCGACGAGCACGACCGTGCGACCGTCGAGCGGGAAGTCGAGCTGCGTCGCGCGGACGAGCGGCTGCGCCGCGAGCGGGGCCTCGCCGCCGCGGACGCTGACGTCGTCGCGGTAGAAGGTGATGTCGACGGCGCCGAGCGCAGGCTCGACTCCTGCGCGCTCGAAGATCAGGCGCGCGAGCCGCCGCGCGAGCGGGACGCCGCGGGTCTGGATCCCGACGAGCGCGACGTCCTCGAGCTCGGGGTTGCCCTCGATGATCTCGTGGGCGATTCTGGAAAGGGTCCTCCCGAGCCCGTCGGCGTCGAGGAGGGTTTTGCCCTGTTCGGGCGCGTGCGTGTTCATCCGACTCCTTTCCGACCTCGCTGGACCGGGTTAAAGGGGTGCGTGCTCGGCGGACTTTAGCTGCCCCGCCGGACGAACGGCGCGTCAGCCAGAGCAGATCGTTTCCGCGACGCTATACCGTCCCCGCGGTGAACGAGGAGCTGCTCGACCGCTATGCCGAGCTGATCGTCGGCTTCGGCGCCAACGTCCAACCGGATCAGGTCGTGGCCGTCGACGCGGCCCCCGAGGCGGCGCCGCTCGTCCACCGCATCGTCCGCTGCGCGTATGAGCGCGGCGCGCGCTACGTGGACGTCGCCTACTTCGACCCGCGAGTCAAGCGGATCCGGATCGAGGCAGCCGCGGCGGAGTCGCTCTCCTGGGTACCGCCGTGGCTCGGTCGCCGTCTACTCGACCTCGGCGAGCTCGACGCCGCGCGGATCGTCCTCACGCCGGCGATTCCGCCCGGGCTCCTCGCCGGGACCGATCCCGCGCGGGCGGGCCGCGACCGGCTGCCCGGCCTGCCCGAGTCCCTCAAGGTCGTCGACGAGCGCTCCGTCGCCTGGACGATCTCGCCCTTCCCCACCGAGGCGTGGGCGCGGGCCGTCTTCCCGGACCTCGACCCTGCGGCAGCGCTCGACGCGCTCTGGCGGGACGTCGAGCACGTCTGCCGGCTCGACGAGCCGGACCCGATCGAGGCCTGGCAGCAGCGGATCGGTGAGATCTGGCGGGCCGCGTCCCGCCTCGACGAGCTCGAACTCGACGCGGTGCGCTTCCTCGGGCCGGGCACCGACCTGACAGTGGGCCTTCTCCCCAGCTCGCGCTTCGCGAAGGAGGGCGGCCGCGCGACGACGCGCACGGGGATCCAGCACGTCCCCAACCTCCCGACGGAGGAGCTCTTCACGACTCCGGATCCCGAGCGGACCGAGGGCGTCGTCACTGCGACCAAGCCGCTCGACGTCGGCGGCTCCCTGCTGACCGGTCTCCGGATCCGGTTCGAGGAGGGCCGCGCCGTCGAGATCGAGGCTGACGCGAACGCCGAGACCCTGCGCGAGCGTTGTGCGACCGACGAGGGCGCCGCGCGGCTCGGCGAGGTTGCGCTCGTCGACGGCGAGAGCCGCATCGGCAAACTCGGCCGCACCTTCTTCAACACGCTGCTCGACGAGAACTCGGCGAGCCACCTCGCGCTCGGCGACGCCTACTCGCACCCGATCGCAGACCCCGCCGACCTGCCGCGGATCAACGAGAGCAAGGTCCACGTCGACTTCATGATCGGTTCGGCCGAGGTCACCGTCAGCGGCGTGACCCGCGACGGCGACGAGATCCCGCTGCTCGCCGGAGGCGCCTGGCAGGTCTGACCGCGGCGTAGAGCCGGCCCCACTGCCGCGCATCGAGGTCGCGCGCGGCGGCGTGCGGGTCGAAACCGAGCTCGTGGGCCACCCGGTGGACGACGCCACGCGGCAGGATCCGGTCGAGCGACGTGCGGGCAGCGAACGCGTGCTGCAGCACTGCCTCGTACTCGGCCGCTTCCTTCGGCGCGACGAGCGGCTCGGAGCGCCGCACCGCGCGCAGCACCGCAGCGTCGACGCTCGGCGGCGGAGCGAAGCAGGCGCGCGAAACGCGCCGCACGAGGCTCAGCTGGTACCAGGCTCCCCAGGTGCAGCCGAGCAGGGTCGATGGCCAGACCGCCGTCCGCTTTGCGGCGAGTCCCCACTCCACGATCGCGTCGAGCTGTGTCAGCGGTACGCCCGGGCAGCCGAGCAGCCGGCGCAGGATCGCCGTGCCAGCAGCGAAGGGCAGGTTCGCGACGACTGCGAACGGCTCGGCGGGCAGCGGCACGAACGTCGCGTCGCCCGCGACCACGTCGACGCGTGGATCGTCACCGAAGCGTGTCCTCAGCTGACGCAGCGCGGCCGGGTCGAGCTCGACCGCGCGCACGCGGGCTTGGGCGTCGGCGAGCGCGCGCGTCAGTGCGCCGCCGCCGGCGCCGAGGTCGAGCACGAGCCTCCCGGGCCGGACTCCGGCGTCCCGGACGAGCTCGTCGGCGAAGGCGCGACTACGAAGAGCGTGGCGACCGCGCGGCCGCGCCTGCGGTGAGGCGCGCCCTGCCACGGAAGAAGGCCATGGTCGGCATTTGGCCGAAGGTTACCGCGCCGGGGAGCGCGCCACGCGGGCCGAGGAAGGCGTCAGGGACCGATGGAGGGCGTGGGTCGAAGCGATCGCTCTTCTGCCCCGAGCTCGCTCTCGGGATCGAGCGACACGTGTTCGAGCCGCAGGGCCGCCGCCTCGATCATCGACGATCTCGTCCCGCTGGCGGCCGAGATGTACGCCTTGTTCACGCCTGTCTCAGCGAGCTATGGCTCGGAGATGAGGTCGTCTGGCTCCGTGAGCGCCTCGATCGCCTCCTGCGCCGTCTCGCGCTCGCCCTCGGGGACGAAGACGCTGACCGCGTCCTCCTCCGGCAGCTGCTCGATCGAGGAGTCGATGCCCGCGTTGCGGAGGATCTCCTGGAGCTCCTCCGCCTCGGCGACGTCCCCCACGACCGCGAGCTGAACCTTTCCACTCATGAAGGCTCGATCATAGGGACTTCAACCGGTTCGCTACGAGGCGGCCGCGCCCCGCTCTTGACGAGCCGCGGTGCGTCACGCTCGGGAAACGGCACCTCGATCAGGTCGAAGTCGCGCGGCACGACCGTCCCCGGGAAGATCGCCTGGGCCTCGTCGGCGAGCTCGGGCCCGAAGTAGCGCGGCGAGACGTGCGTGAGCGCGAGCAGGCGTACCTGCGCGAGGCGCGCGACCTCTGCGGCTTCCGCGGCCGTCGAGTGCATCGTCTCTCGCGCTCGCTGGGCTTCGTCGGAGAGGAAGCTCGCCTCGTGGACGAGCAGATCCGCTTCGTGCGCAGCCTGGACGACGAGCGGCGAAGGCGCGGTGTCGCCGGTGAGCACGAGCTTGCGTCCCGCCCGCGGCTGCCCGAGCACGTCGGCCGGAGTCACCGTGCGGCCCGAGTCGACCGTCACCTCCTCCCCCGCCTGCAGTCGGCCTCGCGCAGGGCCGTCCGGCACTCCGAGCGCGTCCGCAGCAGCGACGTCGAAGCGCCCGGGCCGCTCCGGCTCGGCGATCGTGTAGCCGAGCGCCTCCGCCCCGTGCTCGACCGCGAAGGCCTTGATCGTGTATTCGCCGCGCTCGAGCCGCTCCCCCGCCTCGAGCTCCATGACGGTCAGCGGGTACGGCAGCCGACCGAGGAACGGATGCAACCGCTTGAACAGCTCGCGCAGCCCACGCGGCCCGTAGACCGTGAGCGGCGTTTCATCGCGGCCGCGCAGCGCGAACGTCTTCAGCATCCCCGGCAGGCCGAGGAAGTGGTCGGCGTGGAAGTGCGTGAGGAAGATCTCCTGCAGGTCGGGGAGGCCGATCGCCGACCGCTGCAGCTGCCGCTGCGTCCCCTCGCCGCAGTCGAACAGCAGCCGCTCGCTGCCGCGGCGAACGACCAGTGCCGCAGGTCCGCGCTGCGCGGTCGGCATCGAGGCCGCAGTGCCGAGGAAGACGACGTCGAGGTCCACCCGGCGATTCTAGGAACGGGGGACTGATTTCACCGTCTGGCGCGGCCGATATCCCGCTGGTGGCACACCGCAAGCCGCTGCGGCGCGGGGTCGACCTCGAACGGTCGCTCACGCTCCTTCGGGTCTTCTCTTCACTCGGCGCTGATCTGCGCCGGCGCCGGGCTCGCGCTCGGCTCGATGCTCTCCCGCTCCCTGAAGAGCGAGGCGCTCAACGCCGAGGAGACGGCCCTTGCGCGCTATGTCGATGGCGTCGTGCACCCCCTGCCGGAGCTGTTCGAAACCGATCCCATGGCCGACGAACTCGTTTCCGCGTGACGTTGTAGGCTCGGCCCATGGCCGACCCGACCGTGCTCGAGGTCTACCGGCGCGAATTCACACCCGACCTCTACCGCGAGGTCCGGGAGCTGTACAAGACGCACTCGGTCGCGGAGGACGCGCGTGACCTGGCCGGCCTGATCTCCACGCTCACCCCGGACTGCGTGTACGAGCTCGTCCAGACCGGCCATCGCTGGGAGGGGCACGACGGCGCGCGGCGCTTCTACACCGAGCTGCTGACCGCCTTCCCGGACATCCGCTTCGACCTGACCGACATCGTGATCGGCCCCCAGGGCGTATGCGAGGAGGCGGACGTGTCGGCGACCCAGCAGGCACCGTGGCTCGGCCAGCCACCCAGAGAGGGCCGGCTCGAGTGGAAGGTCCTGATCTGGTTCCCGTGGGATCCTGAGCAGCGGCTCTTCCGCGGCGAGAAGGTCTACACGTTCGGGCTCGACCTGCCCGGTGCGACTTAGGGCAGAACGAGCTTTTCACCCGGGACGATCGTCGCCGAGGCGAGGTGGTTGCGCTCCTGGAGCTCCCAGACGCCCTGCCGCGGATCGCCGGCGTACGTGCGCTGCGCGACCGACCAGAGCGTGTCGCCCGGCCGCACGACGTAGGTGCGCTTCGGCCCGGCGCCGCTCGAACCGCGGGCTGCGAGGCCCACGGCGACGGCTGCGATACACACGAGGATCAGGAGCTTCCCGAACATCTGTTCGCATGCTAGACGAACAGATGTTCGGTTGTCAAGTCAGCGGGATCAACTCGGGTCTGATCGATTCGTCGGCCACTGCGAGGACTAGCATCGTGTGCGACGGCGACCGCCGTCGCTCGGTCGGCGAGCCCGGATTGAGGATCCAGGTTTCCCCCACGCGCGCCACCTGCGGCTCGTGCGTGTGGCCGTAGACGACGGCGGCGCAGCCCGGGAACCGGGCCACGAGCCGCTGCTCACGCCCCGTGCGCGGGCCGGCGTCATGGGTCATGCCGAGCGAGAGCCCACCCGCGTCGACGACGAGCGTTCCAGGCAGCCGGTCACGGAGCGCGGCGTCGTCCATGTTCCCGTGGACCGCGTGGACCGGAGGCCCGAGCGTCTCGAGCTCGTCGAGGACGGAGGCCGCCGTGAGGTCGCCCGCGTGGAGGATCAGATCGGCCCTGCGGAGCCGGTCGAGACACGGTTCCGGGATCCGGCGTGTCCCGCGCGGCAGATGCGTGTCCGAGATGACGGCGACAATCATCGCGCAGCGAGCACCGCGTCGACGAGCTTCGCGGCTCCGAACCGGACGGGATCGTCCGCCGGCAGCCCCGTGTCCGACTCTGCCGCCTCGATCGCGGCGCGCGCGGCTTCCTCCCCGAGCGCACACGTGTTGAGCGCGACCGCTGCGACGCGCGCCGGGCGGATGGGCAGGGCCATCCGCTCGTGCAGCTCGACGAGCTCGCGCAGCGGCGGGATCGCATGCGACCCGCCCCCGGCGCCCTCGATCTCGGCCCGGCCGGCCTCGTGGCAGAGCACGAGCAGGTGCGGGACGCTCCCGTGGTAAAGGCCGAGCGTGACCCCGGAGTACACCGGGTGCACGAGCGAGCCCTGACCCTCGACCCAGAGGAGCTCGCCGCCCCGGTCGCGCCCCTCGACGACGAGGCGCTCGGCGGCACCGCCGAGGAAGTCGGCGACGACGGCGTCGACCGCGATCCCCCAGCCCGCGATCACCATGCCGGTCTGCCCGGTCGGGACGAAGACCGAGCGGAGGCCCCGCCGCCGCGCCTCGAGGTCGAGCTCGCAGGAGACGGTCATCTTCCCGATCGCGCAGTCGGAGCCGACCGTGAGGACGATCGTGGCGTCGACCGAGAGGTTTTCACCGGTCGCGGTGGAGAGATCCGCCGGCGGGCGCCGCAGGTCACGCAGCTCGACGCCGCGCACGGCTGCAAGCGCGCAGAGGTCGGGATCGTCCGCGAGGAAGACATGCAGCCCGTTCTCGAGGTCGAGATCGTGCTCGACGCAGCTGCGCAAGAGCTCCATCCATGCGGGCGGGAAGTAGCCGCCCTGCGTGACGACCCCGACGAGCGCCGTCGTCGGCCCGAGCGGAAGCGCCTCCTCGACGCTCGCGACGATGGGGACGCCCGCCTCGGTCTCCCCCGCCCGCGTCGAGTCGAGGATCGCCGCCACGTCCTCCCGCCGGTAGCGGAGCACGCCGCGCATCGTCTTGCCGTAGAGCGGGTCGCCCGACGAGCCCTCAGCGAGCAGCAGATACCGCGTGGACACCGAGCCCCGGTTCCTCCGGTGGAAGCTGGACCCCGTCGACGAACGGGACGCCCGGCCACGGGTCGTGTGCGAGCAGGAGGTTGCCGTCGAGGTCGACGTGGTCGAAGAGGGAAGCGACCTGCGCACCGGCGGAGATCCCGAGCCCCGACTCGACCATGCAGCCGAGCATGCAGCCGAGCCCGTTCGCGCGGGCGGCGTGCACCATCCGGATCGCCTCGCGGATCCCGCCCGACTTCGCGAGCTTGACGTTGATCCCGTGGGCTCGGGCCACACACGACGCGACGTCCCCGAGCGTGTGACAGTCCTCGTCGACGTAGATCGTGACCGGCGAGCGCTCCTTCAGCTCGGGGCCGCCCGGGTCGCCGGCGGGCAGCGGCTGTTCGCAGTACTCGACACCTAGCTCGGCGAGCGGCCCGAGCGACTCGAGCGCTTCGTCGAGGCTCCACGCCTCGTTGACGTCGACCTGGAGCGGCAGTTCGCCGGCGACGCCGCGGACGGCACGGACGCGCTCGACGTCGAGCCCGTCGCGGCCGCCGAGCTTGAGCTTGAGGCGCCGGAAGCGGTCGAGCGCCTTCTCGGCGCGGCGCGCCATGCCGTCGGGATCGCCGAGCCACACCGTCCAGCTCGTCGGCGGGCCGGCGCGGCGCAGCCCGAGCAGCCGCCAGACGGGCTGGCCGAGCAGCTTTCCCTGCAGGTCGTGGAGCGCGGCATCCAGCGCCGCGCGGGCGGCGAACTCGCGCGCGGGGAGCCGCTCCATCACCTCCTCGAGTGCGAACGGGTCGTCCCCCAGCAGCCCCGCGTGCTCCTCGACGTACGCCAACGCCGACTCGACCGACTCCTCGTAGCGGTCGATCGGCTGCGCCTCGCCGAAGCCGGATACGCCCGAGTGCCGCAACTCGACGACCACGACGTCTTCGCTGTCGCGCGCGCTGCGCGAGATGACGAACGTCTCTGCCAGCTCGAGCGTGCCGATCCGCGCCGAGACCTCCACGGCCGGAACGTACCAACGCCCGACCGCCGGTAGACTGGCCCTCCCCGCGCCAGTAGCTCAGGGGATAGAGCGCGCGCCTCCGGAGCGCGAGGTCGCAGGTTCGATTCCTGCCTGGCGCATTTCGGCCTGCATGCGTAAGCGGGTTCCGCTCAACCATGCGGGTCGGGTGTGCCGCGGTGGCCCTGAAAGAGCGGATGATGCACACACCGGTGCACACACCGAATCTCGCCTACTCTGGCAACTAAGCCGCCTCGACCTTCAGAAGGCCGGCAAGCGGTTTCTCCTCGGGCGGCACAACATCGAGAACCCGGAACTTCTGCCCGCCGTTGACGTGGATCACGTCGTCCGGCTTGATCGGCACCGAATAGGTGCTCTCGCCCAGGTCGTCTCCATCGACGGACGGACGGCGCGCGCCGAATCTATCAGCACCAGCCGAGCAGCCGAGCAGGAAGGAAGACGGCGGGGAAGGACTCGCCTGAGAAACCTCCCGGCTAAGCCCACCCAGGAGGGTGAGCCGCCTCAAGAGACGGCGAGCCGCCCTCGGAGGAGCGGCTCGCTTAGTCGTCGCGGTGTGCACGTCGCCCTGGGAGGTAGCTCCGCGACTATGTCCCCCTCGATCGGGTGTTCGAGGCTGAGGTGGTGCCCAGGGCGTCGT
>JBKPLL010000076.1:0-10225 GCA_046731605.1 Actinomycetota bacterium | reverse complement strand
TCGGCCAGCCGCCCGAGCTGGCGGCGCAGCGTGTGGAACTCGCCGTCGGTGCTCACCAGGCGCGGCCGCCCGCGCAGGTCGAGAGCCGAGAGCAGGCGGAGGATGAGCTCGTGGGTGTTGGTGCCCAGGACGATCTCGCCGCCGGGGTCGCCGAGCAGCCGCCGATAGCCCCCGCGCACCTCCTCGGCTTTGGCGAACGCCCTATCCCACTTCTCGTCGACCTGGTGCGCGGCGTCCTCGAAGGCCTGGACCTGGCCCTCGAGCGCAACATCGGGCCACGCCTGGTGCGAGTGCCCGGTCAGCAGCAGCCGCTCGGCGACGCGAAAGCGCGTGTAGTGGTCCGCCAGTGGGTTCACAGGCGGCGGCGCACCGCCCACAGGTCGGGGAAAGCGGCGTCGAAGAGCGTCGTGCGCAGGTAGGCCGCGCCCGACGAGCCGCCCGTCCCGGCCTTGTCGCCGATGGTCCGCTCGACCATCTTGACGTGGCGGTAGCGCCACTCTTGCAGGCCCTCGTCGACATCGACCAGGCGCTCGCACACCTGCGCCTCGGGACCGTCGACGCGGTAGACGTCGACGAGCACGTTCTGCACCGCCTCCGACGGGGCCGCCGGCTCGGTGACGTCGCGCTCGAGCGCCGCGCGGGGGACGCCGAAGCCCTGCGCCGCCAGGTAGCGCAGGAAGGAGTCCAGGAGGCTCGGCCGCGCCATCGCGTCGGCGATCCGCTGCCGCGCGTCGGACTCCGGCGGGTAGCGGTCGGCGGCGGCCATGTCGCGGCGGCCGAGAATCGCCTCGAGCTCCCGGAACTGCGCGGACTGAAAGCCGCTGGCGGCGTCGAGGCGGTTGCGGAAGGTCGTGAACTGCCGCGGGGTCATGGTCTCGAGCACGTCGATCTGCGCGACGATCGTCTTGAGAATGGTCAGCACGCGTTTCAGGGTCCCCAGCACGCGCGAGCTGTCGCCCATCTCCAGACGCCGCTGGAGGTAGGTGAACTCGTGCAGGAGCTGCTTGAACCACAGCTCGTAGATCTGGTGGATGACGATGAACAGCAGCTCGTCGTGCTCCTCGGAGCGCGGGCGCTGGGCGCCCAGGACGTCGTCGAGCGCCAGGTAGGACGCATAGGTCAGCGCGGCTGACTCGTCGCTCGTCATTTCAGATCCCACTTTAAGGTCCCGAACGCACAGTCGGCCCCGAATTCAACGGAATCTCCCGGGCCTACGTTCTTGGTCCGAGCCAGGTCGCCACGACGACGTAGCTGGCTTTCCACAACGCACCCTGACCGGCCACCACGGCAAAATGTGGCCGTGACGGCGATCATGGCGCCCTCGACGGCGATGACGCGAGCGCGCCGCGAGCGGGACCTTCATCTGCGGGTGCTTCAGCGACGGGGTGTCGCACCGGGCCCCGCGGCCCGCGTTCTCGATTTCGGGTGCGGGGACGGGGCCTCAGTCCACGCCTGGCTCGAGGCCGGCTTCGACGCCTGGGGATGCGACATCGTCGCGCCGGATGACGATCTCGGCGGTCGGCTCCGCACCATTCGCAGTTCGCCGTACCGGTTGCCGTTCGGCGACGGAGAGTTCGATCTCGTCTACTCCGAGCAGGTCTTCGAGCATGTCATGAATCCCGACGAGGCAATCCGGGAGCTGTCACGGGTCCTTCGGCCACACGGCGTCGGCTTGCACTTCTTCCCGTCGCGGTATCGGCCCATCGAGTGCCATGTCCTCGTGCCGCTCGCCGGCACGTTCCGACCTCGGTGGTGGTTGGCTTTTTGGGCCAAAGTGGGCGTCCGCAACGAGTTCCAGCGCGGCCTTGGTGCGCTGGAGACGGTCCTACGAAACGAACGCTTTCTTCACGATGAGACGAACTACGTGGGGCGCAACGCGCTCGAGCTCGCATTCGGCAGGTGGTTTCAGAAAGTCGCCTTCGTAGAGGCGGATATGTTGGCATCCACGGAGGGTCGCGCTCGGCTGCTGGCTCCGGTCGCCCGGCTGGCGGCATTGCCGTATTCCGAGTGCCACATGCGCGCAATGTTGACCGTCAACCCACGCATCGGGGCTGCCACCGACCACCGTTAGCGCAAGTCGGGGTTGGCCTGCTCAAGATGCCGGTGAGGTGCCGATGCCGACGAGCGAGCTGCTGGGCCACCTCAGGTGGCGCAAGAAGAGCCGACGATACGGGATGTCCGGGACGATGGAGCGGCTGATGCGGCCGATGATTCCAGCGACGTCTCCGTAGCCGAACACGCGCACATTGCGCAAGCCTGCAGCGCACAACAACTCGGCAAACTCACGTTTGGAGTAGAAGCGCTCGTCCGTCACACCGGCTCCGAAGCGCGTGTACGGCGTGGGGATCGCCACCAGCACCGTTCGGGCGCACGCGGCTTGCTCGCGGATCGCTCGGAGAGAGTCGGCGTATGGCCAGTGCTCGATCATTCCGACCGAGAAGACGGCATCGAAGTCTCGGTAGTCGGACAGGTCGAACGCATCTCCCGTGTAATAGGCGACGTCCACGCTCAACGTCTCCGCCACTTCGCGCGCCGCAGCGACGACCTTCGGCCGATACTCGACTCCAACGGCCTCATAGCCGTGGCCCGCCAGCCACAGGAGATTCGGACCACCCCCAGCGCCGACCTCCAGAACGCGTCCCCGCTCTGGGACGACGCGTTGCAGCTCGCGATACAGAGGGTCGTGGTAGCGCCAGACCTCGATCAGCCATGACAAGGGATGGCCGTTCCCGAGGTTGGTGAGCGTGTACTCATCCCACCGGGCGTCGTTCTCGGCGGGCTCCATAGAGCGCACCCGGGCCCGGCGTCGCCGATATGCCATCGGTGACATGCGAGCCGGCGATTATACGGCCCTGGGCCCCGGGGACCGGTTTCCTCTTGCGGTCGACAGCGTCTGGCAATCCTGCTTCAATGGCCCAACAGTTCGCCGAGGTCATTCTGGACTCGGCACCGCGGGGGTTTTACGAGGGGCACGGGGTCGCCGAGCGCGGAACCGGCTCGATTTTCAGCGCCGAATCATGTGCGGCATCAGCGCCATCGTGACATCGCGCCCCATGCGCTTACGCGAGACCATCGACGCGATGACTGATTCGCTGGTCCACCGAGGGCCAGACGATCGTGGCGTGAGCGTCCTCGAGGACGAGGGCGTCGCCCTTGGGATGCGTCGGCTGAGCATCGTCGACATCGACGGTGGCCACCAGCCGATGTGGAGCGACGGAGATCTTCACTGCCTCGTCTTCAACGGAGAGATCTACAACGCACCGGAGCTCCGTCGAGAGTTGAGCTCCCTCGGCCAGCGGTTCCGCAGCGACCACAGCGACACCGAAGTGTTGGTGCACGGGTTCGCACGATGGGGCAACCAGTTGTGGAGTCGGCTGAACGGGATGTTCGCCGTGGCGGTTTGGGACCGCGCTCAAAGGACCCTCACCCTCGCCAGGGATCGCCTTGGCAAGAAGCCGCTTTACATCAGTCGCTGCGCCGGCGGCTTTGCGATTGGATCGGAGCTCAAGGCCGTCCTGTGTGTCCCGGGCGTTGCCCGCGACGTCGACCTCGTCGCCTTGGAGCAGTTTCTGGCCTTTGATTACACGATCGGGCCACGGACGATCCTCGATGGTACGTCGAAACTTCTCGGCGGCTGTTACGCGGAGCTCACCGCCGAGTCGTACGATGTGACTCGCTATTGGGAACCCCGCGTGCAACCTCGCCGACGGCGCGAGGGGTCGGTAGCTGAGCTGGACCGCCTGCTCGACGAGTCCACGCGCCGGCGCCTAATCGCCGACGTGCCCGTGGGCCTCTTCCTCAGCGGCGGCCTCGATTCGACCACGGTCGGCTATTACATGCGTCGCCACGCCGACGACGTCCAGTCCTTCTCCATCGGCTTCGAGGAGGAGGGCTTCGACGAGTCTCGCTATTCGACCTTGGCGGCGGGTGCACTGGGCACGAAGCACCACCTCGAAGTGTTCGCCTCCGCTCGCATGCGCGATCTGATCCCGCGTATCGCCGAAGTGCTGGACGAACCGATGGGCGACCAGTCGATCTTCCCGACGTTCCTCCTGAGCACGATCACGCGCGAACACGTCAAAGTCGCCCTCGGTGGCGACGGCAGCGACGAGATCCTGATGGGATACCGGTCCTTCCTCCCACTCAAGGTCGCGTGGTCGCTCGATCGGGTTCCCCCTCTGCGCGACGCGATCGCGGCGACGGCTTCCGCGCTGCCAAACGAGTTAGCCGGCCGGGCGATCCGTGGTCTGGCCTTCGCACGTCGCCTCGAGCGCCCTCCCGTCCAGCGACTCCTCTCTGTCCTCGGTGCATTCCGCGGAGACGCGCGCTGGGTGATGGCTCCAAGCGCCCGCAGCTCTCTTCCGTCTTCAGGGTTCGACGAGCCAGATCGGCACTTCGCCGCCCCCGGCGGGAATCGCTTCAGCGCATCGGACGCCACGGTGCTCGCCTACCTCCGCGGGTATCTTCAGGAGGACATCCTTGTCAAGGTGGATCGTGCCTCGATGGCGTCCTCCTTGGAGGTCCGATCCCCGTTCCTCGATCCGGAGGTCGTGGACTTCGCGCTGGCGCTTCCACCGGAGCTCCGTTTGCGCGGACGAGTGGGCAAGTATCTCCTGCGCATCCTCATGCGCGGCCGCATTCCGGACGAGATCCTGGACCGTAGGAAGGTGGGGTTTGGCGTGCCGCTCAACCAGTGGCTCCGAGGTCCGCTGAAAGATCTCCTTCGCGACCGACTGGACCGGGATCTGCTCAGGGCACAAGGCCTCTTCGACCACGACGCCGTGCGATCCATCGTCGACCAGCACCTGGCTGGAAGCGTCGATCGCGGACGCGAGCTGTGGTCCCTGCTGCTCTTCCAGCTCTGGTACGACCGGTGGATCGAAAACGGCGGGCCGGAAGGCCCGTGCGCGATCTGCGAGCGACGCCGCCCAGAAGTCTCGGCGTAACGGCGGTACTGCCCCTTGCCGATTTCGCAGGACGCTAGATTCGACATCGGCTATGACGGAAGACCCGCAGCCTCCACGAGATCTGGCCGCCAAGTTGGGCGCTGCGGTTTCGGAGTTCCGGTCGACGGTCGAACGACAGGCATGGGAGCTGCTCTCTGCCGCGGAGCGCCGGGCGGAAGACCGTGAGCGCGAGGCTGCCAAGTCCGCCCGTCGGACGGTTGCGGACGCCGAGCGCAACGCGGAGCGCGTCCTTCAGGCAGCGCTCGAGCGGGCGTCGGTCGTCCTCGCGGCCATCGAGGCGCTCGAAGACGAGCTGCCCGGAACGGTGCCTGGACCGCCAACCGAGTCGGATCGTCTGCCGCCGGAGCTGACTCAGGCCAAGGGGCCTCAGGGCCAACGCACCGCGAGCCCAGTGATCGATGGTGAGGTGGTCCCTACCGAAACCGGGCTGGCGAGCCCGGCGGCTAGGGCGATGAGCGGCATCGAAGGGCAGCTGGCTGCGGTTCCGACGGTGCAATTGCGTCAGGTCATCCGCGCCATCGTCAGCAAGATGAAGGATGAAGGGCGAAGTCGGGAGGAGGCGGAGGTGTTCCTCGTCCGCTTTCGGTTGGAGGAGGCGCACGGCGACCTCCTGGATGAGGTCTTCGGGCCGAGGCCCGTGAGGCCCCGGGTTCCCTGGAGGGCCTGGCCTAGCCGCCGACGAGAGCGGTGAACGTGGTCTCGGGCCTGTGCGTCGGAGCTCAAGCGCAGGTGAGGATCACCGCGGGAAACCGACGGCCGGATCGCGGATCCGTGGAGGACATCTGGCCGGCCGGAGTGCTCACGCTGCGCGATTGGGCCCGGGCGCCGTGTCTCCCAGGTGACGTCGCAGGCCGCGAGCGACCGGGGGCAGCCCGGGCGCGACGACCGGGCGCATATGCGCCAATAGCGGGCATCTTTAACCGCTCGTCGGGCCTGGATGCCCGTTCAGCGCTGCATTTTGGCTGGCAGGCCTGGCATTCGGCACCCCAATCTGCGTAGCCTCCGTGGCGGATCACTCGGGCGCGTGGGAAGGCGCCGAGATGGGGGATCCGATCCGCTCGGGCGGTGCGGGGACGTGCTCCGGTCGTGCATTCGTGCAGGCAGGGGAGATCCACTTGACCCGCGTGTTCACCGCCGGAGCCGACCGTAACCTCGCCCAGCGCCGCGGGCGCTTTCGTCGCCGTCTGGGGCTGACGCGCCATCCTGACTCTGCGGTGTTGGTGGAGAGCCGAGCGCCAGCGGCGGTTCGGCACCGTGACCGCGTCTTCCGCCGCGCGCTTGTCGGCGCCGATGCGTTCGCGGGCCTTCTCGTCGTGGGTCTGGCCTGGCAGGTGTTCGGATCTGAGGGGCCGCGAACGACGGCGCTTGCCCTGGTTCCGCTCATCGTTGCGATCAACGCGATGTCAGGCCTCTACAGTCGCGACGAGCTGGTGCTCCGCAAGAGCACGCTCGACGAGGCGCCGGGGGTGTTCCAGGCGGCGACGCTGACCACGGTGGTTGCGTTCCTGCTCGAGAGCGTGGCGGTGGCCACGCCGATGGGCGGACGTCTCATCGCCTTTACATGGTTGTGCTTGACAGTCATCACTCTTGCGTGCCGCGTGGCCGGGCGCGCGATTGCCCGCCACATCACCGTGCCCGAGCGCTGCCTTCTCATCGGCGAGGCGGCGGTCGCTGCGCGGCTCGAGTCCAAGCTGGCTACCAACCCGAACGTGAAGGCCTCCTTCGTCGGGCGCATTCCCTTGGACGCGAACCCCACGTCGCTCGTGACTGCGGTCCTCGGCACGCTCGACGACCTGCCCCGGGTTGTCGTAGAGCATGACGTACACCGCGTGATCGTCGCCGGCGATGCGGGATCGCACCACGTCGTGCTCGACGCGATCCAGAGCGCGAAGGCGCTCGGGGTCGGAGTCAGCGTGCTCCCGAGGATGTTCGAGGTGGTCGGATCCTCTGTGGCGTTCGACTACCTCGACGGCCTCACCGTCCTGGGCGTCCGTCGCTTCGGTCTCTCGCCAGCCTCGCGCAGGCTCAAGCGCGCCTTCGACATCGTTGGCTCCGCCCTCGGGCTCGTCGTGCTCGCGCCACTAATGACCATGATTGCGCTGGTCATCAAGGCCACTTCCCGGGGCCCGGTGCTCTTCCGTCAGACGCGAGTCGGGCGGGACGGGAAGACGTTCGAGATGCTCAAGTACCGCACTATGCAGGACGGCTCCGACGCGCGGAAAGCCGAATTGCTGTCGCGCAACGAGGCTGACGGGCTGTTCAAGATCGCCGACGACCCCCGGATTACGCCAGTCGGGCGGCTCCTGCGCAGGATGTCGCTCGACGAGCTTCCCCAGCTTCTCAACGTACTGCGAGGCCAGATGAGCCTCGTCGGTCCCCGTCCACTCGTCATCGACGAGGACCGGCGCATCCAGGGCTGGTACCGGCGCCGCCTCTCCTTGACGCCCGGGATGACCGGCGATTGGCAGGTCCTGGGTGCGGCGCGGGTCCCGCTGCGCGAGATGATCACCATCGACTATCTCTATGTCTCGAACTGGTCGTTGTGGGCGGACATCAAGATCCTTCTGCGCACCATTCCATGCGTCATCGGAAGGCGGGGCCAATGATCGCCCGGCCACGCCCAGGTGAGATGGAATGAGGTCATCACCGTGACGCTTCGGATCTTGCATATCACCACCCGTCATCGCCGCGGCGGCGCCGAGAGGAACCTCCGTTACACCACGGAGCTGGAGCTTGCTCGGGGATATGACGTGCATGTGGCGGTCGGGACCGAGGGCTTTGTCAACGATTTCCCGTCCGAGGTCCGTTGTCACCCCGTAGACGCGCTCGTGCGCGACCTGTCGCCGGTCGCGGATGTGCGCGCTACCGCGGAGCTGCGCGGATTGATTCGCGCGTATGGCTACGACGTGGTGCACACGCACCAATCGAAGGCTGGGGTGCTTGGACGGCTCGCTGCCAGGACTTGCTCCGCAGTGGTCGTCCACACCGCGCACATGGCGTCGTTTGGTCCCGGCTACCGTCGCCGTCAGTCAGCAGCGTTCCTTGCGGCGGAGCGCGCATGCGCTCCGGCGACGGACCTTTTCGTCTTCGTCGGTCGTGACTTGCTGCGCCGGTACGTCCACGCCGGCGCTGCAAATCCGGACCGCTCGCGTGTGATCCACAGCCCCATCCCGAATCTTTCGCGGCTCTCCGGGCTCCGACCACGGCGCCACCACGCACACTCAGCGGATGGCCCTGGGAACCCGCCTCTGCTCGTCGCGATCGGTGCGCTCGATCGCAGAAAGCGCCATGCCCTGCTTGTGAGCGAGCTTGCGCCGCTGCTGGCCCGTGGCGAGGCAAGGTTGGCCATCGCGGGCGAGGGCCCCGAGATGGAAGCGCTCCTCGCGCTCCGGGCGCGGCTCGGCCTCGATCACGTCGTGCAACTGCATGGGTACGTAAGCGACATCGAACCGCTCCTCGCGAAGGCCGACGTCTTCGTGCAATCGTCGAGTGTGGAAGGTGTGTCACAGGCCGTGATTCAGGCGCTCATGGCAGGAGTACCGGTCGTTGCGACCGATACCGACGGACTTCGCGAGGTCGACAACGCCCCAGTCACGATCGTCAGGGCGGACGCGACTGGACTCCGGGCCGCCGTGCTTCGGACGCTCGCCACCGCCGACGACTTCCCACCAGTCCCTGAGCACGCGTTCCGACAGTGGCTCCCCGAGGAGGTCGAGCGGCGACTCCATGCGTTCCACGAGGTGCTCGAGGCCACGATCGCAGGTCGCCGTCGGACGCGACGCAAGGCGACGTCCGCACGCGATTGGACGCGCGATGGCTCCGCGATCGGGCGAGTGGCGCGATGAGTCGTTACCTGGTCACAGGGGCCGCCGGCTTCATCGGGTCGCATCTCTGCAACGCGCTGAGGGCCCGTGATCACGATGTGAGGGCGGTCGACGCGATGACGGAGTACTACCCGCGTGCCGTCAAGGAGGCCAACCTCGAATGGCTGGCTGAAGGCGGAGCTCTCGAGTTCTACGAGGTAGATCTCCTAGGTGTCAACCTGCAGGCGATGCTCGACGGAGTCGATGGCGTCTTCCACCTCGCTGCGCAACCGGGTATCAGGTTGAGTTGGGGCGACGAATTCGACACTTATGTGCGCAACAACGTCCTCGTCAGCAAGCGGCTATTTGCAGCGGCCGCCGATGCTCGTGTACGAGTCGTTTATGCGTCCTCATCCTCTGTCTACGGCGACGCGGAGGCCTATCCGACCACGGAGGATGTGACGCCTCGCCCCATCTCGCCCTACGGCATCACCAAGCTTGCGTGCGAGCATCTGGCGCGAGCGTTCGCTCGCGCATCCACGCTCGAGGCGATCGGCCTGCGGTACTTCACGGTCTTCGGTCCGCGGCAACGCCCGGACATGGCGTTTGCCAAGCTGATGCACGCGGCGGTCACGCAGGACGTGTTCACGGTCCTCGGGGACGCCACCCAGTCACGCGACTTCACCTATGTGGGCGACGCAGTCGCCGCGACTATCGGCGCAATGCTTTACGGCCGGCCTGGAACGGTGTACAACGTCGGCGGCGGTGCCGAGACGACGCTGAACGACATCATCGCGCTAGTAAGCGAACTCGCCGATGCGCCGGTCCAAATGGAGCGCACACGCTGGGCAGCAGGAGACGTGCGACGGACGGCGAGCGACACAAGTCTCATCCGTTCGGATGTCGGTTGGATGCCAACCACCTCTATCCGAGAGGGCTTGGAGGCTCAACTCGCCTGGAGCCGCGCCCACACTCATGTGCTCAGCGCAGTGTAGATCTGACAGTACTCGCTGACCATCTTGTCGAGCGAGTAATCGCGTTCCACCAACCTCCGCCCTATCTCTCCCATCGCGGTCCGATGTTCTGGCGAGACAAGCGCTCCGGTGATCGCCCTGGCGAGCGCGTCGGCGTCCGGGGGTACGACGACCCCGGCTCCGCTGTCGAGCAACTCGGAGAGGCCGATCCCCTCGATTCCGACGACGGGGACACCAGCGGCCAGGCTCTCGAGGGCCACGAGGGGTGATCCCTCGAACTCTGACGAAAACACCACGAGATCAGACCGTGCGATGAGTGGTCGAGCGTCGTTGACGCGGCCGGTCATTCGGGTCAGCGAATCGAGTCCGGCCGCTCGTACCTGCCTCTCGATCTCATCGCGTAGAGGCCCGTCACCGACGATGAGAAAGCGCACATTCGGGAGATCGTGGCGTACACGAGCAGCGGCTTCGATGAAGCGCC
>JBKPLL010000075.1:0-21805 GCA_046731605.1 Actinomycetota bacterium | reverse complement strand
GGTCAGCATGTAACGGCCGGCCACATCGGCCTGCGCCACTCGCGCATGCCCCGCGAGCGCGCTCCCGATCTCGATCTTCACCCGTTCGGCCTGCTCATGGCCGACGAGCATGCGGTGGTGATCCTGGACGAAGCGAACGATCGCGTCGTCCAGGTCGTAGCCACCGACCGGCAGGGATGTCGAGACGACGATGCCGCCCAGAGCGATCACGGCCATCTCGCTCGTGCCGCCGCCGACGTCGACGACGAGGGAGGCGACCGCGTCCTCGACCGGGAGCCCGGCGCCGATCGCACCGGCCATCGCCTCCTCGATCAGATGCGCCTCGCGCGCGCCTGCCGAGAGCGTGGCCTCCACGACGGCGTCCCGCTCGACCTGCGTCAGCCCGCTCGGGACACACACGATCACGGCGCGCCGGAGCCCGCGGCCGCCCACCAGGCGAATGAACTGGCCGAGCATCTGCTCGGTCGTCTCGAAGTCGGCGATCACTCCGTGCCGCAACGGCCGGGTGGCGACGATCGTGGCGGGCGTGCGGCCGAGCATTTGCCGCGCCTTCTCGCCGACGGCGTAGACCTGCCCGGTTTGCTCGTCCGTCGCCACGACCGAGGGCTCGAACAGGACGATGCCCTCCCCGCGGCGGAAGACGACGGTGTTCGCCGTCCCGAGATCCACGGCGAGGTCGGTCCCGGCTGCGAGCGACGGCAATCTCATACACGGCAACGCCGTCCGGCGCCGCGGCCGAAACGGTAGCCGCCCTAGCTCTGCGAGAAGCCGAGGTTCAGGAGCCGCCGGGCATCGGCGTACATGTTCGGGGAGTCGAGGACGACCGCGATTAGCCTCCTGCGGTGCTTCGTTGCGGAGGCCACGAGGCACCAGCCGGACGCGCTCGTGTAGCCGGTCTTCACCCCGTTCGCGCCCGTGTACAGGTGGAGGAGGTAGTTGTTGTTGACGTAGATCTTGGAGTTGGTCGGCACCGCCCACCGGACGTGGATCAGCTTCGTCCGCACGAGCTGGTCGAAGCGTGGGTTCCGGAAGGCGTAGCGCGTGAGCGCCGCGAGGTCCCACGGCGTCGAGTAGTTGCCGCTGTCGCGGATCCCGCTCGGGCTCGTGTAGTGCGTGTCGCGCAGGCCGAGCTCCCGTGCCTTGGCGTTCATCTCGCGGAGGAAGGCGTGGACGGAGCCGGCGCTCGAGATTGCGAGCTGGTTCGCGTCGTCGTTCCCGGAAAAGAGGAGCAGCGCGTAGAAGAGCTTCCACGCCCTCACGTGCTCGCCGGCGCGGAGCCCTTCCCGCACGAGCGGGACGCGCGTCACCGAGCGGGCGACCGTCACCTTGCTGTTCCACGGCACCTTGCGCAGCGCGAGGGTCGCGGTCATGATTTTCGTGAGCGACGCGATCTTCCTTCGCTGGTGCGGGCGCTCGGACCAGAGGACGCGCCCGGTGCCGGCGTCCACGAGGATCGCGGCCGGCGTGCGGACGCGGACGTGGTGGCCCGCGAGGAGCGGCGTGCCGAAGAGCAGCCGCGGCGGCTTCGGGTCGGCGTGGGGGTCCGTGCGCGGCGCCGGCTGCGTCTTCGTCGGATGCAGCGGCAGCGCCGGATGCCGTGAGGCAGTCGCCTCGTGGCGGCCGAACCAGACGCCCACCCCGGCAGCCGCGAGCACCATGAGCAGGACCAGCGTGACCCTTCCGGCGTGGTAGCGGCGCCTGCGGCGTCGCGGTGCGACCGGCGTCAGAACGTCGAGCGGCACGGTGCGAGGGTAGCGTCCTCTGCGGTCGGCCTCCGGCAGAATGGCCGCCGTGCGCACGACCGCGGAGCTACGGGAGGGGTTCCAGGCGTTCTTCGAGGAGAAGGACCACCTCCGCAGCCCCTCCGCCTCGCTGATCCCGCGCGCCGACGACCGCTCGACGCTCTACACGAGTGCCGGCATGCAGCCGCAGATGCCGTTCTTCCTCGGCCTCGAGCAGCCGCCCGCCCTGCTGACGACGACCTGCCAGAAGTGCTTCCGCACGCCCGACATCGACGAGGTCGGGCTCGACACCTTCCACCTCACGTTCTTCGAGATGCTCGGCAACTTCTCGTTCGGCCAGTACTTCAAGGAAGGCGCGATCGCGTACGCGAACGAGTTCATGCGGGAGCGCCTGCAGTTCGACTGGGACCGCGTCTGGGTCAGCGTGCACGCCGGCGACCCGGGTCTCGGGCTCGGCCCCGACGAGGAGGCGATCGCGCTCTGGGAGCAGATCGGGATGCCGCCGGAGCGGATCGTGCCGCTGCCGTCGTCCGAGAACTTCTGGTCGGTCGGCGGTCCGGGGCCGTGCGGCCCGGACTCGGAGATGTACTGGGACTGGGGCGAGGAGGTCGGCTGCGGCAACGACGACTGCAAGCCCGGCTGCACGCGCTGCGAGCGCTTCCTCGAGTTCGGGAACCTCGTCTTCATGTCCTACGAGCTCCATGCCGACGGGAAGCTGACCGAGCTGCCGACCAAGAACATCGATACCGGCTGGGGGCTCGAGCGCGTCGCGCGCGTCGTGCAGCAGGTGCCATCCGTCTACGACACGGACGGCTACCAGCTGATCATGGGTTGGGTCGCCGAGCAGTCGGGCGTCGCGTACGGCGTGTCCGAGGACGCGACGAAGGCGCATCGCGTGCTCGCCGACCACGGCCGCGGCATGACCTTCATCGCCGCCGAGGGTGTGGCTCCTTCCAACGAGGGGCGCGGCTACGTCCTGCGCCGCATCGTCCGCCGCGCCGCGCAGCACGGCCTGCGGATCGGGATGAAGCCGCCGTTCCTGCCGGGCCTCGCCGACGTCGTGATCGAGCAGATGGGGCCGGCGTATCCCGAGCTCGTCCAGCACCGGGAGGACATTCACGGCGTGCTCGCGGCCGAGGAGGCTCGCTTCGGCGAGACCCTCGAGCGCGGGATGACGATCTTCGAGGAGGCAGCCGCGAAAGGCGAGATCACCGGGGACGAGGCCTTCCACCTGCAGACGACGTACGGCTTCCCGATCGAGCTGACTCAGGAGCTCGTGCGCGAGCGTGGACTCGCGGTCAACGACGAGGAGTACACCCGCCTGATGGAGGAGCACCGCGAGAGATCGCGCCAGGGCGGGACAGGTCGCTACGAGCCGCGGTTCGCCAGTGCTCCGCGGACGGACTTCGTCGGCTACGAGCAGGTCGACCTGCGGACCGCGATCACCGCCCACGCCGACCTCGGCGACGGCTACTTCCAGGTCAAGCTCGCCGAGTCCCCGTTCTATCCGGCGGGCGGCGGCCAGGTCACCGATGCGGGCTGGATCGAGAAGGACGACGGCTCTCGCGCCGAGCTCGAGGAGGCTCTGCGACTCGACAACGACCAGGAGCTCGTGTTTCGGGGTGCGGGCTTCGCGGAGGGTGACCGCGTCCGCGCTGTCGTCACCTGGAACGTCCGCTATCCGACGATGGCGAACCACACGGCGACCCATCTCCTGCACAAGGTGCTGCAGGAGGTGCTCGGCGACCACGTCCGCCAGGCCGGCTCGGCGGTGCGGCCAGACAAGCTCCGCTTCGACTTCACGCATCCGTCGCCGCTCACGCCCGAGGAGCGGGCGGAGATCGAGCAGCGTGTCAACGAGCGCGTCTTCGCGAACCTGCCGGTGCGGATCTTCGAGACGCCGCGCGCGGAGGCGGAGAAGCTCGGCGCGATGATGCTCTTCGGCGAGAAGTACGACGACGTCGTGCGCGTGGTCGACGTCGACGGCTGGTCGCTCGAGCTCTGCGGCGGCACGCACGTGCGCTCGACCGCGGAGATTGGCCCGTTCGCGGTCCTGTCGGAGAGCTCGGTCGGTGCCGGCGCTCGCCGGATCGAGGCCGTGACCGCAGGTGAGGCGTTCGCGCTGCTTCATGAGCGGGCGCGCGAAGCCGACGTGCTGCGCGGCGAGCTCGAACGGGCACGGAAGGAGTCGAGACGGCCGCAGCAGTCCGAGCAGGCCGAGATCGTCTCCCAGGACAAGGAGGGCGACGTCCTGCTCGTCGAGGTGAAGAGCCTCAAGGGCGGCCCCCTGCGGGACTTCTCCGACCGGATCCGCCAGCAGGAGAAGGCCGACGGCGCGATCGTCGCGTCGCGCGACGACGGGCGGGTGTTCCTCGTCGTCAACTTCGACGAGTCCTTGGTCGCCCGAGGGCTCGACGCGGTGCAGGTGGTGCGCGAGCTCGGCAAGCACATCGGCGGCGGCGGGGGAGGCAAGCCCACGCTTGCCGAGGCGGGCGGCAAGAACCCGGACGGGATCGCCGAGGCACTTGCTGCGGCACGAGGCCTCGTCGCGCCGTGATGATGCGCGCGTGAAGGTCCTGGCGCTCGACTACGGCTCCGCGCGAACCGGAGTCGCAGTCTCCGACCCGACCGGGACGCTCGCGCGACCGCTCGGCGTCGTCGAGCGCGCGGCGACGAAGAACGGGCTCGTTGAGCTGGAACGACTGGCCCGCGAGGAGGAGGTCGAGCGCATCGTCGTCGGCCTCCCGTTGACCCTGCGCGGAGAGCGCGGCGAGCAGGCGGCCGAGACGGAGCGCTTCGTCGAGGCGCTGCGCGGCGCCGTCGGCGTCCCGGTCGAGCTCTACGACGAGCGCTTCACGACCGACCTCGCGCAGCAGACGGCGGGAAGCGCGCCCGAGGACGCGCTCGCGGCCGCCCATCTCCTGACGACCTATCTCGAGTGGTGCGCGGCGCGCTCGTAGGCCTCTTCGCCGCGCTGATCGCCGCGGGTGCCGTGGGCTGCGGGGGAACGAGCAGCGCCGCGGACCCGACGACCACCATCCGCCAGCTGCGACAGTTCCGCGTTGTCTTCCCCGAGGGATTCACGCGCGCGCAGATGGTCGCCCGCGCCCAGGCGGTGGCGAAGATCGCGGTGCGTGAGTCGCGGCGGAAGGTCAAGCTCTCGGGGCGCGGTTACGCGGCCGCGACTGCGAAGCCGCGCACGTTCCCGGGTTTCGGCGCGAAGAAGCTGCCGTACGAGGGCTTTCTGTTCCCGGACACCTACGACTTCGACCGCAAGTCGACCGCGGCCCAGCTCGTGCAGAACCAGCTCGGGGAGTTCATCTCCCAGTGGGGGCGGCTGAATCTCTCCTACGCGCGGAGCAAGAACCTCACGCCGTACGACGTGCTCACGATCGCGTCCATGGTCGAGGGCGAGGCGCAGGTGCCGAGCGAGCGCCCGCTCGTGGCGGCCGTGATCTACAACCGGCTCCGCGCTCACATGCCGCTCGGCATCGACGCGACCCTCCGTTACGGCCTCCACATCCCGCCGACCGAATCGCTGAAGCAGTCGGACCTGGCGAACCCGACGCCGTACAACACGCGTCTGCACCACGGGCTGCCCCCGACGCCGATCAACAACCCCGGCAGCGCGGCGCTCGAGGCTGCGGCACATCCTGCGAAGGTCGATTACCTCTACTTCGTCCGGAAGCCCGACCACAGGCACCACTACTTCACTGCGAACTACCAGGACTTCCTCCAGCACGAGGCCCAGTACGGCTACTGAGGTGGTGCTGCTCGGCCATCCGGTGGCGCACTCGCTGTCGCCCCGGATGCAGAACGCGGCCTTCGCGACGGCCGGGCTGGAGTGGGAGTACGTGCTCCGCGACGTCCTGCCCGAGCAGCTCGAGGCGGCGGTGAGGCAGGTGGAGTACGCGAACGTCACGGCGCCGTACAAGCTCGACGCTGCTCGGATCCTCGGCTCCGAGCTGCCCTCGGTGAACACGATCGTCCGCGGGCAGGGCTTCTCGACCGACGCTGCGATCCTCGAGCAAGTAACACCGTGGTACAAGGTCGCGGTCGTGGGGGACGGCGGGGGGGCGGCCGCGTTTCGTCACGCGTTGCCCGGGGCGCGGGTCTTCTCCCGCCGCGGCGAGTGGCCGCCGGACGTGGCGGACGCCGATCTCGTGATCCACGCGACGCCGGTACGCGCCAAGGTGCTGTTTCAGCTGCGTGAGGGGCAGACGCTGGTCGACCTTCCGTATCCGCGCACGGCGACGGCGGAGGCAGCGGCAGCCGCGGGTGCGCGCGTCCTCGACGGGCTCGAGGTGCTCGTCGCGCAGGGAGCTGCGAGCTTCGAGCTGTGGACCGGAAGCCCCGCACCGGTCGGCGTGATGCGGCACGCAGTCGGCTTGACCTGAGGCCGGCAGGGGCATAGAAGAAGCACGATGCGCAGCTGTCGCGGGTGCGGTGGAGAGGTACAGGACGACTTCCGCTTCTGCCCGCACTGCGGCAAGGCGCAGCGCACGAAGATCGTCGAGTACTTCCAGGGCCATCCCCAGGTGGGCGACGGCGGGCTCCGCGTGTCCGTCTACCTCACCGAGCCGCAGCACGCCCGCCTCAGCGTGTGGCGTGGCGACGAGGTCGAGGCTGCGATCTCGCTCGATCCCCACGAGTCCGGCCGGCTGGCTCGCTTCCTCCTCTCGGTGACGAAGCACCCGCAGCAGAGCCTCGTCTCGCGGGTTCTGTCCCGTCTCTAGCCGACTACGCTCTCGCGCATGACCCTCGAGCTGGCAACAGCCGGCGAGTCGCACGGACCCGCGCTGGTCGCGATCGTCTCGGGCCTGCCCGCCGGCCTCGTCCTCGACCGGGAGGCGATCGACGCCGACCTCCGGCGGCGCCAGCAGGGCTACGGCCGCTCGCCGCGGCAGCAGATCGAGGCCGACGAGGTCGAGGTGCTCGCGGGCCTCCGCCATGGACGCGCGCTCGGCACGCCGCTCGCGCTCGTGGTCCGGAACCGCGACCACAAGAACTGGACGTGGGGGATGAGCCCGTGGCCGCCCGCGGGCGAGCCGGAGGGAAAGGGGACGAAGCCGGTCACGCTCCCTCGGCCCGGCCACGCCGACCTCGCCGGCGCGCAGAAGCACGGGCTCGCCGACGTCCGTGACGCACTCGAGCGCGCGTCGGCCCGGCACACCGCGGTCCACGTGGCGGCCGGCGCGGTCGCGAAGGCGCTCCTCCACGAGATCGGGATCGGAATCACCGGCGAGGCACTGCCCGAGGGCGGGGCGGACCCCGCGGCGGTCGACGAGGCGCGGCAGGATCGAGACACCCTCGGCGGCCGCGTCGAGGTGCGCGCCCACGGTGTGCCGCCGGGCCTCGGCTCGTACGCGCGCCGGGAGGACCGGCTCGACGCGCGGCTCGCGGCGGCGCTGATGGGGATCCAGGCGGTGAAAGGCGTCGAGATCGGGGACGGGTTCGCACTGAGCGGCCTCCGCGGTTCGGCGGCCCACGACGAGATAGTCCGCGACGACCGCGGGCTGCACCGCGAGACGAACCGGGCCGGCGGCGTCGAGGGCGGCGTCTCGAACGGCGAGGAGATCGTCGCGCGGGCCGCGATGAAGCCGCTGCCGACGCTGATGAAGCCGCTTCGCTCGGTCGACCTCGACACCGGCGAGGCGGCCGAGGCCCTCGTCGAGCGGAGCGACGTCTCGGCAGTCGAGGCGCTTGCGGTCGTGGCGGAGGCCGCAGTCGCCTGGGAGCTCGCCCGCGCGGCGCGCGAGAAGTTCGGCGGCGACTCGCTGGGCGACTTCGTCGGCGCCTGGCGCGCGTATCTGGAGCGAATCGACTGGGCCTCCCGCTAGACAAGCACCTCGCACTCGTCGGCTTCATGGGGGCCGGCAAGACGACGACGGCGCGCAAGCTCGGCCTCGATCTCGTGGAGACGGACGAACGCGTCCCCCTCGAGCTGTTCGACGAGGGTGAGCCCGCCTTCCGCGCGCGCGAGACCGAGGTTCTCCGCGCCGTGCTCGAGGGATCCGGACCGAGGGTCGTGGATCTCGGTGGCGGGGCGGTCACGACACCCGAGGTGCGCGAGCTGCTCAAGGAGCACGCGACCGTCGTCTGGCTGGACGTCGACGTCGACGTCGCCTGGGAACGGGTCGAAGGGACCGACCGGCCGCTCGCGAGGAGCTACGAGGAGTTCAAGCGGCTCTACGAAGAACGGCGGCCGATCTATGCAGAGGTCGCCGACGTCGTCGCCCGGGACTTCGACGACGTCGTCCTCGCCGCCGCCGGCATCCACGTCGAGCACGGCGCGCTCCAGAGGCTCGGCGAGCTCGTGCCGGGTGACGAACCGGTCGCGCTCGTGTCCGATCCGCAGGTCGCCGGCATCCACGGCATGGACGCTCAGCTTGCGCTCGGGTCGCGCCTCGCGGAGACGCACGAGCTGCCGCCCGGCGAGGAGGCGAAGACCCTCGCGGCACTCGACCGCCTCTGGCAGGAGCTCCGGCTCGATCGCAGCGGCACCATCGTGGCGCTCGGCGGAGGCTGCACGACCGACGCGGCCGGGTTCGCGGCGGCGGCGTACCTCCGCGGAATCGCCTGGACGCCCGTCCCGACGAGCCTCGTCGCCCAGGTCGACGCGGCGATCGGGGGCAAGACCGCGATCGACCTGCCGCAAGGCAAGAACCTCGTCGGCGCGTTCCACTGGCCGAAACGGACGGTGATCGACCCGGCGCTGCTCGAGACGCTGCCCGAGCCGCAGCGGCTCGAAGGGATGGCAGAGGTGGTGAAGACAGGCCTGCTCGCCGGCGAGCCGTTCTGGGAGGTGCCGGACGCTGATCTCGTGCGCCGCTGCGCCGCGTTCAAGGCGCTGATCTGCGTGCGCGACCCGCACGAGCGCGGCAAGCGGGCGATCCTCAACCTCGGCCACACGTTCGCGCACGCGCTCGAGGCCGCGGCCGGCTACGAAGGGCTCACGCACGGGCGCGCGGTCGCGCTCGGCCTCTGCGCCGCCCTTCGCCTTTCGGGCCGTGACACGGACGTCGTGGACCGCGTGCTGAGCCCGCAGCCCGCCCGGGTCGATCGCGAGCGCGCCTGGGAGGCCATGAAACGGGACAAGAAGGCGCGCAGCGGCGAGCTCCGGCTCGTCCTCCTGGGCAACGACGGGCCGCGCTGGGACGTCCCCGTCCCCGAGGCCGACGTGCGGCGGGAACTCGATAGGTTGATCGCATGACCACCCCAAAGAATGCTGCGCATGTTTCGGGGGGCCCGGTTTGAGGGTGCTCGTCCTCAACGGCGTCAACTTGGACATCCTTGGCCGCCGCGATCCGCGGCTCTACGGAGGGCTCACGATCGCGGAGCTCGAGAGCCGCATCTACGAGTGGGCGCGCGAGCTCGAGCTGACCGTCCAGTGCCGCCAGACGAACGACGAGGGCGAGTTCGTCAAGTGGTGCCACGACGCGTACGACACCGTCGACGCGATCGTCGTCAACCCCGCGGCCTGGACCCACTACGCGTGGGCGATCCACGACGCGCTCGAGTCGCTCACGATCCCGATCGTCGAGGTCCACCTGTCCAACGTCGACGAGCGGGAGGAGTGGCGGCGGAAGTCGGTCGTCTCCGACCTCGTGGCCGCCCGATTCGTCGGCCATGGGCCCGACGGCTACAAGATGGCTCTCGAGCATCTGAAGGAGATGAGCGAATGAGTTCAAGGATCGAACGTCTGCGCGAGCTCCTCGAGGAGCCGCTGCTCGTCACAAACCTCGTCAACGTCCTCTACCTGACGGGCTTCGACAGCTCGAACGCCGCGCTGCTCGTCGAGCCCGACCGCGCGCGCCTGTTCACAGACTTCCGCTACATCGAGAGCGCCCGGGCGGTCGAGGGAGTCGAAGCGGTCCAGACGAAGCGCTCCCTGATCGGCTGGCTGAGCGAGAACCTGTCCGGCCGGATCGGCTTCGAGGCCGACGTCCTCCCGTGGTCGTTCGCCGAGCAGCTGCGGGAGGGTGGGATTGAGCTCGTGCCGCGTCAGGGTCTCGTCGAGCAGTTGCGCGCCGTCAAGGACGCCGGCGAGCTCGACACGTTCCGTCGCGCGTGCGCGATCACCGACCGGATGTTCGAGCGGCTCGTGAGCGAGGTGAAGTTCGTCGGCCGGCGTGAGCGCGACGTCGCCTGGGACATCACGAGGCTCTACCACGAGGAAGGCGCGGACGAGCCGGCGTTCGAGGCGATCGTGGGCTCCGGCCCGACCGGTGCGCGCCCGCACGCGCGCGCAGGCGACAAGGTCATCGAGGCAGGCGAGCTGGTCGTGATCGACACCGGTGCCAATGTCGGCGGCTATGTCTCCGACTACACGCGGACGCTGGCCACCGGCGAGCTCGACGGCGAGATGCGCGAGGCTTACGACGTGGTGCTCGCCGCGCAGCAAGCGGGACTGGAGGCGATCCGGGCCGGCGTGGCGGGCGTCGACGCCGACGCGGCCGCGCGGGGCGTCATCGAGGACAGCGACTTCGCGGGCACGTTCGGCCACGGGCTCGGACACGGTCTCGGCCTCGACGTCCACGAGTCGCCGCGCCTTTCCACCGAGAGCTCCGACACGCTCGCGGCCGGCAATCTCGTCACCGTCGAGCCCGGCGTCTATCTCGAGGGACGCTTCGGGATCCGGATCGAGGACGACGTGATCGTGACCGAGGGCGGGATCGAGAATCCGGTGCGGTTCACGAAAGAGCTCGTCACGGTCTCCTAGGGAGAGCCCGCTACCATCGGGCGCCGTGGCCGAGACGGTCGACACGAACAGCTTCAAGAACGGGATGCACATCGAGCTCGACGGCAAGGTGTGGCGGATCGTCGAGTTCCAGCACGTCAAGCCCGGCAAGGGCGGAGCGTTCGTCCGCACGAAGCTGAAGAGCCTCGAGGCGGGAGCGGTCGTCGACCGCACCTTCCGGGCCGGGGAGAAGTTCCCGCGCGTGCACACCGAGACGAAGAGCGTCCAGTTCCTCTACGACGACGGTTCCGACGTGCATTTCATGGACGCAGAGACGTACGAGCAGTTTGCGCTGCCGCATGCCGATCTCAGCGCCGAGCTTCCGTACATGCAGCCGAACGCATCGGTGCAGGTGCTGAGCGTCAACGGGAAGCCGTCCAGCCTGCAGCTCCCGGCCTCCGTCGAGCTCGAGGTGGTGGAGACCGAGCCGGGCGTAAAGGGCGACACCGTGTCGAACGTGACGAAGCCGGCGAAGCTCGAGACGGGCGCGGTCGTGAACGTCCCGCTCTTCGTCAACGTGGGCGACCGGCTGAAGGTCGACCCCCGCGAAGGCCGCTACATCTCGCGGGCCTAGCGCCGCGTGAGCGAGCTCGGGCGCGACCTCGACAGGATCGCCGCCGCCACCGGTTTCTCGGGGGTCGTCCGCGTCGACGGTCCCCAAGGCCTGGAGGTCGCCCGCGCCTACGGGCTTGCCGACCGTGCGCATGCGATCCCGAACGAGATCGACACGCAGTTCGGCATCGCGAGCGGGACGAAAGGGCTGACTGCGCTCGTGGTGATGCGACTCGTCGAGGTCGCAGCTCTCGACCTCTCGACGACAGCGCGCTCGGTGCTCGGCGCCGACCTCCCGCTGATCGACCAGCACGTGACGGTCGAACACTTGCTCGCGCACCGGTCGGGAATCGGCGACTACCTCGACGAGGAGTTCGACCTCGACTGCTCGGAGTACCTGCTTCGCGTCCCGGCGCAACAGCTCGCTACCACGGAGGCGTATCTCGACGTCCTTGACGGGTACCCGCAGAAGTTCACGCCCGGCGAGCGCTTCGCGTACTGCAACAGCGGCTACGTCGTTCTCGCCCTGATCGCGGAGCGGGCGGCGGGGGCTCCCTTCCACGACCTCGTCCGCGACCTCGTTTGCACGCCCGCGGGGATGGGCGATACCGCTTTCCTGCGCTCCGACGAGCTTCCCGGTCGCGCCGCGGTCGGGTACGTGGAGGTCGACGGCGCCTGGCGGACGAACGTCTTCCATCTGCCCGTCCGCGGTAGCGGCGACGGCGGCGCCTATACGACGGCCGCGGACGTGGCGGCGTTCTGGCGCGCGCTCTTCGCGGGTTCGATCGTCCGTGAGGAGACGCTCGCAGAGATGCTCAGAGAGCGAAGCGCGGCGCGCCCCGACCGCGGCTACGGGCTCGGCTTCTGGCTACCGGCCGGCGGACACGCCGTACGGCTCGAGGGCGGCGACACGGGAGTCCGCTTCGCCACAGTCCACGACCCGGACCGCCTCCTGACGTGGACGCTGCTCTCGAATACCGACGAAGCCCCGCGGGCGATCGGTGCGCGGCTCGAGCAAGAGCGCACGGGGGGAAGCCGCGACATCCCGCGATAAGGTCTCGCCGTGCCGTCCCTAGCCGACACGACGATCCGCCTGCTCGGGCAGGAGCCGCTGGCGGGGCACGTTCCCGCCGTCGACCAACTCCGGCTCGCGGAGATCCTCGACAGGGCCGGCTTCGCGTATCTCGAGGTGTCGGGCGGCGGCTGCTTCGACGCGGCGGTCAAGCGCGGCGTGGAGAGCCCATGGGAGCGGATCCGCGCGCTCAAGGCGCGCGTCAAGACACCGCTGGGCCTCGCGCTGCGCGGCCGCTTCCTCGTCGGCACGCGGCCCGTCGACGCCGACTTCGCCCGTCGCTTCGTCGCGTCTGCGGCTGCGAACGGCATCGACGTCTTCCGGCTCCATGACCCGCTCAACGACGTCTCGAATCTCCGTGAGGCCGCCGAGGCCATCGTCGCCGCGGAGCGGGACTTCGAGGCCGGCCTCGTCTACAGCCCCGGCCGCACCGGCGAGATCGAGACGCTGATCGAGCGCGCGCGGATGCTGCCGGAGCTCGGTGCGGTGCGCGTCCTCCTCCACGATCCGACCGGCTCCCTCCAGCCGCACACCGCGGAGGAGCTCGTGGGGGCGCTCGCGGACGCGAGCGGCCTCCCCGTCGGGATCTACGTCCAGGGAGCCGGCGGTAGCGCTCTCGCTGCTGCGCTCGCCGCCGCGCGCGCAGGTGCCCAGCTCATCGCGTGCGCGATCTACCCCCTGGCGCTGACCTTGCACCGGGTCTCCGGCGAAGCGCTCGCCGAGGCGTTGAGCGGCATCGGGCTCAACCCGGGCGTCGACGTCGACGCGCTCTGGGAAGCGACCGACCTCGTCGACGAGCACATCGGCGACGAGCTCGTGACCCCGCTCGTGCCGCGCATCGCTGTGCTCGCCGCGCGCCACGATCTGCCGGCGAGCGTCGTCGGCGGGATCGACCACGCGCTCCAGGCGGAGGCCGCCGGCGACCGGCTGGACGAGGTGCTCGCGGAGCTCGACCGGATCCGGGCCGAGACGGGCTGGCCCCCGCTCGCCTCGCCGATCGGCCACGTGCTCGCCTCCCAGGCGCTGCTCAACGTCCTCTCCGCGAGTCGCTATCTCGTGGTTGTCGACGAGCTGCGCAATCTCGTCTCCGGCGCGTTCGGCACACCGCCGGCGCCGATCGACCCGGCTCTCGAGCGGTCCGTTCAGCTCACCGCCGACCCCGACAGCGAGGAGGATGTCACGCCGCCGTTCGACGAGGTGCGCGAGCGCGCCGGCGACGTCGCGACGAGCGAGGAGGAGCTGCTCCTGCTCGGGCTTTTCGGGGAGGATGCCGAGCAGCTGCTGCGCGGGATCCGCAGTCGCGGACGCCGCGACGACGAGCTCGCCGGCGTGGGGGAGAACCGCGTCCAGCGGATCGAGGAGATCGTACGGCTCGTGCAGGACACCGGTATCGGCGAGGTGACCATCGAGGAGGACGGGATGCGGATCTCGGTCCGCTCCACGCCCGACGTGCTCGCGGGCGCGGGCACGGCGGGCGAGGCGCCACTTGCGGTGCCGGAGCCCGACCTGCCACCGTCCACTGCCGTCAGCGGCACGCTCATGCGCGTCGAGTCGCCAATGGTAGGAACCTTCTACCGTGCTCCCCAGCCTGGATCGCCGCCGTTCGTCGAGATCGGCGACGTCGTCGCGCCGGGGCAGACCCTCTGCATCCTCGAGGCCATGAAGCTGATGAACGAGGTGAAGGCCGAGGTCGAAGGCGTCGTGCGCGGGGTGCACGCCGAGAACGAGGCGGCCGTCGAATTCGGGCAGCTGCTCTTCGAGCTCGAGCCGCTCGTCGGCCGGCCGACGCTCTGACGTGGCAATGACCGAGGTGGCTCCAGGGCTGCGCCGCTGGACGGCCCGGCACGAGGAGTGGCAAGAGGACGTCGGCTGTCTCGCCGTCGACACGGACGACGGGCTCGTTCTCATCGACCCGCTCGACCCACCGCGCGAGCTTGGCCCGCCGGAGCACGTCCTGGTCACGGTGTTCTTTCATGCGCGCTCCACGAAGGCCCAGCACGTCTGGGCCCATCAGAGCATGGTCCGGCGGCTCGCGAACCGCGGGGTCGAAGTGAGCGACGCGTTCACGGCGGACGAGCCGCTGCCTGGGGGGATCCGGGCCTTCGAAACCGCGCGGTCCGGCGAGGTCGTCTACTGGCTGCCGAAGCAGAAGGCGGTTGCGGTCGGCGACGTCCTCCTCGGCGCCGGCGCCAAGCCGCGCGACACCGGCGCGTCGCTGCGGCTCTGCCCGGAGCGGTGGCTCGGGAAAGCAACCCACGACGACCTGCGCAAGTCGCTCGCGCCGCTGCTCGAGCTGCCGGTGTCGCGCGTGCTGGTCTCGCACGGAAAGCCCGTGCTGCGCGGCGGCGGCCGTGCGCTCGCCACCGCGCTGGCGGGCTAGGCTCCGCCCGTGTTCAACCGCGTCCTCGTCGCGAACCGGGGAGAGATCGCCGTTCGCGTGATCCGGGCCCTGCACGAGCTCGGCGTCGAAGCCGTCGCCGTGTACTCGACGGCGGACGAGGGCGCGCTCCACGTGCGGCTCGCCGATCGCGCGGTCCGTATCGGCCCGCCTGCCGCGGCCGAGAGCTACCTCCGTATCCCTGCTCTGATCGCCGCCGCCGAGACCACCGGCTGCGAGGCGGTGCATCCCGGCTACGGCTTCGTCTCCGAGAACGCCGACTTCGTGCGGGCGTGCGAGGACAACGACCTCGTCTTCATCGGTCCGCCGGCGGACGTGATGGAGCGGATGGGCGACAAGGCGCGGGCCAAGGCCGAGATGCGAGAGGCGGGCGTTCCGCTCGTTCCCGGCACCGAGGGCATCGCCGGGCCGGACGACGCGCGCGCGGCCGCCGAGGAGCTCGGCTTCCCGGTGCTGCTGAAGGCCGCCGCCGGGGGCGGAGGCAAGGGCATGCGGATCGTGACGGCGCCCGGTGAGCTCCAGGCCGCCTACGAGCGCGCGTCGTCGGAGGCACAGGCCGCGTTCGGTGACGGCTCCCTCTACGTCGAGAAGGTGATCACGCCGGCACGCCACGTCGAGATCCAGGTGCTCTGCGACAACCACGGCCATTTCCTCACGTGCGGCGAGCGCGAGTGCTCGGTGCAGCGCCGGCACCAGAAGCTGATCGAGGAGTCGCCGTCGCCCGCGCTCGACGACGAGCGGCGCGAGGAGATGGAGGCCGCTGCCGAGCGCGCCTGCCGGCACATCGGCTACCGCAGCGCGGGCACGTTCGAGTTCCTCGTCGGGCCTGACGGATCGTTCTCCTTCATCGAGCTCAACGCGCGCCTCCAGGTCGAGCATCCCGTGACGGAGTCGATCATCGGGATCGACCTCGTCCGCGAGCAGGTGCGGATCGCGGCGGGCGACGCGCTCGCGCACGGCGGTCGCGCCGGTCCGCGCAGCGGCCATGCGATCGAGCTACGGATCAACGCCGAGGATCCGTCGCGCGGGTTCGCGCCGGCACCCGGTCGGATCGAGCTGTTCCGGCCGCCGCTCGGACCCGGCGTCCGCGTCGACACCTTCGTCGAGGACGGCACGGTGATCTCGCCGCACTACGACTCGCTGATCGCCAAGGTCGTCGTCCGCGACGGCAATCGCCGCCTCGCGATCAGGCGGGCGCTGCGCGCGCTGGACGAGCTCGTGATCGAGGGCGTGCCCACGACGCGAGACGTGCTGCGGGACATCCTTGCCAGCGACGAGTTCCAGAGCGGCGACTACTCGACGTCCTTCCTCGAGGAAGCCGGCGCGCGGTTGCCGGCGCTGGCCGGGACTTGAGCCGCGTCCTCGTCCGGGAGAGCGGGGGATCGGTGCGCGTGAGCGAGGCTGCGCTGAGCGAGATCGTGCGGAGAGCGGTCGCGTCGGTCGACGGCGCGCGCCTGCGCAAGGGACGGCGGCGGCTCGGCGTCGAGCTCGACGAAGGCCGCGCCCGCGCCGACCTGCGACTCGTCGTGGCCTACGGCCGCGTGCTCCCCGAGGTCTCCGCAGCCGTGCAGGAGCGGGTCGCCGACGCCCTGGCGCGGATGTGCGACGTCGAGGTCGAGGCCGTCGACGTCACGGTGGAGGAACTCGTCCGCTCGTGAGCACGATCAGCCGCCGCGAAGCGCGCCGCGCCGCCGTCTTCATGCTCTTCCAGTGGGACGTCACCGGCCGACCGCTCGGCTCGCTCTACGAGGGCGAAGTCGACGACTACACGCGCCAGCTCGCCGACGCCGTGACCGAGCACGCCACCCTGCTCGACGCGCGCATCACGTCCGCCTCCGACGACTGGACCGCCGATCGCCTCGGCGCGGTCGAGCGCAACGTCCTCCGGGTAGCGCTCGAGGAGCTCGACGAGGGCGAGGTGCCGGTGGAGGTCGTCCTCGACGAGGCGGTGACGCTCGCGAAGCGGTATGCATCCGAGGATGCTGCGAGGCTAGTGAACGGGATCCTCGGCAAGCTCGTGCGGGAGGAGCAACGGAATTGAGCACCGACGAGTCGTTGACGCGGGCGGAGGAGCTGCTGAAGCGGGTCGAGGGCGCGCGGGCCGAGCTCGAACAGCTCTCCGTGAGCGAGGGCGGCTCGCCCGAGCGGGCGATCGAGCTGCTCGGTGAGCTCTCGGAGCTCGCGAAGGCGGTCGAGGACGAGCTGACCCGCGCCCAACGCGCGGCCGAGGAAGATGCACACTCCTGAGGAGCTGAAGGCGCTCGTCGAGGAGTCGCTCGAGCGGCTCGATCTCTGGCCGGAGCTGCACGGGCAGTCGACGTCCGTGCGCTATGCGCTCGAGGTCGGCGGCAAGCGTGTGCGACCCGTGATCGCGTTGGCGGTCGGCGAGGCGCTCGGAGCGCCGGTCGAGCAGGTGATGCCGGCCGCGGTCGCGATCGAGCTCGTCCACACGTTCTCGCTCGTCCACGACGACCTGCCGGCGATGGACGACGACGAGGAGCGCCGCGGCCATCCCTCGACGTGGAAGAAGTTCGGCGAGGGCGTCGGCGTCCTCGCCGGCGACGCGCTGCTGGCGGAGGCCGTTCGGCTCGCGGCCCGTTACGAGTCGTCGGCGGTCGCGCGGGAGATGGCCGAGGCCACGCTGGGGATGATCGGCGGCCAGTACCTCGACACCATGGTCGCCGGCTACGACCTCGCGGCGGTGCACCGGCTCAAGACCGGCCGCCTCTTCTACGCGTCGGTGACGATGGCGCTCTGGGCAGCGGAGCTGCCGGAGGAGGAGCAGGGCCCGTGGCGCGCGTTCGCGGAGGAGCTCGGCCTTCTGTTCCAGATCGTGGACGACATTCTCGACGCGGACGGTTACGTGCGCGAGCATGGCGCCGACGCCGCCCGCCGCTACGCCGACGAGGCCGCGGAGCGCGCGCGGGAGCGGCTTGCCGAGATCGGCTCCGACACGTCTGTTCTGCGCGACATCGTCGACGGTCTCGCCGTGCGAACTGCGTGACGTTCGAGGAGCTGCTCGACGTCGCGCGCTCCCGCGAGGAGATCGTCGGGCTGTACGTCTTCGGCTCCCGCGGCCGGGAGTTCATGGTCGACGAGCGCTCGGACTGGGACGTCTGCGTCGTGCTGGCC
The DNA here is from genome assembly GCA_046731605.1 of Actinomycetota bacterium. Classification (GTDB taxonomy): domain Bacteria; phylum Actinomycetota; class Thermoleophilia; order Gaiellales; family Gaiellaceae; genus Palsa-739. The sequence goes on along the minus strand of JBKPLL010000075.1, from coordinate 4,169 downwards.
GATCGCGAGGCGCGGGAGGAGTTCGATCGCGAGTTTCCGTACGCCCACGGCGCGCGGGTCGAGATCGTGAGCGCGACGCTCGACGGGATTCGCAACGAGCGCTCCGAGCACGGCCGCTACGCCGCCGCCCACGCGAACGTCGTCCTCGACAAGACAGGCGGCGAGCTGACCCGGCTGGTCGCCGAGCTGGAGTCGCTGCCGAGCGGCACCAGGGACGCCGTTGTCCGCGAAGCCCTCGACGGGTACATCAACCAGGCCTACCGCTCGCTGCGCTACGGCACCCGGCTCGATGCGGTGGAGGCCGTCCCGTATGCGCTGCGGACGATCTTCGCGCTGGGGGATCGCGTCCGTCCGTACAACAAGTACCTCGAGTGGGAGCTGCGCCACCATCCGCTCGAGGGCTGGACGGCAGACGAGCTCTTGCCGCTGCTCGACCGCGTGCTCGAGGGCGATCCGGCAGCCCAGCACGGGCTGTTCAACCTCCTCGAGGAGCCGGCACGAGACGCCGGGTTCGGCGACGTCGTCGACGGCTGGGAGCCCGACGTCGAGTGGCTCCGCGGCGAGGGTGAGTACCGGCCGTGAAGAAGCGCCTCGACATCCTGCTGGTGGAGCGCGGGCTCGCGGAGTCGCGGACGCAGGCGCAGGCGCTCGTGCTCGCCGGGCTCGTACGCGGCCACGACAAGCCCGGCACGCAGGTGGAGGAGGATGCGGAGCTCGATGTCGAGCGCCCGCCGCCGTACGTCTCACGCGGCGGCGAGAAGCTCGCGCACGGGCTCGACCGGCTGGGCGTCGGCCCGGCCGGCCTCGACTGCGTCGACGTCGGCGCCTCGACCGGCGGCTTCACCGACGTCCTCCTCGAGCGCGGTGCCGAGCGCGTGGTCGCGCTCGACGTCGGGTACGGCCAGCTGCACCCACGGCTCCGCGCAGACCCGCGCGTGACGGTGCTCGAGCGGACGAACGCTCGCACGCTGACCGAGCTCCCGTTCGCGCCGCAGCTCGCGGTCTGCGACGTCTCGTTCATCTCGGTGCGCCTTGCGCTCCCGCCGGTTCTCCGCCTCTGCGCCCCGGGCTGGCAGGCGGTCGTCCTCGTGAAGCCGCAGTTCGAGGCCGGCCGCGCCGACGTGGGCAAGGGAGGGGTTGTGCGCGACGACGAGATACGGCGGCGGGTCGTGCGCGAGGTCGCCGAGGCGGCGCCGTCCTGGGGGGCAGGCGTCCGCGGCGTCGTAGACTCGGGGCTCCCGGGCCCGAAGGGGAACCGGGAGATCTTCCTCCACCTCGTGCACTCCGAGCAGCCCACGCTTCCCGATGACCTCGACGAGCGGATCGAGCAAGCACTCGCCGGTTGAGACGGCCGCGGTCGTCGCGCACGGCCGCATCGACGTCCGCGACGCCGTCGAGCGAGTGCGGGCGGTGGCCGAGGGGGCGGGCGTAGAGGTCGTGAACGAGCCCGAGCGCGCGCAGCTCGCGGTCGCGGTCGGCGGTGACGGGACGATCCTCCGCACGCTCGCGCGGCTGCTCGGCACGACCATCCCCGTGATCGGGATCAACTTCGGCCGCGTCGGCTTCCTCGCCTCGATCGCGCCGGAGCGGCTGGAGGCCGACCTTGCGCGAGTCTTCGCGGGCGAGTACCAGGCGATCGAGCAGCCCACGCTCGAGGCGCAGCTCGACGGCGAGGTACTCGTCGCGGTCAACGACGTCGTCGTCACGAGCTCGGTACTCGGCCGGATGATCGAGCTCGGCTGGTCGATCGCGGGCGAGGATCTCGGTGTCGTCTCCTGCGACGGGATGATCTGCTCCACGCCGTCGGGCTCCACCGCGTACAACCTCTCGAACGGCGGCCCCGTGCTCGTGCGCGGGCTCGACGCGATGGCGATCACGTTCATCGCGCCTCACTCGCTCGAGGCGCGGCCGCTCGTCGTGCCACGCGGAGCCGAGCTGACGGTGCGCAACGCGACACCGGACGTCGAGGCCGCCGTTCTCATCGACGGGCATCGCAGCGGCGACCTCGCGCCGGAGCGGACGCTGTCGATCCACCTCGGCGAGCAGCGCAGCCTCCTCGCGACGCTGCCGGAGACGACGTTCTTCGGCCGTTACCGCGAGACGTTCACGTCCTAAAGAGCGAATGTGCGGCGTCCCGCCGCGGGTCTACGATCGGCTGCGTGCTCCGGCGGCTCCACATCGAGAACCTCGTCCTCATCCGCGAGGCCGAGCTCGAGCTTGCGCCGGGGCTGAACGCGATCACGGGGGAGACCGGCGCGGGCAAGACGATTCTCGCCCAGGCACTCGGCCTCCTGCTCGGCGCGAAGGGCGACGACTCCTACGTGGGCGCGGCCGGCGCCGAGGCGTATGTCGAGGCCGAGCTCGACCTGCCGGACGAGCTCGAGGGGCTCGCGGAGCTCCGTCCGGAGGACGAGGACGCGCTCGTGGTCTCGCGGCGCGTCTTCACCGACGGCCGGACGCGCGCCTACGCCTGGGGACGTTCCGGCGCGCGGGAGGACGTCGCAGCCGCGGTCGAGAGCGTGGTCGCGATGTCGGGCCAGTTCGAGCAGCGCCGGCTCGCGCGGCCGTCCTACCAGCTCGAGGTGCTCGACCGTTTCTGCGGCGACGAGCAGCTCGCCCGCCGCGCGGCCGCGCGAACCGCGTGGCGGGAGCTCCAGGCGGCCCGCCGCCGTCACGGCGAGCTCACGGCGAACGCGGCGCTCGCCGAGGCCCGGCTTGCGGAGCTGCGTGCTCTCGTCGAGGACACCGAGGGCCTCGAGCCGGGCGCAGAGGAGCAGTTGCGCGTAGAGCGCGAGCGGCATCGGCACGTGGCCGAGCTTGCCTTCGGCGCCGCCGAGGCCGTCGCCGCGCTGGCGCCGGACGACGGCGAGGGAGCCGCCGGTCTGGTTGCCTTGGCCGAACGCTCGATCGCGCCGCTCGAACGGCTCGCCCCCGAGCTGCGGAGAGCGGGCGACGAGCTCCGTGACGCCGAGCTCCGCGTGCGCGAGACCGCGTCCGACCTCCACGCCTTCCTCGCCTCGCTGGAGGCGGAGCCGGGACGGCTCGAGCAGCTGGAGGCCGAGCTCGACCGGATCGCCGAGGCGAAGCGCCGCTTCCGCTGCGCGACGTACGAGGAGCTGCTGGCGCGCCGGGAGGAAGCCCGTGCCGAGCTTGCGGCGCTCGAGGACAGGTCCGATCCAGCCGAGGTAGCGGCCCGTGAGCTGGCGGAGGCCGAGGTGCGAATCCACGCGCTCGTCCTCGAGCTGCGAGCCGAGCGCAACGCGGCGGCTCCGGTCTTCGCCGACGCCGTCGCCGCCGAGCTGCGCGGCGTGGGGATGGGCGAGGGCGAGTTCGTCTGTGAGCTGCGGGAGCGAGGCGACCCCGGAGCGACCGGAGCCGACGAGGCCGTCTTCCTCGTGCGCCCGAATGCAGGCCTTCCCTTCGCGCCGGTCGCCGAGACCGCCTCCGGTGGTGAGCTCTCGCGGATCGCGCTCGCCATCGCGGCCGTCGCCGGCGGCGACACGCTGGTCTTCGACGAGATCGACGCCGGAGTCGGCGGCGAGACGGCGCATGCCGTCGGCGGATTGCTCCGGCGGCTCGCCGAGCATGCTCAGGTCGTGACGATCACGCATCTTCCGCAGATCGCCGCGCTTGCCGACCGTCACTTCCGGGTGGAGAAGACCGCCGGAGACCCGACGCACACCCGCATCGAGCAGCTGGGCGAGGAGGAACGGAAGGCGGAGCTCGAGCGGATGCTCGGCGGACAGGAGTTCCTTGCCGCGGTACGAGGCTAGGCGGACACTGCCGGCGCCCGTCGAGGACGTCTGGACAGTGCTCGAGGATCCGGCGCGCTGGCCCGAGTGGTGGCCGGGCCTCGTCGGGGTGCAGTCATCGGTCCGGCGGGCGCTTGCTCCCGGCGCGCACTGGCACCTCGAGGGCACGGAGCGGCCGAGCTTCCGCCGTCGCCCCCAGCTCGGCGGGTCGCTTCTCTTCCTCGAGGTCGTCCCGCTCAGGCACGTCGCGTTCCAGCTCACCGGCGAGCATGCCGAGGTCGAGCTCGACCTTCAGCCGGTGGAAGACGGAGAGACGCAGGTCACGCTGGCTGTCGAGACGCCCCGGTTCGGCGGCCTCGGGCGAACCGCCCCCTCGCAGGCGCTCGCAGGGCTTGCCGCACTCGTCCGGAGGACGCC
>JBKPLL010000074.1:0-8074 GCA_046731605.1 Actinomycetota bacterium | reverse complement strand
ACATCACACTGCAACGCTTCGCCGAATACCACAGCTTGCAAGGCGCGTTCGGCCGTCGGGCCACGATCGAGCAGGCGAAAGGGATCCTGATGGCCCGACACGCCGTCGACGCCGACCGAGCGTTCGAGATGCTGCGCGACCACTCGCAGCACAACGGCCACAAGCTCATCGACATCGCCCAGGCCATCGTCGACAGCCACCTGCTGCTGCTGCTGCCGCCGCCCGCACAACCAGTCGCCCCGCCTGGGCCGGCGCAGTAGACGCCCGTAACGGGCGATACCGCTTCGTTGGTATCCTTGACGGCGGTGGCGCCTTAACTCTCGGCGCTACGAGACACCGCGCGGCGCGGAGTAACCGCCGCCGCAAAGAATCCACCCTCAGCAAAGCGGGTTGGAGCTGTATCTGGCCGATCTCAGCATCTGGTCGGCGTTGACGCTTCGACCCGGAGGTACTCATGGTGGAGATTCGCGTTGCCGTTGCAGATGCCACGCGCGTACACGGGCTCATGAGCCGTCTCGGCCGACTCTTCGACCGGTCGTCGGTTTCGTTCGACGGAGCGCGCGGAGAAGTTCGCGTTCGTTCCGAGTGGGAATCGCGGTCGGTGGTCGAGGTGATCGACGCCGTTCAATCGTGGCTCGAAGCCGACGGTCTGGGCCCGGCCAGGTTGTCGATCGGCGATCGCTCCTACACGATGGTCGGGCCGGTGGCCCTCCCGGTCACGAGTGGACGGGCAGCATGACCTCGCTCACCCCACAGTTCGGTCGAATGCTGCTGCACACGAAAGTGCCGAAGGCCTCGAAGAGGGCTGCCTGATGGGCTTGCCAATCTCCGAGATCCGCGGGGTTAGCTGCCCGGTCTGCGGTGCGTCGCCCGGATGGGACTGCGTCCGGATCGACGCCCACAGCGGCGGCGAGAAGCGGGAGCGGGTGCATCAGAGCCGCGTCCAGGCCGCTGGTCGGAAGCAGTCGCCAGAGGAGCTGACTGAGTGCCGCCCGACGCGGGTCGCGCTCGCCGAGGCGATCGAGGCCGTACTCGACGGTCACCCCGAGAAGCCGATCAAGCTGGCCACGAACCCCGTGGAGGATCTGTACGTCCGGGCGGCGTACCTGCTCGACTCCGTCGCGCCGGAGATGTCGGCCCGGGCGGCAGCGTTCATCTCCAGGCCCGCGGCGGCGGCCCGCGCTGTCCGTCGTGCGACGGTCTGATCGAAGGTCGCTTCTGCCAAACCCGCACAAAGAGTGCCCGTTGAATCTGCGTCGATCGGGTTCCGCTACGGTGTGGTCAGCGTCCCCGTGTTCTGACTCCCGCACGAGCCCGCCGCTTGCTGTTTCGGGGGAGTCACGAGAGGGAGCAACATCGTGAGGAAGAGCCTGAAGCGGGTACTCGACCGGCTGCGCACGGCCACCAACGGGAGATTCCGCAAACCGACGTCGGTGCGCGGCGGTCTGCAGCTTCCGCAGCGAATGCAGGCGCTCAGCACGTCGACGCGACCACGGCCGGCGCACTAGGCCATGCGGGCGGCGATCGTCTCCACCTACCCACCGCGCGCCTGCGGGATCGGCACCTTCTCGGCCGACCTGCGAGCGACGCTGACCGGCACGGGCACCGTGACAGCCGCCGATCTCGTCGCGGTCGTGCACGAACCGTCGAGCCCGCAGCGGCGGGGCCTGCTCGCGACGATCGCCCAGGCCGTGCGTGGCGACTATGTCCGGACTGCCCGGATGCTGGGGCGGCTCGGCGTCGACGTTGTGTTGCTTCAGCACGAGTACGGGATCTTCGGCGGCCGCGACGGGGAGTACGTGCTGTCGTTTGCGCAAGAGCTGGCGCAGCCGCTCGTGGTGACCCTGCACACGGTGCTGTCGGAGCCTACGCCGCACCAGGCGGAAGTGCTGACGGAGCTGTGCGCCGAGGCGGAGCTCGTGATCGTGATGACGGAGACGGCGCTCCGATTGCTGGTCGAATCGGGTGCGTGCCCCCAGGAGAAAGTCCGTGTGGTGCCGCACGGAGCGCCGGTGCGTATCGCGGAGCGCGCCGCGAAGAACTTTCAGGAACCGCCGTCTACTTCGTCTGCTGTCGACGGTCCTTTCCGGCTCTCCACGTTCGGCCTGATCTCGCCCGGCAAGGGGCTGGAGACGGTGATCGAAGCGCTGCCGGCGATAATCGAACGGCACCCTGAGACCGTCTACACGATTGCCGGGCGAACCCACCCAGATGTCTCGCGCCGGGAGGGGGAGCGATACCGGCTGATGCTGGAGCGGCGCGTGCTCGAGCTCGGACTCGGCGCCCATGTCGAGTTCGACGATCGGTTCCTGGCGATCGACGAGCTAGCAGACCTGCTCGCTTCCACCGACGTCTTTCTAACGCCGTACGGGAACCGGGAGCAGATCGCTTCCGGCGCACTTACCTTCGCACTCGCTGCCGGCTGCGCCGTCGTCTCCACGCCCTACTGGTACGCACAAGACATGCTCGCTTCGGGGGCGGGCCTTCTCGTCTCGTTCCGTGATTCGGACGCGCTGGCCAACGCCGTGTGTAGCTACATCGAGCAGCCGGACACGCTCACGGCGGCGCGCGCTGAGGCACGGCAGATCGGGTCGAGGCTTGCATGGCCGGCCGTCGCAGAGGCCACTGGTCGCGTCTTGCAGGAAGCTGCCGAGCTTGCGCCGCAGCGACGGCCTGCCGGCGTCGCCGACCTGCACCTGACGAGCTTGCGGACCGACCATCTGCTCACGCTCGCCGACGATGTCGGCATCGTGCAGCACGCGCACGGAATCATTCCCAACCGAAGCAGCGGCTACTGCGTAGACGACGTCGCCCGGCTGGCGGTCGTCTCGCTCGCGCTTGCAGAGCGCGGCGAGGAGCCGATCTGGACGTCGAAGCTCTACCGCGCGCTCGCTTTCCTTCAGGCGGCCGCTGAGGAGGGTGGGATGCACAACTTCATGAGTTATGACCGTCGATGGCTCGACGAGCCGCACGTCGGCGACCATGTGGGACGCTCGATCTGGGCGCTGGGGGACGTCCTGGCTACGGCTTGGATCCCCGCCGTCGTGCGACCGGCCGGCGATCTCCTCGACCAGCTTGTCGGCACGCTCGGCGATGACGTTTCCCCGCGAACGGCGGCATATGCCGTGCTCGGTCTCTCCCGCCTCGATACGGACCGGCTCGACGCGGCCGCTCAGATCCACCTTGAACGGCTGGTCGAACAACTCGCCGACGCCTACGAGCGGATCTGCTCGGAGGATTGGTGCTGGTTCGAGGATGAGCTCAGCTACGACAATGCGCGGCTGTCGCAGGCACTCCTCACCGGCGGCAGCGCGCTCGGCCGGCCGGAGCTCACCGAGATTGGTCTCGAGTCGCTGCGGTGGCTCGGCGACGAGTGCGGACTCGACCACACCATGCTCCGGCTCCCGGGTCACCGTGGGCGCCGCCGAGGCGAGCAGGCGCCGGGCGTCGGCGACGAGCAGCCGCTCGAGGCCGCCGCGCTCGTCGAAGCCGAGTTGAGTGCCTTCGCTGTGACCCACAAGGCCGAGCACGGAGTCCGAGCGATTCGAGCGTTCGAATGGTTCCTGGGCCGCAACCGCCTGCAGAAGCCGCTCTACGACTTCGCGACGGGCGGCTGCAGCGACGGGCTCGGCAGCGACGCGCTGAATGACAACGAGGGCGCCGAGTCGACGCTCGCGTTCCACCACGCGGCACTGCTCCTCGACGCCGCCGGCGTTCGGGCAGCCGACCGCGAGATGGCGCTCGAACCGGCCGCAGCATGACCACCGTCGAGCTCTTCGAGCGCCACCCTGGCAACCCGATCCTGACCGCCGGCGACTGGCCCTATCCCGTGAACGCCGTCTTCAACCCGGCGGCTGCCCAGTGCGACGGCGAGACCGTCTTGCTCGCACGCGTCGAAGACCGCCGAGGGATCTCACATCTCACAGTCGCCCGCTCGGCAAACGGCGCCGACGGATGGGCGATCGAGCCCGAGCCGCTGCTCGCGCCCACCGATGGGATCGCAAGCGAGCAATGGGGGTTCGAGGACGCGCGGATCGTCTGGGTCGAGGAGCTCGGGCGCTGGGTGATCACCTGCACCGCCTACGGCCCGGCCGGGCCGGCTGTCTTCCTCGCCACTACGGAGGACTTCGATACCGCAGCACGCCACGGCGTGGTCAAGCACCCCGAGGACAAGAACGCCGCCCTCCTGCCACACCGGATCGACGGCCGTTGGGTGCTGCTTCACCGTCCCAAGACCGAGTTCGGCGGCGGACACGGCGAGATCGTTCTTTCCCGCTCGGACGATCTTGTCAGCTGGAGCGCCCCCGAACAGGTGCTCCAACCTCGTGAGGGTGCCTGGTGGGATTCGTTACGGATCGGCATCGGCCCGCCACCGCTCCGCACCGAGCATGGCTGGCTGCTCCTCTACCACGGCGTCAAGGACACCGTGGCCGGAGACCTGTATCGCGTGGGCGTCGCGCTGCTCGACCTCGACGAACCGACCCGGGTCCTCCGACGCCTACCCACCTGGATCCTCGCCCCCTTCGCAGACTACGAGCGAATGGGCGACGTGCCCAACATCGTCTTCCCCTGCGGCCTTCTCCACGACGAGGCCAGTGATGAGATCCGCCTCTACTACGGTGCCGCCGACAGCTCCATCTGCCTCGCCACGGCACGACTGCGGGACCTGATCGACGCCGTCCTCGGCGCACCACGCGAAACGTAGGCGAACGCACGCGGTCGGTCATACCGGATGCGACTGCTCTCGATACCGGCGGTAGAGGCGGGGCAACTGCACGTTCGGGTCGAGAAGGAACTCGTCTCGGTCGATGTCGATCCACGCGTCCGCGTCCACGGGCGTGCACCGTTCGGCGCCGACGAACGCCGTGATGGCAGCGACCGCTGGTTTTGGCGAGCCGTCGATTCGCCAGAGCCCGAAGGTGCGCTCGTGGGGAGCGAGATCGAAGGGCGGCCTCTCCCACAGGGCCCGGTCGTAGTCGGAGTAGCACCAGAGCAGTGCGCCGAGACAGCCGGCGCGACGGAGCCCCTCGAGCGCCGCGGTCGTGTACGCAGTCGCCGCTTCTTCTGCGACCAGAGGCGCCGCGCCGGCCCTCTGCTCCTGCGGATCGTCGCCGCGGTACGTCGGGAGACCGAACTCGCTGAACAGAACGTCGCGACCATCGCCGAGCCAGCGCGTGACGCGGGCCAGGAACGGGAGAAGCTCAGCGTCGGTTGCACCGTCCGCCCAGCGAGCGTAGATCGGATAGCCGTGCATCGAGAGGAGGTCGCACGCCCGGGAGGCTTCGCGCGGCCCGAGCCGGCGATCCTCTTCTAGGTCTTCCATGTGTAGTCCAACCGTGACGAGCGACGTCTCGTCGGCCCTGCGGATCGCCGAGCTGAGCCGGGCGAGCCATGCGCGTGCCGATGTCCTGTTGGGCGGGACGACACAGTTGGAGTTTTCGTTGCCGAGGTCCCACGCCCAGACCGCCTCGTGCCCGGCGAGGGCGGCGGCAGCCTCCGCTGCAAGGAGGACCTGAGCATCTCTAACGGCCGCATCGCCGTACCAGTTCCGCAGCCCTCGTCGGACGACGGTGCCACCGGAGACGACCCGGAAGCGGTGATCTCCGTCCGAGCCTCCGAGCGCCCAGGGAGGAATCCAGTTCACTCCGCTCATGTGGCCGGTGAAGAGGGTGGGGACCAGCGCGAGTCCGAGTCCGGCAGCGAGCTCGGCGACCACGAGGAGCCGCGCGAGCATCTCGCGGTCAACGAGGTCCGGGGTCGGTTGGAAGTCTTCCCAGGTGAGGAATACCCTCACGGAGTCGAGACCGCTAGCGGCGATTCGCGCAAAGTCGGCTTCCACCTCCGCCGGATCGAAGCTCGACCACCAGCCCATCGCGGTCGACGCCGGCCAGTAGTTGACACCGACCCGGAACGGCTCCTGTCGGGATCCCGGGCTCACCGGACGGCCTCGATGTCGGCCTGTGTGTCGCGGTGGAGTTCGACGACGCGCTGGTAGAGACCGAGATAGTCGTCGACCATCCGCTCGGCATCGAAGCGCTCTTCCACCGATGCGCGCACGGCTGCCCGGTCGAGCGCGCTCGAAGCCTCGACGGCGACAATGGCGTCCTCCTGGGTATTGACGAGAAAGCCGTTCTCGCCGTGACGGATGATCTCTGCCATCGAGCCTCGTCGCGTCGCGATGACCGGCGTCCCACAGGCCATCGCCTCGACGACGCTGAAGCCGAACGGTTCATCGAAGTTGACGAGGTGCAGCAATGCCCGCGCCCCGCCGAGCAGATATCCGCGGCGGTCGGGGCCGACGGGGCCGACATAGCTCACGCCCTCCCCGTCGAGCCGGGGTTCCACGAGTTGCTCGAAGTAGTCCTGGTCCTGGACGATCCCGGCGATCACGAGCGGCAGGCCCGTGGGCTCGGCGATGTCGATCGCCTCCGCGGTCCCTTTGTCCGGATGGATTCGCCCGAAGAACAGGAGGTAGTCGCCTGGCTTCTCCTCGAGCTCGAAGGCGCCGAGGTCGATGCCGTGGTGGATTGTGGCGATGTAGTTGAGGCGGTCGTGACGGTCGGCGTCGCTGATCGCCACGTAGTAGGCGCTCTCGTTGTACTTTTCGAACACGGCAACGATCTGCTCCGACGAGAACCCGTGGATCGTGGTCAGGACAGGGGTGTCGACCAGGCCGCTGTAGGTCAGCGGCAGGAAGTCGAAACTGTTGTGGATCAGGTCGAACTCGCCTGCTCGCTCGAACACCGCCGAGATGTGCAGCGCCTCCCAGGCCTTCGCATGCAGCGCGGAATCCTCGGAGTAGCCCGTCGGTGCCGTGCCGACGAGGCGAGCGGTCGTGACGGACTCGGCAGTGGCGAACAAGGTGACGTCGACGCCGCGCCTGACCAGGCCCTCGGTCAAGAGGGAGGCGAACTGTTCCCACGGGCCGTATTGCCGCGGCGGCACCCGCCACGAGATCGGCGCGAGAAGCGCGATCCGCAAGGTCATGGCGCGAGAAGACGGAGCGCCGCCCAGGAGCTGCCGCCTGCAGGAGACATTCCCGATGCTCCTAGGCCCGTTGCGACAAGGGCAAAGGCACGTTTCGTAGCTGCTGGGCTTCGGCCAGCGCGGCGAGCTTCGCCAACGACTGTCTCTCTATCTGGCGGATGCGCTCGCGGGTCACGCTAAAGACGACCCCGATTTCGTCGAGCGTGCGCGGGGGTTCGCCGTCGAGCCCGTAGCGAAGCTCGAGTACCGTACGCTGCCGGTCGTCGAGGGAGTCGAGGCAGTCCGCCAGGGCCGCTGTGCGAGAAGCGCTCTGTGCGGCATCGTCGGGGAGGGGGAGGTGCTTATCGGTCAAGAGGTGCCCGAGCTCGCAGTCTCCCTCGTCACCGACCGGGGTTTGCAACGACACCGGCGTCTGCGCGCGTGCCACGATCTGCTCGACGTCCTCGGCAGGTAAACCCGTCTCCGTTGCGATCTCCACGAGTGTCGGATCGCGATGCAGCTCCGCACTCAAGATCCGCTCAGAATGGCGGATCTTGTTCAGCCTCTCGACCTTGTGTACGGGCAGGCGGATCGTCCTCGCCTTGTCCGCCAACGCTCGAGTTACCGCCTGCCGGATCCACCAGGTGGCATAGGTGGAGAACTTGAACCCGCGGCGGTGATCGAACTTCTCGACCGCCCGCACCAACCCGATCGTCCCCTCTTGAATCAGGTCCAGGAACGGCAATCCCTGGTTGCGGTACCTCTTGGCGATCGAGACGACGAGGCGCAGGTTTGCCTCGACCATGTCCTGGTGCGCGCGGCGATCGCCGCGCTCGATCCGCTTGGCCAGCTCCACCTCCTGCGCCGCGGTCAGCAGGCTGACCTTGGAGATGTCCTTCAGGAAGAGCTGCAGCGGGTCGAGGTCGAACGCCTCTGCGGGTTCGATTCTCATTAGCCGACCGACCCTTCCATCTGGAGCTGGATCAGGCGGTTCATCTCGACGGCGTACTCGAGCGGGAGCTCCTTCGTGATCGGCTCGACGAAGCCGCTCACGATCATGGCGCTCGCCTCGGCCTCGGTCAGCCCGCGCGACATGAGGTAGAAGAGC
>JBKPLL010000073.1:0-40927 GCA_046731605.1 Actinomycetota bacterium | reverse complement strand
GGTCTCTACCTACCAGGCTGCCTCAGGGAAGGGCGCGTCGCGCGCCGAGCAACTGCGGCAGGAGTCGGTCGAGGAGCACGACGTCGGCTTCGACTGGACGTGGGAAGGCTCCGAGACCGACGAGGAGGCGAAGATCCGCGCCGAGACCCGGAAGGTCCTCGAGTTGCCGGAGCTGCCGATCAGCGCCACCACCGTCCGCGTGCCGGTGCTCGTCGGTCACGCGGAGGCGGTCTGGGTCGAGCTCCAGGACGAGCTCGCGCCCGAGCAGGCCGAACGGCTCCTCGGAAACGCCGCGTCGGTGCGGCTGGTCGACACGCCGACGCCGGCTGCGTCCGCGCAGACGGACGAGGTGCTCGTGGGCCGCGTGCGGCGCGATCCTGCGAGCGAGAGCGGGCTCGTACTGTTCCTCGCCTGCGACAACCTCAACAAGGGAGCCGCGCTGAACGCCGTTCAGATCGCGGAGAGGGTGCTCGACACCGCATGGCGTCCGTTGACGTCGGCGTAGGTCTCCTCGGCTACGGCACGGTTGGATCGGCCGTCTCCCGGATGCTCGCCGAGAGTGGCGACGAGATCGAGCGCGCGACGGGGCACCGGCTGACCGTCGTGCGGGCGCTCGTTCGCGCTCCCGCGAAGGAGCGAGAGTTCGCCGCAGGCGACGACCTGCTCACCGTCGACTTCGCGACGCTGCGCGACGACCCTCGCGTCGACGTTGTCGCCGAGGTGATGGGCGGGCTCGAGCCGGCCGGCGACTACGTGCGCGAGCTCCTCCGCGCCGGCAAGCCCGTGGTGTCGGCCAACAAGCAGCTCGTGGCTCGAGAGGGTGCGGACCTCTTCGCAATCGCGTCCGCCGCCGGGGTGCAGCTGCGGTTCGAGGCCTCGGTCTGCGCGGCCGTCCCGGTCGTGAAGGTGCTGCGCGAGTCGCTCGTCGCGGAGAACGTCCACCGCATCCTCGGCATCGTCAACGGCACGACCAACTTCGTGCTCTCTCGGATGGAGCAAGGCGGCACGTACGACGAGGCGCTCACCGAGGCGCAGGCTCTCGGCTTCGCCGAAGCCGACCCGGCGGAGGACGTCAGCGGAGCCGACGCTGCGGCGAAGATGGCGATCCTCGCCACGGTCGCCTTCGGCTCGCGAGTCCTGCTGGAGGACGTCGACTGCCGGGGGATCGAGACGATCGAGCCGGCGCACGTAGCCGCGGCAGCCGGGTTCGGGATGGTGGTGAAGCTGATCGGGATCGCGACGCTCGCCGACGGCGCCGTCGACGTTCGCGTGCAGCCTGCGCTCGTGGAGCGCGCGCACCCGCTCGCCGGAGTGGAGGGAAGCGCGAACGCCGTCGTGTTGCAGGGCGACGCGATCCGGGAGGTGACGTTGGGCGGGCCGGGCGCCGGGGGCCTCGAGACCGCGTCGGCTGTCGTCGCGGACCTCGTCAGCGTCGTCGGCACGTCCGGCACCGGGTTCCTCCAGAACGACGCGTGCTGGCGCGAGCTCCCGAAGCTCGATTCCTCCGGCTGGAGGGCGCCCTTCTACGTCCACCTCGACGTCGCGGACCGGCCCGGCGTGCTCGGGCAGGCCGCGACGACGTTCGCCGAGCATCAGGTATCGATCGCCCAGCTCGTCCAGCACCTCGAGCCGGGCCGCGCCGCCCTCGATCTCGTCCTGCACGATGCCAAGATCGGCTCCGTGGAGGCTGCGCTCGACGAGCTGGCCGCGTCGCCCGAGGTGCTCGGCCGGCCGTTCGTCGCGCCGGTGATAGCTGCGTGAGGCCGATCACGCTCGGCGAGGGGCGCACGCCGCTGCTCCAGGCGACGCGGCTCGGCGAGCGCTACGGGTGCGAACTGTGGCTCAAGTGGGAAGGCGCGAACCCGACCGGCTCGTTCAAGGATCGCGGGATGGCCGTCGCGACGTCGCGCGCGGTCGAGCGCGGCATCACACGCCTGGTCTGCGCGTCCACCGGCAACACAGCCGCCTCCTGCGCCGCGTACGCGGCCCGGGCAGGGATCGAGGCCGTGATCGTCGTCCCTGCCGGCGCGATCGCTGCCTCGAAGCTCGTGCAGGTGCGGGCAGTGGGCGGCCGGATCGTGGAGATCGAGGGCTCGTTCTCGGAGGCCTTCGCCCACGCCGAAGAACTCGCGGCGGAGCCCGGCTCGACGTTCGTGAACTCGGGCGGCAGCGGCGATCGGATCGAGGGCCAGATGAGCGTCGCCACCGAGATCGCAGAGCAGCTCGGCGGCGTCCCCGACGTCGTCACGCTCCCCTACGGCGGCGGCGGCAACACACGCGCGATCGCGCGCGGGTTCGAGGAGCTCGTCGGCCGCCTGCCACGCCTGTATCCGGTGCAGGCGGAGCACCGGCCCGACACGGTGGCGTCGGCGATCCGGATCGTCGAGCCGGTGCACGCCAGGTGGGTGCACGAGGCAATCGAGCGCTCGGGAGGCTCGCTCGTGACGGTGAGCGACGACGAGATCCTCGCTGCCTGGCGGGATCTGCGCACGCTCGAGGGAGTGTTCTCGGAGCCGGCCTCTGCTGCGGGCATCGCCGGCCTCGGGCACGGCGTCGCCGACCAAGGCGAGCGAGTCGTGTGCGTCGTCACCGGCCACGGCCTGAAAGACCCGGCCGCCGTCGGGCCATGACGCGTTTCTGCGCGCCGGCGACGACGGCGAACCTCGGTGCCGGCTTCGACGTCGCGGGGGCGGCGCTCGAGCTATGGAACGAGCTGGAGCTGAGCGAAGGCGACGGGGACGATGAGTCGCATCTCGGCGTCCGGGCCTTCTCCGTCTACGCCTCGCCTGCGCGCTGGGCGTTCGAGTGGACGTGCCCCATCCCACGTGCGCGCGGCCTTGGCTCGAGTGCCGCGATAGTCGGCCTCGGGCTCGTCGCCGGCGCCTGGGCGGCAGGTGTGGAACCGAACGTCGAGGAGTTGCTCGAAGCCGGGCTGCCGCTCGAAGGTCACGCCGACAATCTCGCTCCGGCGCTCGCCGGCGGCGTCTGCCTGACCTGGGACGGGCACGTTGCCAGGGTCGCGGACGACCTGCCGGCGCTGCCGATCGCCGTGATCCCGCAGAGCCAGGTCTCGACGGCGGAATCGCGGCGTGTGCTCCCCGACACCGTCACGCACGCCGACGCGACGTTCACGGTTGCCCGGGCGGCGTTGCTCGGCGCGGCGATCGCAGCCGGCGATGAGCGCCTGTTCGCCGCCAGCCACGACGACCGCCTGCACGAGCCGCACCGCGCCGCGACCGCCCCGCTGCTCGCGGAGCTGCGCGCGGACCTTCCGGACGGTGCGCTCGGCGCGACGCTGTCGGGGTCCGGGCCGACGGTGATCGTGTGGGCGGAGCAGGACATCTCGGAGAAGCTTCGCGCACGGGTTCCGGAGCACGAGGTGATGTGCCTCCGCGTTGCTCGCCAGGGCGCCTCGCAGCGCTAACTGCAAATACATCGAAAATTGATCTTTCGCTAACGCGGCCGATCTAGATTCTGGCCTCCCTACCGGAGGTGACACGGATGAAGCTTGGTCGGGCTTTTCTCGTTCTCGCGGCCGGGTTGCTGGCGGGTCTCGCGCTCGTGACGAGCGCGGCGGGGACGACCTCGGCGCACACCCAGAGGAAGCACCTCCAGGTCGCGGTGGCTGCCCTTGCGATGGACGGAGACCGCATCGCCTACGACGCGAGCTCGAAGATCGCTGCCAAGCCCGCAGCGAACAAGGTGCTCGTCTGGAACGTCCGCACCGGAAAGACCGTCAGGGTCAGCGGGAAGAAGACGGCCGCCGCCGACACCAGCAGCACCGGCGCGGGCGTCTTCCAGCTCGCGATCGCCGGCTCGCGCGTCGCGTGGCTCATGAACGTGGGCGGTAACTTGGAGGGCGACGACTACCTCTTCACCTCCTCGCTCACCAACCGGAAGGAGCATCAGGTCGCGAGCGAGATGCGCGCCGGCGGCGATGGCTGCGCGGGTCGCGGCAATCGTTGCGCCGGGGAGTGGCTCGGCGGGCTGGTCGGCTCCGGGAAGCTCATCGCGGTGAACCGCTGGACGACGGACGCCGACAACACCGTCACCGCCGGCGAGCTCGACCTGCTCAACGGCAGCAAGCTCAAGAAGGTGGCAACCGGCACGGACACCGTCGAGGCGGCCGTCGCCGACGGAGGACGCGTGGCGGTGCTGCTGCGTGCCGACAGGAGCGTCGCCCTGTACTCGGCTGCGGGCAGGCTGCTGCGGACGGTGCACACCCCGCCGAGCGCGGACGCGGTTGCCCTCCAGGGCAAGCGCCTCGTAGTGGCTACCAAGACGCAGCAGCTCCTGGTCTACGACGCCCGCACCGGATCGCTGCGGAAGACGCTCCCCGCGCACGGCCAGGCCAACAATCCCAAGAACCTCGACGTCCAGGGCAAGATCGCCATCTACACGACAGGCAATGTGGGAGAGCTCCACGCCGTCAATTTGTCGACGGGCAAGGACCGGGTCATCGCCAAGCCCCACGGCGGCATCGCCCTCGCCCAGATCGACAGTGCGGGCCTGGCCTACGCGGGTAACGGATCCGGCACGAACTACGGCAAGGGGACGCTCGTCTTCAAGCCCTTCTCGCTGGTCAAGGCCGCCGTCTCCTAGAAGCGCTGCGGCGCGGGTGCGGGCATGAACGCCTCCTGCACCCGCGCCAGCACCTTCTCGCGCGTCCCCTCCTCGACCGGCTGCAGGCCGCCGAGCTCGAGCCGCGCGAGCTCGACCCGGCCCTTCGAGCGCACCGGGAAGAAGCCGAAGTCGGCGAGGAAGTCCGCCGGGAAGATCGTCTTGTGGACGTGGAAGCGCTCGAAGTTCGTCTCCCCTTCGGGATAGCGGTAGGCGAACGCCTCGAGCGCACGGGCTCCCCGCTCCCGCGAATCCCCGATTGCGGTGAGGAAGAGCGACTGCATCACCCACGGCCGCGACGGGTCGGTGAGGTAGGCGCACGTCACGAGGACGGCGTCGTCACTCGGCGGCCCCGCGGGCAGCTCGCGCCCACGCGGGAAGAGCTCCGCGGGGCCGTACTGCATCGACCCGAGCAGCCGGCCGTCGTCGTCGTGGTAGATCGTCCCCCACGCGCCCCACTCGTCCTCGGCCTCGCGGATCCACTTGCGCTTGTCGGCGCTCCGGCCGTTCCGCGTCTGCCACCAGATGCACTCGTGGCAGACGCTCGGCGCCGTCGCGATGGTGGCGCCCGTGAGCCCGGAGATCCGCGTGGTCATTTCTCCGGCCCCACCGCGTCGACGACGACTTCCACGGCCGCCGGCTCGACATCGGCCATCTGGCGGAGGTACTCCCGCACGCGCTCCTGCACGAGCCGTCCCACGGTCGGGATAGACGCGCCCCACTCGGTCACGAGATGCAGCTCGACGCGCACGGCGCCGTTCTCCCCCGACACGCGCACCGCATGCTTCCGCGGCAGCGGATTGTCCGCGAGCCCTCGCACTCCGTCGACTTCCCGCGCCGCGTCTGCGGCGTAACGGGCGAGGATCTCGGTCGAGATCGACGCCTGACCGGCCATGCGGCTCAGCGTAGCGCTGCTTTGAGAACCAGCTCCGTCGCCTCGGGCCGCGCCGCGAAGCGCAACGGCACGAACGTCGTGCCGAGCCCGGCGGAGACGTGCATCGTTGCGGCCGCGCTCCGGTAGACGCCTGCGTTGTAGCGCTCCCTCAGGTGCGCGAAGCGGAGCTTCCCACCCGGGAACGGCAGCGCGATCTGGCCGTCGTGCATGTGCCCGGCAAGGACGAGGTCGAAGCGGCCCGGCTCGAGCCGGTCGAGTACGCGCGGGTAGTGGCAGAGGAGGATCGAGAAGTCCGCGTCCCGCGCGAGAGCGTTGGGATCGAGCCGGGGCCGGCTGCGCACGATGAGCCGCGGATCGGCTCCTGCGATCCAGACGTTCCGGCCTCTGAGCTCCAGCAGCCGGCCGTCGTCGCGGAGCAGCGTGGCCGGCTCGAGCTCCCGCAAGTCGGACCGGCGCGCCTGCGGGTCACGGCTGAGCGCGATGTCGTGGTTGCCGAGCACGGCGAAGACCGGCCGCGGCAGGATCCCCACGAGCCGCCTCAGCATCGGCTCGCCACGCGGATGGGTGAGGAGATCGCCGCTGATCGCGACGAGGTCCGGCTTCCGCTCGCGCGCCCAGACAGCTGCCTGCCAGGAGGCGCCGATCCCCGGCGACGGGACGCCGAAGTGGAAGTCCGAGAGATGGACGATCCGGAGGCCGTCGAGCTCCGGCGGCAGCCCCCGCAGCTCGAGCTCGAGCCGCCGGCGCCTCAACCAGGCTGCCTCGACGAGCCCCCAACCCACGCCGGCGCCGGCGAGCCCCGCGCCGGCGAGGGCGCCGCGTCTCAGACTTCCAGCCGCTCGAGCGCCGGCCGCGGGTCGACGATGTGGCGCTTGAACTTCAGCTCCGCTTCCTCGAGCCCCGCCGCCACGCCGACGAGCTGCGCCAGGTGGAGCACCGGCATCTTGAAGGTGCGGCCCGTCGACGCCTCGAGCTTCTGCTGCCAGGCGTCGAGCGAAAGGTGGCAGAGCGGGCAGGGCGTGACCATCACGTCCGCCCCGGCCTCGATCGCCTGCTCGACGGGCTGGATGACCTCGCCGAGCGCCGTCTCCTCCCGCGCCGCGATGATCGGGAAGCCGCAGCACTTGACCTTCGCCGGGTAGTCGACCGCCTCGCCGCCGCAGGCCTCGATGATCCGCTCGAGCGACCACGGCCGGTCCGGGTCCTCGAAGCCCATGATCTTGGACGGCCGCAGGATCTGGCAACCGTAGAAGGGCGCGACCTTCAGCCCCTTGAGCCCGCGGTGGGCGACCTGCTTCAGGGCTTCATAGCCTTCGCCCTCGGCGATCTCCCAGAGGAAGTGCCGCACGTCCACCTTGCCGGAGTAGGCCGGGACGCCGACGGTCGCGAGGTTCTCGTTCACCCGCGCCAGCAGCTCCTCGTCGCCCTGGAGCATGAAGTTCGCCTGGCGCAAATTGAGCGTGCAGACGTTGCAGACCGTCATGAGCATTTCGCAACCGGTCGCCTCTGCGTAGGCGAGAATCCGCGCGTTGAGGTGGAGGTAGTAGTCGGGCTCGGCCTCGTGGATGTCGCCGGCGCCGCAGCACGTCACCGACTCGAGCTCCACGAGCTCGAGGCCGACCATCGGCGCGAGCGCCTTCGTGGAGCTGTCGAGCTCCTTCGCGGAGAGCGACGCGAGGCAGCCTTTGTAGTACGCGACGCGCTTCATCGCCGGTTCCGTGGTGCTCAAGCCTCTCCTCGCTTCCTCGTCGGTTCCTTGCCGGGTGTCACGTCCGCCTGGGTCAGCGATCCCTGCCCCTCCGCGGAGCCTTCACCGGGGAGGAAGGGCCGAGGGGCCGCCCCGGGCCGCGCGTAGATCTCCTCGAGCGACTCGCCCCCACCGCCGTGCGCGAGCCGGGCCAGCGCGCGCTCGCCTTGCACGATCCCGAGGGCGCCGTCGCGGTCCTGCTCCTGCACGACCTTGCGCAGGTTGCGCGCCTCGTTCACGTCTCGAGCGACGTGCGGGATCGGCACCGGGCGCACCTTGCCGTGCCGCGCGAGACTGGCGCCGAACTTGAGCTGCTTGATGGCGGACACGTACCCCTGCGTCTTCGGGATCAGCTCCTCCTCGCGCAGCCAACCGGTCGTCTCGGCAGAGCGGACGAACCACTTCGCGTGCTTCGCGCCCATGTCGCGGTCTATGCCGAGCCGGATCGACTCGGCGCCGAGCTTCGCGATCGCGTCGCGCGGATCGACTCCTTTCGGGCAGCGCTCGTTGCAGAAGTAGCAGCGCGTGCAGTCCCAGATCCCGTGCTCCCGGTTGTAGCGCTCGAGCCGCTCGACGGTCGCGCCGTCCCGCGGGTCGCCGACGAAGCGCATCCCCTTGGCAAGCGCCTGCGGGCCGAGGAACTCCGGGTCCGACTCCATCGCGTTGCACTCCGAGACGCAGCAGCCGCAGTTGATGCAGAGGGCCTCCTTGTGGATCACATTCATCCGCTCCTGCGAGATCCGGTACTCGCGACCATCGTCGGGACGGTCGTAGCCCGGCTCGAGCCACGGCCACATCGCCTTGAACTTCGACCAGAAGGGATCCATGTCGACGACGAGGTCCTTGACGATCGGCAGGTTCCCCATCGCGGAGATGACCGGCACGCGGCCCTCCTGCGCGATGTCGTACATCCGGGTCTTGCAGGCGAGCACCGCGGCGCCGTCCATCCGCATGCCGCACGAGCCGCAGATCATCATCCGGCAGCTCTTCCGGTACGCGAGCGAGCCGTCGTGGCGGTCCTTGACGATGTCGAGGCAGTCGAGCAGGGTCGCCTCCTCCGGGGCCTCGATCTCGTACTCGCGCAGCGCGCGGTCGCCCGTCGCCGAGTCGTAGCGCCAGATCTTCAATCCCACCTGCATCAGTACTTCCTCTCCTGGGGTTCCCACTTCGTGAACCGGACCTCGGACTTGGAGAGCTCGATGCCTCCGTCCTTCCAGCGCGTGATCGAGTGGTGGAGGAAGTTCTCGTCGTCACGGGTCGGGTAGTCGTGCGGCCGCGCGTGGGCGCCGCGGCTCTCCTTGCGAACGAGACCCGCGGTGACCATGCAGAGGGCGGTGTCGAGCATGTTCCCGAGCTCGATCGCCTGTGTCAGGTCGCTGTTGAAGACCTCGCCCTTGTCCTCGACGTAGACGGTCGGGTAGCGCTCGCGGAGGCCCTCGATGATCTCGATCTGCTTCGCCATCTGTTCCTCGCGGCGGAAGACGGCGAAGTTCTCGAGCATCGAGGTGCCGAGCTCCTCACGCAGCTTCCACGGCCGCTCGCCGTCCTCGCGGTCGAGTAGCTCGCGCAGCTTGGCCTCGGCGTCGCGCTCGGCCGCCTCGGGGACCTCGACGGTCGTGTGCGAGAGCGCCCACTCGGCAGCCGAGCGTCCGGCACGCCGGCCGAAGGTGATCGTCTCCATCAGCGAGTTGCCGCCGAGCCTGTTCGCGCCGTGGATCGAGACGCACGCGCACTCGCCGGCCGCGTACAGGCCGGTCATCTCCGTGGCGCCGTCGTTGTCGGTCTCGATGCCGCCCATGTGGTAGTGCGCGCCGGGGCGCACCGGCACCGGGTCGTAGATCGGGTCGACGCCCGCGTACACCATCGAGAGCTCTCGCGAGCCCGGCAGCCGCTCGATGATCCGCTCGGCGCCGAGATGGCGCATGTCGAGGAGGATGCTTCCTTCGATACCGCGACCCTCGTCGATCTCGGTCTGCTCCGAGCGCGAGACGACGTCGCGCGAGGCGAGCTCGAGTGCGTTCGGCGCGTAGTGCTTCATGAAGCGCTCGCCGTCCTTGTTGATCAGGTACGCACCTTCCCCGCGACAGCCCTCGGTGAGCAGGATCCCGGTCGGGTAGAGCGTCGTCGGGTGGAACTGCATGAACTCCATGTCCTTCAGCGGCAGCCCGGCATGGAGCGCCATCGCCATTCCGTCGCCGGTACAGGCGTAGGCGTTCGTCGTCACGCGGTACTGCCGGCCCGCGCCGCCGGTAGCGAGCACGACCGTCTTGCCGCCGATGGTCTTGAGCCCGCCGTGCAGCAGGTCCCAGCAGATCACGCCCTGGCAGCGGTCCTCGTGCTCCACGAGCTGCCAGGCGAAGAACTCCTCGTAGACCGGGATGTCGCGCTTGCAGACCTGCTCCCACAGCACCTGGATCAGAACGTGTCCCGTGATGTCCGCTGCGTAGACGGTGCGCGGCGAGCCGGCAGCGCCGAACGGGCGCTGGGCGAGCTTGCCGTCCTCGCGACGGGAGAAGAACGCACCCCAGTTCTCGAGCTGGACGATGTCGCCGGGAGCCTCCTCCGCGAAGACCTCGATCGCGTCCTGGTCGCCGAGGTAGTCGGAGCCCTTGACCGTGTCGTAGGCATGGATCTCGGCATTGTCCTCGGCCGCGTTGCCGAGCGCCGCGTTGATGCCTCCCTCGGCCGCGCCGGAGTGCGAGCGGGTCGGATGGAGCTTCGAGATCATCGCGACGTCCGCGCCTGCGTCGTAGGCCTCGATCGCGGCGCGCATGCCAGCGCAGCCCGCGCCGACGACGAGCACGTCGTGCTTCGCGATCACGGAAGCCACGCTAACGAAAGGGAAAGCCCTGACGCCCGGCGAACCGTCCCTGGGTGGACCCTCGCGCGGCAGCCGATCGCTTTCTCGCCTCGCCGGCGCTGAGCGAGGCGACTCGGCGCGCCTACGGCCGCGACGTCGAAGAGTTCTGCGGCTGGCTCGAGGATCGCGGCACGAGCCTCGACGCGGTCGACGTCCGCGTCCTTGCCGACTACGTCTCCTGGCTCGGCGGAGCGCGACGCGGCAGGAAGCTCGCTCCCGCGACGATCAGCCGCAAGCTGGCCGCGGTGCGTGCCTTCCTCCGGCATGCGCTCGGGCCCGAGCGCGTCCCCGACGCACGCCTCGGCCCGCGTCGCGCGCGGCGCCTGCCCGACGCTCCGGCCGCCGCCGAGATCGAGCAGACGCTCGAGGCGCTCGAGGGCGAAGGGCCGGTCGCGCTGCGGAACCGCGCGCTCGTGGAGCTCGTCTACTCCGCCGGGCTGCGGAGCGCCGAAGCGGTGGGACTCGACCTCGGCGACGTCGACTTCGACCAGGAGCTCGTCCACGTCCGCCGCGGCAAGGGCGGCAAGGAGCGCGTCGTGCCGCTCGGCGAGGAGGCCGCGCTCTGGCTCGCGCGCTACCTGCGCGAGGCGCGACCGGAGCTCGCAAGAGGGGCAAACGATGCCTTCTTCCTCTCGGCGCGCGGGCGGCGTCTCGACACGAGCACGCTGCGCCGGGTCGTCCCCCACCCTCACCGGCTCAGGCACGCGTTCGCAACGCATCTCCTCGACGGCGGAGCCGACCTGCGCACAATCCAGGAGCTGCTCGGCCACAGCTCGCTCTCGACCACGCAGGTGTACAGCCACGTGGACCCGCGCCACCTGCGCCGCGTCTACGACCGATCGCACCCACGCTCCTAACGGAAGAATGCGGCCATGCGGGTCTCGGCGAAGGTCGACTACGCGCTCCGCGCGATGGCGGAGCTCGCCGCGGCGCCGCCCGGGCTGACGACGGCCGAGCAGCTCGCCTCGGCCCAGCACATCCCGCCGAAGTTCCTCGAGAGCATCCTGTCCCAACTCCGCAGCGGTGGCCTCGTCTCGAGCCAGCGGGGCGCCGAGGGCGGCTACCAGCTCGCGCGGCCGGCCGAGGAGATCTCGGTTGCGGAGGTCATCCGCGAGCTCGAGGGACCGATCGCCACCGTGCGCGGTGTGCGCCCCGACGAGCTCGAATACGACGGCGCGGCCGCCGGGCTGCGCGACGTCTGGCTCGAGCTGCGGACCCAGATTCGCGGCGTCCTCGAACAGACCACGCTCGCCGACATCGCCGCAGCACGGCGCAGAACCTGACTTGCGCCTTAGTCGATGCTTATGGTAAGTATCAGCATCGCCAATACCTAGTAAGACGGTAGGTAATCCAGAGAAAGGACATCTAGCGCGATGCGTCGATTCTTGCTCCCCGCTTTGATCCTCCCAGCGCTCTTCGGATGCGCGAGCAGCGCTGCCCAGGCTCGCCAGGCTGGAACGACGGTGAGGCTCGTGGCTTACTCGACGCCGAAGCCGGTCCTGCAGAAGCTCGTCTCCCGCTTCGCCCGCCAGCCCGCCGGTCAGGGCGTCTCCTTCACGCAGTCGTACGGCCCGTCCGGCTCGCAGGCACGGGCGATCATGGCCGGCCAACCGGCGGACGTTGCGTTCCTGTCAACCGGCCTCGACATCGACACGATCGCCGACGCCGATCTCGTCTCGAAGACCTGGACGAAGGCGCCGTACGGGGGGATCGCGGCGGACTCGGTCGTCGCCTTCGTCGTGCGGCCGGGTAATCCGAAGCACATCCACGGCTGGAAGGACCTCGTCAAGACGGGGGTCAAGGTCGTGACGCCGAACCCCTTCAGCTCCGGCTCGGCGAAGTGGAACGTCCTCGCCGCCTACGGCCAGGCGCGGAAGTCGGGGCTGAGCGACCACAAGGCGGTCCAGTTCGTGACGAGGCTGTTCAAGCACGTCGTCGCGCAGGATCCGTCCGGATCGACGGCAGCGAACACGTTCTTCTCCGGCCAGGGCGACGTCCTCATCACGTACGAGAGCGAGGCGTACGCGGCCTTCGCAGCCGGTGAAAAGGGGAACCTCGTCGTGCCGAAGCCGACGATGCTGATCCAGCTGCCGATGGTACCGCTGAAGAGCGCGCCGGGTGCCGCGAAGGCGTTCATCAGGTACGCGCATGCGCCGAAACAGCAGCGGATCTTCGCCGCCAACGGCTACCGCCCGGTGGTGAAGTCGGTCTTGAAGCGACCAGACCTCAAGCGCTGGCGCAAGAAGTACGCCACGGGCTCGACCTTCACCATCCTGGACAAGCTCTTCGGCGGCTGGCGGAAGGTGAACCGCGTCTGGTTCGACCCGGTCAAGGGCCGGATGGTCGGGATCGAGCGCGCCGTCGGAGGTCCGACCCATTAGCGCTGTCGCGGCGCCCGCGGCGGCGCCGTCACGCAGGATCACCGCCGACGGACGGGCCAGCACCGCCCTGTCCGTCGGCGTGATCACCACGTACCTGCTCGTGATCGTCGTCCTCCCGATCGCGGCACTCCTCTGGGAGTCGCACGAGGGCGGGATGCACGCGTTATGGCAGATCGTCTCCAGCCCCGAGGCCGTCGCCGCGCTGAAGCTCACGTTCGGCGCGGCGTTCGTCGTCGTGCTCCTCAACGCGGTGCTCGGCACCGTCACGGCCTGGGTTCTGGTCCGCGACGACTTCAGAGGCAAGGCGCTCGTGAACGCGGTCATCGACCTGCCCTTCGCGCTCCCGACGATCGTGGCCGGGCTGACCCTGCTCGCGCTCTACGGCCCACAGTCGCCGATCGGCGCCCACGTCGCCTTCACCCGCGGCGCGATCGTGCTCGCGCTCTGCTTCGTCACGCTTCCGTTCGTCGTCCGGACGGTGCAGCCGGTGCTGATCGAGCTCGACGTCGAGATGGAGGAGGCGGCGCGCTCCCTCGGCGCCGGGCAGTTCGGCGTCTTCCGCCGCATCGTCCTACCCAACATCCTGCCCGGGATCCTCTCCGGCGTTGTGCTCGCTCTCGCCCGCGCGCTCGGCGAGATCGGCTCGATCGTCGTGATCTCGGGGAACATCCCGTATCACACGGAAGTCGCCTCGGTCTTCATCTTCAACCAGATCCAGAGCGGCTACCCGGATTACGCCGCGGCCGTCGCGACCGTCCTCCTCGGAGTGGCGTTCGTCCTCCTCCTCGCGATCGGCGTGCTCCGGTTCTTCGCCACGAGGCATGAGCGTGCCTAGGCGGCTCGGCCTCCGCACGGTCGCGCTCGGGTACCTGTTCGTGATCCTGCTCGCGCCGCTCGCGATGGTCTTCTACCGCACGTTCCAGGACGGGTTCGAGCCGGTCTGGCAGACGCTGTCCGACCCCGACACGGTCCACGCCTTCCAGGTGACGTTGATCGCGACCGCCGTCGCGGTGCCGCTCAACACGGTCTTCGGAGTGCTCTGCGGGCTGGCGATCGTGCGCCGCCGCTTCCGCGGGAAGGGACTGCTCAACGCATTCATTGACCTTCCGCTCGCGGTCTCGCCGGTCGTCATCGGCCTCTGCCTCTACCTTCTCTACGCCCCGCGGGGCGGCTGGTTCGGCGGCTGGCTCTCGGAGCACGGGTTCCAGGTCCTGTTCGCCATGCCGGCGATCGTGCTCGCCACGATCTTCGTCTCCGTGCCGTTCGTCGCCCGTGAGGTGATCCCGACGCTGCGCGAGCTCGGCAACGAGCAGGAGCAGGCGGCGGCCACGCTCGGCGCCGCGCGCTGGCAGCGGTTCTGGCGGATCACGCTGCCGTCCATCCGCTGGGCGGTGGTCTACGGCGTCGTGCTCACGACCGCTCGCTGCCTCGGCGAGTACGGAGCGGTGGCGGTCGTGTCCGGGCGCATCGAGGGCAGCACGGAGACTGCGACCACGCGCGTCGAGGATCTGACGCTCACCTTCAACACGGCGGGCGCATATGCCGTGTCCCTCGTCCTCGCGACGATCGCGGTGCTCGTGCTCGTCGCCATGACCGTGATCCGTCCGCGAGAGGAGAACGCCTGATGTCGATCGAGATCCGCAAGGTCACGAAGCGCTTCGGCTCGTTCACCGCCCTCGACGACGTCTCACTGGAGATCCCCGACGGCTCGCTCACCGCCGTGCTCGGACCGAGCGGCTCCGGCAAGTCGACCCTGCTCCGGATCGTCGCCGGTCTCGAGCGGCCGGATGCCGGCGAAATTCTGCTCTCGGGCGAGGACGCAACCGGGCTGGCTCCACAGCGCCGCAACGTCGGCTTCGTCTTCCAGCACTACGCGGCCTTCAAGCACATGACCGTCCGCGACAACGTCGCCTTCGCGCTCACAATCCGGAGGAGGCCGAAGCAGGAGATTCGCGGGCGCGTGGACGAGCTGCTCGAGCTCGTACAGCTCTCGGGTTTCGCCGACCGGTATCCCTCCAGACTGTCGGGCGGCCAGCGGCAGCGGATGGCTCTCGCGAGGGCGCTCGCCGCGAAGCCACGCGTCCTGCTACTCGACGAGCCGTTCGGCGCCCTCGACGCGCGCGTGCGGGCCGAGCTGCGCGACTGGCTGCGCCGCCTGCACGAGGAGGTGCACGTGACCACGGTCTTCGTGACCCACGACCAGGAGGAGGCGATGGAGGTCGCCGACCGGGTCGCCGTCTTCGACCACGGTCGGCTCGAGCAGGTCGGTGCGCCGGCCGAGCTCTACGACCGTCCCGCCTCCGACTTCGTCCTGCGCTTCGTCGGCGACGCCGTGCACCTGGGGTCGCACCTCGTGCGACCGCACGAGATCGTGCTCAGGCGCTGGCCGAGCGACGGCGCCGTGGAGGTCGAGATCGAGCGGATCGCCGTCCTCGGCGCTGATGCCCGAGTCGATCTCGCTGAGGGCGGCGGCGAGCGGCTCACGGCCCGCTTGCGCAGGGAGGAGCTGGAGGATCTCGAGCTTGCCCGCGGAGAGATCGTCTGGGCGAGTGGGTCAGCCCGCCACGCGGAACCCGGCCAGGCCCTCAGCTGACTCGACCTCGACCTCGACGCGCTCGACCTCCGCGGAGCGCGGGCCGCGGCGGCAAAAGTCGACGAGCGCCTCGACGTCCTCCGGCGTTCCTTCGAAGACGGCTTCGACGGCGCCGTCGGGACGGTTCCTCACCCAGCCGGCCACGCGCCGCGTGTTGGCCGCCCGCTCGACGCCGAAGCGGAATCCGACACCCTGAACGAAGCCGTAGATGACTACATGCCTGCGCTCCACCCTCCCATTCGAGCAGGCGTCGCGCCGCGCGGGCCGAAGTCAGCGCCCGTGGCGCAGAGGGAGAAGCAGGATCCAGCTATCGAGGGCTTCCTCGCCCTCGCCTCGGCGCGCCTCGCCCCGCGAACCGTGGAGGCATACCGCCGCGACCTCACCCATCTGAGCAGCTGGCTCGGTCGCTCACCGGCGGACGCGAGCGCGGACGACCTCGCCGCCTATGTCGCGCAGCTCCGCGCAGACGGCCTCGCGCCGACGACCGTCGCGCGCCGGATCGCCGCGGTCCGCTCCTTCTTCCGGCATGAGGTGCTGCTCGGCGCACGGGCGGACAATCCCGCAGCGAACGTCGAGCTCCCGAAGCGCCGCCGGACACTGCCGCGCACCCTCTCGCCTGCGGAGGTCGAGCGCCTGCTCGATGCGGCCGCCGGCACGACACCGAGACACCTGCGCGATCGCGCGCTCGGCGAGCTGCTCTACGGCGCCGGTCTGCGGGTGAGCGAGGCGGTCGCGCTCGACCGCCAGTCCGTCGATCTCGAGAACCGGCTCGTGCGCGCGTTCGGCAAGGGAAGCAAGGAACGCGTCGTCCCGATCGGGCGGGAGGCAGCGGACGCCCTCCGCCGCTACCTCTCGCGCGGTCGGCCTTTCCTCGACCGGCGCCACCGGCAAGAGCTCTTCCTGAACGCACGCGGCGGACCGCTCACCCGCGCGGGCGCGTTCCTCATCCTGCGCCGCCTGGCCGACAAGGCAGGGCTCGAGCCGGAGCGCATCCATCCGCACCTACTGCGCCACTCCTTCGCCACGCACCTGCTCGAGGGAGGCGCCGACCTCCGGGCGGTCCAGGAAATGCTCGGGCATGCCGATCTGGCAACGACGGAGCTGTACACGCACGTATCCGATCGCAGGCGGCGTGAGTTGTATTTCCAGGCGCATCCGCATGCGCGCCGTTTGAAGGACGCAACGAGAGCAAGGAAGTAGGCATGCACCTCGATCCCCACGTCGCAATCGCCGCCGTCAGCACCCTCGGAGCCGGCTGGCTCATGATCAGCGCCGGCCTCCAGAAGAGTGCGCTCGAACGGCGCCGCCGGCGGCGCGTCTGCCCGTCCTGCGGCCGTGAGATTCAGGCTCGCGTCTGCGCTAGCTGCACGAGCTAACGCCTGTCCTGAGCTTTTCGCTTCAGGCCTTGCGCGACAGTTCCGGCTGCCTTGCGCAGGTCGGTGTCCGCGTCGTCGTCGGCGGCCAGGCCTTCGAGGAGCACGATCGTGTCCCGCGGGGCCGAGCCGTTCTTCAGCACGAGCACCGCGAGCCGGCGCACCGCGGAGTTCTCGTCCTCGTCCGCCAGCATCTTGTGCAGGAGCGGCCGCACCGAATTGACCGTGCTCGGATGATCGCGCGACAGGAGCTCGAGCGAGAGCAGCGCCGAGCCGCGCGCCGCCGGGCTGCCGTCGTCCAGCCCGCGCCGCAACAGCTCCTCCTTGGCCCGCCAGCGGAACATGCCGACGGCGCGAAAGGCCAGCGCCCGCTCCCGGAAGTCCCCGCTGCGGGCCGCCGCCTCGAGCTCGTCGTCCCACTCCGTCCGGAGCGAGGCGAGCTCCTGCGCCGACCCGTTCTCGGCGAGCTCGTCGGCCTGGGCAGCTGCTTCCGCGAGGTTCACGGCCCGAGCGTAACGGCCGCTTCGCTACGCTCGCCGCGATGGCGCACAGGGTCGTCCTCATCCCCGGCGACGGCACGGGGCCCGAGCTGACGGAGGCGACGCGGCGCGTTCTCGAGGCGACCGGCGCCGAGCTCGAGTGCGACGTACGCGAGGCGGGCGCGGACGTGATGGAGAAGCACGGCGGTAATCCGCTGCCTCCCGACGTCCTCGACGCGATCCGCGAGACCGGCGTGGCCCTCAAGGGACCGATCACGACGCCCGTCGGCGGAGGTTTCCGCTCCGTCAACGTCGCGCTCCGGAAGGAGCTCGACATGTACGCGCAGGTGCGGCCGTGCAAGAGCTATCCCGGCGTCCGCACGCGGTTCGAGGACATCGACCTGATCATCGTGCGCGAGAACACCGAAGACCTCTATGCCGGCATCGAGTACGAACAGGGGACGCCGGAGGCCGCGGAGCTGATCGAGTGGATCGAGGCGCGCGGCGGCCGGCTCCGCCACAAGGACGCAGGGATCTCGATCAAGCCCATCTCCGTCACCGGCACGCGCCGCATCTTCGAGTTCGCTTTCGACTACGCGCGCCGCAACGGCCGCCGCAAGGTCACGGCCGTGCACAAGGCGAACATCATGAAGTTCACCGACGGGCTCTGGCTGCAGGTCGCCCGCGAGGTCGCAGCCGAGAACGTGGACGTCGAGTTCGACGACCGGATCGTGGACCACATGTGCATGCAGCTCGTGCAGCGCCCGGAGGAGTACGACGTGCTGGTGCTGCCGAATCTCTACGGCGACGTCCTCTCCGACCTCGCCGCTGGGATGATCGGCGGGCTCGGTGTGGCTCCCGGCGCGAACTACGGCGAGACGGTCGCAGTCTTCGAGCCGACGCACGGCTCCGCGCCGAAGTACGCCGGCCAGAACAAGGTCAACCCGATCGCGCAGATGCTGTCGGGCGTCCTCATGCTCCGCCACCTCGAGGAGCGCATGGCGGCCGACCGGCTCGAGCAGGCGATCGCAGCCGTCATCTCCGAGGGCGAGAGCGTCACCTACGACATGAAGCCGAGCCGCGACGACCCGACGGCCGTAGGAACGAGCGAGGTCGCGGACGCGGTCATCGAGAAACTGGAGGCTGAAGTAGCCGTATGAGAAGGAAAGTCACGATCGTCGGCGCGGGCGCCACGGGCGCGACCGCCGCGCACATCGTCGCGGCGCGCGACTACGCGGACGTCGTCCTCACGGACATCAAGGAAGGGCTGCCGCAGGGCAAGGCGCTCGATCTGAACCAGATGGGCCCGATCCTCGGCTTCGAGCCCAACATCACCGGCTCGAACGGCTACGAGGACACGGCCGGCTCGGACGTCGTCGTGATCACCGCGGGCCTGCCGCGCTCGCCCGGCATGTCCCGTGACGACCTCGTGACGACGAACGAGAAGATCGTCGGCTCGGTCACCGAGCAGATCGTCGCCCAGAGCCCCGACTGCACGATCGTCGTCCTCTCGAACCCGCTCGACGCGATGTGTCACGTCGCCAAGAGCGTCTCGGGCTTTCCGAAGGAGCGCGTCTTCGGCCAGGCGGGGATTCTCGACACCGCCCGCTTCCGCACGTTCATCGCGTGGGAGACCGGCGCCTCCGTCCGAGACGTCCAGGCGCTCGTGCTCGGCGGCCACGGCGACCAGATGGTGCCTGTCGTCTCGGCTACGACCGTCGGCGGCGTCCCTCTGCAGGAGCTCGTGTCGGAGGAGAAGATCCAGCAGATGGTCGAGCGCACCGCCAAGGGAGGAGGAGAGGTCGTGCAGCTGCTCGGTACCTCCGCCTGGTACGCCCCGGGCGCAGCGGTCGCGGAGATGGTCGACGCCATCCTTCTCGACCAGAAGCGCGTCCTGCCCTGCACGGCACTGCTCGAGGGCGAGTACGGGATCGACGGCCTCTACATCGGGGTGCCCGTGAAGCTCGGCGCCGGCGGGATCGAGGAGATCGTCGAGCTCGAGCTTTCCGACGACGAGCGCACCGCGCTCGAGCAGAGCGCCGAGGCGGTTCGCGACGTCGTCGGCGTGCTCTCGACTTGAGCTCGAGTTGCTCGAGACGATCGAGAACCGGTTCCAGGGGCGCGACTACCTCGTCGAGCTCGGCGCGCCGGAGTTCACCTCGATCTGCCCGCTCACCGACGCGCCAGACTTCGGCGAGCTCACGATCCGCTACGTCCCTGACGGAAAGCTGTTCGAGCTCAAGTCGGTCCGCGACTACCTGACCTCATTCCGCGAGCGGAAGATCTTCCAGGAGGAGGTCGTGAACGAGGTGCTCGAGCAGCTCGTCGCCGACGGCGCCCCGCGCTTCGTAGAAGTCGAGGGCGAGTTCGCCGCACGCGGCGGCATGACCACCCGGGTCGTCGCGAGCTCCGGAGAGCTTCCGCAGTCGTGGATCTCGGACTGACCGGCCGCACCGCGCTCGTCAGCGGTGCCTCGTCCGGCCTCGGCCTCGCGAGCGCCGAGGCGCTGGCCGAGGAGGGAGCCAACGTCGTCCTCTTCGCCCGGCGAGCCGAGCAGCTCGAAGACCATGCTGCGCGTCTCGGGGGAGTGGCGGTGGCCGGTGACGTGAACGAGGACGCCGACCTCGAGCGAGCGGTCGCGACCGCAGTCGAGCGGTTCGGCGGTCTCGACGTCCTTGTCTGGAACGGCGGCGGCCCCCCGCCCGGCACGGCAAGCGATGCTGACGAAGCGTCGCTGGAATCCGCCTACCGGCTCCTTCTGCGGCCCGCCGTCACGCTCGTGCGGCTTTGTCTCGATCACCTCGAGCGCAGCCCCGCCGGCCGGATCGTGGCGATCACGTCGCTCGCCGCCCAGGAGCCGACCACGCATCTTGCTCTCTCGAACACCTTCCGGCCGGCGCTCACCGGCTGGCTGAAGACGCTCAGCCGGGAGGTCGGGCCGAAGGGCATCACTGTCAACTGCGTCGCGCCCGGCCGGATCGCGACGGCCCGGCTCGACGAGCTCTATCCCGGCGGCCCGAGCGACGAGCAGCTCGAGGAGATCGCCCTCCGGCGCTGGGGGACGCCGCGGGAGTTCGGCGATGTCGTCTGCTTCCTCGCCTCCGACCGCGCGCGCTACGTCACCGGGCAGACTCTCGTCGTCGACGGCGGACTGAAGCGGTTCCTGTTTTGAGGCGCCACGTCACCCCCTTGCGGACCGCGGGCGCCGTCGTCCTGCTCGCGCTGATCGCGGGGTTCGTCCTCTGGGCGACCCCCTCGGGCGCCTTCCCGGGAACGTCGAACCAGTACATCCTCCTGCCCGACGTCGCGCATCCGGTGGCACCGCTCGTGCAGGTGCAGGGAGCGCGCCCCGGGAAGCCCGGGAAGCTCTATTTCGTCGACGTCATCGAGCGCCGCGCGAGCACGCTCGAGGCGCTCTTTCCCTCGATCCATCCCCATGCGACGCTTGTGCCTGCCGACGCGGTCGTTCCGCCCTGCTCCTCGGACGCACAAGCCCAGACGGCTGCGTTGCAGGAGATGGCGTTCTCCCAGCGCGTCGCGGCCGCGGTCGCGCTGCGGAAGCTCCGCTACCACGTGGTCGTGAAGCCGACCGGAGTTGCCGTGTCGCAGCTGATTGCCGGCACGCACGCTCCGTGCAACCTCCAGCCCGCGGACGTCATCGTCGCCGTCGACGGCAAGCCGACGCCGACACCGGAGGCGCTGCATGCCGCGCTGGGAGCCGTTGAGCCCGGAGCCGTGGTCAGGTTGCGCGTCCGCCGGGCCGGCAAGCTCCTGACGGTGCCCGTCCGGACGGTCGAGGCGAGCGGCCGGGCACTCGTCGGGTTCGTGCCCGACCAGTCCGCGACGATCAAGCTGCCGTTCCGGGTCGCAGTCGACAGCAGCGGCATCGGCGGACCCTCGGCAGGTCTTGCGTTCGCGCTCGAGGTGATGCAGAAGCTCGGCCGCAACGTCCTGCACGGTCATCGCGTGGCGGCTACCGGGGAGATACAGCTGAACGGCGGAGTCGCGCCGATCGGGGGCGTGAAGCAGAAGACCTACGGCGTCCGGAAGGCCGGGGCCGAGGTCTTCCTCGTACCCGCAGGGCAGAACGCGCGAGATGCGCGCCGCTACGCGGGGCCGGTTCGCATCATCCCGGTGCGCACGTTCGACCAGGCGTTGCGCGCCCTGGCAACGCTCCCGAGAGCGTAGGCCGAGCCCTCACTTTCCTGCTGCGCGAAACTGGCGGAAATTCGTCAGTTTTCGTCTGCGACAACGCTCGCTTCCACGGCTCGTACCCCTATGATCGCACCTCGAGAGCGGCTCCTTACCTCCTAGAGCAACCACCTATATGAGCAAACGTTCCACTCCAACGTGCGCAGATTGCTATTTCCGCCGCGCGGGTCTCTGTGCCCTCCCCGGTGAGACGGTCTGCCCCACGTTCCGAGCACAGTCGGTCGGCCGGCTCACGCCGCCGCCGCAGCCGCGACTCGTCCCGCGCGCGCTCGCGGCTCACGCAGCCGCGTAGGATTTCGGCGTGCGCCGCCTGCGCCGCCCCCGGATCGACACCGGCGAAGTCAGTGACCGCTGGCAGCCGCGGCTCTATCTGCGGCTGATCGTCCTAGGGCTGCTCGTCGCGTGGGCGATCGCCTTCATTCTCGAGAACCGGACGCAGGTGAACGTCCACTTCGTGCTCGCGACGGCCCGCGTGTCGCTCGTGTGGGTGATCCTGCTCGCGCTCGGGGTCGGCCTGCTCGGCGGGATCCTGCTCGCGCAGCTAGAGCGCCGCCGGCGCCGCCGATCGCACCAGGCTCCCTAGCAGCGAGACGCCCTCGGCGATCTCCTCGGGGGAGACGAAGCTGAAGGCGAGCCGGAGCGAACGCTCGCCGCCCTGGCCGCCGGGGAAGAAGTCGCTTCCCTTGACGAAGGTGACGCCGGCCTCTTCCGCCTCCGCGAGCAGCTCGCTGCCGGCCGGCCCGGACGGAAGGTCGACCCAGACGAAGTAGCCGCCCTCCGGCTGCGTCCAGCTCGCGTCCTCGGGCAGCTCGCGCGCGAGCGCCTCGAGCATCGCGTCGCGCCGCTCGCGCAGCAGGCCGTTGACCCGCTCGAGGTTCGGCTCGAAGCTCTGCCGCCGCAGGAACTCGAGCACCGTCGCCTGCGAGAGATACGGCGGCGAGATGTAGGTCGAGACCGCGAGCGCCTCGATCTCGGCGGCGAGCTGCGCCGGCAGGACGTACCAGCCGACGCGCACGCCAGGCGCGACCGTCTTCGAGAAGGACGAGCAGTACGCGATCTGCTCCCCGCCCGCCAGCTCGAACACGCTCGGGAGCGGCTCGCCGTCGTACCGGACGAGCCCGTACGGGTCGTCCTCGAGCACGAGCAAATTCCGCTCCGCCGCGAGCTCGGCGAGCCGGCGGCGGCGCTCGAGGGACAGCGTGCGCCCGCTCGGATTCTGAAAGGTCGGGATCGTGTACAGGAACGCAAAGTCGCCCTCCGGCAGCTCCTCGGGCATGAGCCCGTCGTCGTCCGTCGGCACCGTGACGATCTCCGCGCCGAGACGGGTGAGGATCCTGAGCGGCCGGTCGTAGGTCGGCGCTTCGACGAGCACCTTCGTACCGGGTCGGACGAGCTGCTCGGCCAGGAAGACGAAGCCCTGCAGCGAGCCGCTCGTGATCACGATGCGCGAAGGCTCGACGCCGTGCCGCTCGGCCAGCAACTCGCGCAGCGGCCCGTAGCCGCCGCCGGGGCCGTAGCTCAGGATCGTCCGGCCGTCGCGCTCGAGCGCTGCGCGCGCGCAGTCGGCGAGCTCCTCGACAGCGAGACACTCGGGAGCCGGAACGCCGCGTGCGAACGAGATCACGGGCGGAGGGTAACCGCGCTTCCGGCCGGCGCGGTGCTACTTCATCCGTTCGGCCACCATCTGCGCGACCTCGGTCGGCGTCGTGCCGACCGCGATCCCTCGAGCCTCGAGCGCCTCCTTCTTCCCCTTTGCGGTGCCGGAGGAGCCGGAGATGATCGCGCCCGCATGGCCCATCGTCTTGCCGGGCGGCGCCGAGAAGCCCGCGATGTAGGCGAGCACAGGCTTCGTGACGTGCTCGGCGACGTAGGCCGCTGCCTTCTCCTCCTCGTCGCCACCGATCTCGCCGACGAGGACGATGAGCTCGGTCTGATCGTCGGCCTCGAACTTCGCGATCACGTCGACGAACGAGGACCCGACGACCGGGTCCCCGCCGATGCCGACGATCGTGGAGTTGCCGAGGCCGAGCTGCGTCAGCTCGTGGCCGATCTGGTACGTGAGCGTCCCCGAGCGGGAGACGAGCCCGACGCTGCCCTCGCTGAAGATCTCGGCCGGGATGATCCCCGCGTTCGCCTTCCCCGGCGAGAGCACGCCGGGGCAGTTCGGTCCGATCATCGTCGTGCCCTGCCCGCGGAAGTACGTGTACGCGCGCAGCATGTCGTGCGCCGGGATGTGCTCGGTGATGCAGATCACCGTGGCGACGCCGGCGTCCACGGCCTCGTAGATCGCGTCGACGGCGAACCGCGCGGGGACGAAGATGAGCGACGTGTTCGCGCCGACCTGGTCGACGGCCTCGGCGACGGTGTCGAAGACGGGAACGCCCTCGACGTCTTGGCCGCCCTTGCCGGGGGTGACGCCGGCGACGAGGTTCGTGCCGTACGCGCGGTTGCGGAGGCCGTGGAAGCGTCCCTCCGAGCCGGTCAGGCCGGCCACGACCAGGCGCGTGTCGTTGTCGAGGATGATCGCCATCAGTCGGCCTTGATCCCCTTGAGGACGACTGTGGGCAGCTCGAGCCGGCCGTCCCGGATGCGGCTGTCGAGCAACTCGCGGATGCGTGGGCGGTCGGCCTCCGGCGTCTCGGTGCGGTCGAGCCAGTCCTCGAAGTCGGTGTCCCGCACCAGCGCTGCCTCGTCGGCGACCTCGAGCCCGGCCAGCTCGAAGAACGTGTGCCACTCGGGAACGCCGTAGTTGCGGACATGGCTCGGATCGCGCAGGCGGTCCGCCTCCTCCGCGCTCTCGCTCGTGAACGTGTTGTCGCAGATCACGACCCGGTCCCTCGCCACCCGGGCCATCTCTTTCAGCGCGGCGAGCGCGTCCGGGAAGTGGTGCACCGCGATGCGGCAGGCCACGGCGTCGAAGCTCGCGTCGGCGAACGGCAGATGGTCGGCCGGCGCGATCACGTCGGGCTCCATGCCGGGCGCGGCGTCGACGGTGACGACCTTGGCTCCCGCCTCGCGCAGCCGCCGCGCGACGTGGCCGCCGCCGGTGGCGACGTCGAGCACGTTCACGCCCGGGCCGGGCTCGCACCACGCGACGACCAGGTCGAGGTCGTCGCCGGAAGCGTGCGTCGCGCTGTCCCGATAGGCCTGCGCGCGATCGCTCCAGAGGTCCGTCATGCCGCCAGCTCCACTGCCCGGCGCGCGCCGTCGAGCATCGTTGCCTCCGGATGGATGTTCTCGCGCCCGGCGTCGGCGAGGATCTGCCGGCCCTCCTCCGCGTTCGTCCCGTCGAGCCGGACGACGATCGGATAGCGGGACATGTCGAGCCGCTCTAGCGCAGCGAGGATCCCGCGCGCCACCTCGTCGCAGCGGGTGATCCCGCCGAAGATGTTGAAGAAGATCGAGCGGACCTGGTCGTCACGCGTGATCACCTCGAGCGCGTCCACCACGCCCTCGGCGCTGCCGCCACCGCCGAGGTCGCAGAAGTTCGCCGGGCGTCCGCCGACGTGCGCGACCACGTCCACCGTGGACATGCCGAGGCCGGCGCCGTTGGCCAGCACGCCGACGTCCCCGTCGAGCTTCACGTAGGTGACGCCCTTCTCGCGCGCGAACGTCTCGATCGGGTCGGCCGCCGTCGGGTCGCGCCACTCCGCGACGTCCGGGTGGCGGAAGAGCCCGCTGTCGTCGACCGTGAACTTCGAGTCGAGCGCCTTCACCTCGCCCTCCGGCGTGACGATCAGCGGGTTGATCTCGCACAGCATCGCGTCGAACTCGACGAACGCGCGGTAGAGCTTCTCGACGATCGCCGCGATCTGCTTCTGCTCGGACGGATCCTCGACCCCGCCGCCGTAGACGAGCCGCCGCGCGACCCACGGCTGGAAGCCCTCGAGCGGATCCACGTGGAGGAGGACGAGCGCGTCCGGGTTCTCTTCCGCGACCTGCTCGATCTCGACGCCGCCCTGCGTCGTGAACATGAAGAGCGGCTTCTTCGCGCCGCGGTCGAACGTGATGGAGAGGTAGTACTCGCGCTCGATGTCCGAGGCTTGCTCGATCCAGAGCGTGCGGACGACGTGGCCGTTGATGTCGAGCCCGAGAATGTCGCGCGCCTTCGCCTCGGCGCCCGCAGAATCGCCTGCGAGCTTGACGCCGCCGGCCTTGCCGCGGCCACCGGTCAGCACCTGAGCCTTGACGACGACGGGGCCGCCGAGCTGCTCCGCCGCCTCGCGCGCCTCCTCCGGCGTCGCGGCGAGCCGCCCTTCGGAGACAGGAATCCCGACCCGCCGGAAGAGATCCTTGCCCTGGTACTCGTAGAGGTCCACCGGCGCCGGACACTAACGACGCGACGCCGATGGACCGCGCAGTTCAGGCCTGCGCGCTACTTCTAGGGACAGCCGTAGATGCCGCAGTCGGTCGTGCCCGTGCTGGTGGTCGACGTCGTCGTCCCTCCACCACCCGCGGGCGGCGCCTTCTTGTTCGCGGACCCGGCCGCGGAGACGGCGTACCACTTGCCGCCGAAGAAGTTCTGGCGCTGGCCCTCGAGCTGCCCCGCCCCGCTGTCACCCGTGTACAGGTAGAGCGGATGGCCCTTGTAGGTCACCTGGCGCTTCCCGTTTTTCCGCTTCGTCGTGCCGAGGAGCCCCGCCCTCACGCCCGTCCCGGCGCGGACCTTCCCCTTCTTCATGAGCGGCGGCCAGTAGCTCGCGCACTGGCCGTAACAGGCGCTGTGCTTGCTCTTGTCCTTCATGAACAGATAGAGCGTCCGGCCCGAGCTCGTTGCGAGCACCTTGCCGATCTTCGTCTTCTGCAGTGTGACTCGTCCAGCGCTCGCGCTGCTCGAGGCAGAGCCCTGATGTGTGACGACCGCTGCCGCGGCGACGCCCGCGACGGCGAGGGCGACGCCCAACGCGACGGCCAAAACGGTTCTCTTCAGCATCTCTCTCCTCCTACTGGGTCGGTCACCGGTGTCCTACGCGAGTCGGCGAGCCGCGGATTGGCCGCGTCGCTAGCCCGCCTCGATCGTGCAGATGACCTGACCCGTCGTGATCGGCTCGCCGGCCTCGACGGAGAGGCTGCGCACCGTGCCTGCGCGGTGCGCGTGCACCTCGTTCTCCATCTTCATCGCCTCGACCACGCAGATCACCCGGCCCGGCTCGACCTCGTCCCCGTCGGACACGGCGACAGAGAGCACGGTGCCCTGCATAGGGGAGACGACGGCGTCGCTGCCGCCCGCACCCGCGCCGCCGCCCTGCGCCCGTTCATGTCGCCGCCGCGCGAGCGCCCGCCACT
The DNA here is from genome assembly GCA_046731605.1 of Actinomycetota bacterium. Lineage (GTDB taxonomy): Bacteria > Actinomycetota > Thermoleophilia > Gaiellales > Gaiellaceae > Palsa-739. Next base: position 14,481 of record JBKPLL010000073.1, on the reverse strand, counting down.
CCGGCTCGGGCTCCGACAGTCGCACCTCGAACCTCCGCCCGTCCACCTCGACGGTGCGAACGCGCTCGACCGCTCGCCCATCCGGACCTGTCGTTCCTTGTAACAGACTGTTACTTGGCCCACCGAGCTCGGCCGCTCGGGCCGCGAGCTCCTCGGACTCGACGACGCCTTCGCAGGTCTCTCCGGCGACGAAGCAGGGATGCGACAGGAGCGCCTTGTGGAAGCCGATCAGCGTCGTCGGCCCCTCGATCCAGAACTCGTCCAGCGCGCGCAGCATCCGCTGCCGGGCGTGCTCGCGGTCGACGCCGTGCACGATCAGCTTCGCGACCATCGGGTCGTAGGCCCCCGAGACCTCGTAGCCCGCTGCGACCCCCGAGTCGACGCGAACCCCTGGACCCGCCGGCTCGCGGTAGCCCGTCACCACAGCCGGTGCAGGCAGGAAGCCGCGCGCGGCGTCCTCCGCGTTGATCCGGCATTCGACTGCATGGCCGCGCAGGTCGACGTCCTCCTGACGTACCGACAGCGGCTCGCCGAGCGCCACGAGGATCTGCTCGCGCACGAGGTCGAGCCCGGTCACCATCTCCGTGACCGTGTGCTCGACCTGGATGCGCGTGTTCATCTCCATGAAGAAGTAGTCACCGTCGCGGGTGAGCAGACCCTCGATCGTGCCGGCCGAGCGGTAGCCGCAGGCGCGGGCCGCCTCGACGCCGATCGCGCCGATCCGCCGCCGGAGCTCGTCGTCGACCGCCGGCGACGGCGTCTCCTCGATCAGCTTCTGGTGGCGGCGCTGGATCGTGCAGTCGCGCTCACCGAGGTGGACGACGTTGCCGTGCGAGTCGGCGAGCACCTGCACCTCGACGTGCCGCGGGTCGACGATCAGCTTCTCGACGTAGACGTCGGGGTTCGCGAAATACGACTGTCCCTGCCGCTGCGCACGCTCGAACGCCTGCTCGGCCTGAGCGGGGTCGTGCACCTCCTCCATGCCCTTGCCGCCACCGCCCGCCGCGGCCTTGATCAGGAGCGGAAAGCCCAGCTCGTCGCCGAGCCCGAGCAGCTCGTCCACCGAGCCGACCGGATCGGTCGTGCCGGGGATGATCGGGACTCCCGCCTCCTTCATCGCGGTTCGGGCCGCCGTCTTGTTCCCCATCAGCTCGATGGCTGCGGGGGGCGGGCCGATCCAGACCAGACCCGCGTCCTCCACGGCCTGCGCGAACGCGGCGTTCTCGGCGAGGAAGCCGTACCCGGGATGGATGGCCTGCGCGCCGGCGCGCTGCGCGGCGTCGAGGATGCGATCTCCCGCGAGGTAGCTCTCGGCCGCCGGCGTCGGCCCGAGCAGGAACGCTTCGTCCGCGTACGCGACATGGAGCGCGGCCCGATCGCCCTCCGAATAGACGCCCACGGCTCCGATCCCGAGCTCGCGCAGCGTCCGGAAGACGCGGATCGCGATCTCCCCTCGGTTGGCGACCAGAACCTTCTCGAACATGAGCGGGCCGTATTCTCCACGCCGTGGACCTGACGGCGGCCGACAAGCTCACCGTCGCGCGCGCCGCGTCGGTCCCGGTCGTGGTCGTGCTCTACGCGTGGAGCTTCTCCGGGCACGACTACTGGGCGACCGCGGTCTTCTGCGTCGCGATGACGACCGACTGGTTCGACGGGAAGCTCGCGCGCAGGGCCGGTCGCACCTCCTCGGTGGGCACGCTGCTCGACCCCATCGCGGACAAGATCCTCGTGCTCGCGGCGCTCGTGATGCTCGTCGAGCAGGGAGTCGCCCCGGCCTGGATGGTCGCGGCGATCGTCGTGCGGGAGGTCCTGGTCACCGGGCTCCGGCAGGCGGCGATCGAGCGCGGCGTCGTGCTCGCGGCGCGGGACCTCGGAAAGCTGAAGACGTGGGCTCAGGCCGTCGCCGCCGCGATAGCCGGGTTTGCCGCAGCGGGCGCGTGGACCGACCGCGCTGCCTGGTGGGCGCTGCTCGTCGCGGTCGTCCTCACGTGGCTGTCCGGCCTCGACTACGCCCGCAATGCTCCGCGGCTGCTCAGCCGCGCTCAGCCCGACTAGCGATATCCGTCAGGCTGCGATGCCGCGAGTCTCGCACCACTCGTCGAACCGGGCCCACGCGCGCAGGTACTCGCGGAGGGCGTAGAACCCCTCCTCGACCTCAGCCCGGACGGCCCAGTGACAGTGGCCGCAGTAGCCCTGATCGTCGACGGCGGGAGCCTCGTTACAGCGAATGCACTCCTCCCACATGTCTGAGGAACGCCGCACGGGGCGGCGCGGTTACGGCTCGCGCTCCTCCTGGTTCCGCACCCGCTGGAGCGCCGCGGCCCAGTCGGAGGCTCGGCGCTGTTCCTCCACCTCGGCGGCGAGCGCCGCGAGGATCGCCTTGCGCTCCCCCTCGTTAGGCTCCGGCGTGATCTCCACCCCCATCACTGAAAGAGGGTAATGGCCGAACGGGTGCCGGCCGATGAGGGAAACGTGGGTCAGCGCCTCGCAACGCTTGCGGCCGCCTGCGCCGTCGCTGCCATCTCGACCGCTGCTGCGGTTGGATCGTCCCGGGGCGCCCCGAACTGGGCAGCTCCGCAGATCGCCACCGTCGTCCAGCACAAGCTGATGGCGAAGAGCGTGAAGAAGTTCCGCCCCAACGGGACTCTCACGCAGAAGACGCTCGCGACTCTCGCCGCGGACCTGACGGAGCAGCTCGGCTCGTCGACTACTCCTCCGCCGGACCCCGGATCGGGCGGGACGACAACCGGCACGACCGGCACCAGCACGACGACCACAACGGCGACCTCGGATCCGGCGGCCCCGGAGACGATGACGCGGCTCGACCGCAGCCTCGTGCAGGCGATCGGGCTCGGGAAGGCCGCGAAGCAGTTCGTGCAGGGAGCACGCGACGACGGCCTCGCAGTCCCGAGCCGTTTCGGCACCGAGGTCGTCGCCCGCCTGCTCGGCCTGCGGATCAACCATCCCGCCGCCCAGGACTTCATCGAGCTGCGGCCGCAGGATCCGGCAACCCGCGCCGAGGCCGCGTACTCGGCCGCGCAGATCCTGAGCCTCGGCAACGTCGCGGACAGCTGGGAGATCGCCGAGGTGAAAAGCCTCGCCGCTACGTTCAGCCTCCCGGAGGTCACCGACTGGCAGCGCCAGATCCTCAACGTCGCGTTCTCGAAGATCGGCATGCCGTACATCTGGGGAGGGACGAGCGACAACACCGAGACCGAGTTCGGTGTCACGTCGCGCGGCGGCTACGACTGCTCGGGGTTCGTCTGGCGCGTCTACAACCTCCAGAGCTACGCGAACGAGGGGACGCTCGCTTCGACCTTGCGCGGCCGGACGACGTACACGATGAGCGTCGAGGTACCTCGCTCGAAGAGGATCTCCTTCAAGAAGCTGCAGCCCGCAGACGTCATCTTCTTCGGCACACGGGGCTCCAAGTCCAAGGGATCGCAGGTTTTCCACACGGGGATCTACGTCGGCAACGGCTGGTTCATCCAGTCCTCCGACCGTGGCGTCGCGCTCGCGCAGCTCACCGACTGGTACAAGCGTAAGTTCGCCTGGGGCAGGCGGCCCCTGCGCGAGGCCGGGCTCGAGCCCTAGAACGGGGCGCCGCAGGGGCAGTTCCCCCTTTGTAGTGACACGGCTACCTCCTTCGGGTGATTCCCGCTGGGAGCCCTGACGCCCACAATTTCCCCGTCTGGCGTCCCTACGACGTTCTCCCCTGGAGGCACAATGCTCGAGTGGAAGTTTCGCCTCGTGATTCTCCTGGCCGCCGCCGCCATGATCGCCGCGGCCCTCGGGAATCTCGGCTGGCGCCCGCACAACCTCGGCTGGTAAGCGCCAACACACCTCGTAGGGGAGGAATCGGTGGCGGGTGAGAAGCAACCGGCTCTCGCCGGCATAGCGGCGAGGCCCCCGGCTCCGACTCCTGCCAAGGTGCTGGCGATCGTCGTGCCCGTGATCGTCGCGGGCGCGGCCACCCTCGCCGTCGCGATCTATCAGTACGCCGGATCGTCGCCTTCGGCGAGCGATCTGGCACAGCTCCTCGGGCTCTTCGCGAGCATGGTGATCGCCGAGCGTTTCCCCGTCCCCCTGGAAGGAGTCACGGCCGGCGGGATGACGCTCGGATTCGTCTTCTCGATCTCCGCGATCATCCTGCTCGGCTGGCCCGCGGGCGTGATAATCGCTGCGGGCGCACCGACGCTCACCCACCTCTTCCAGCGCCGCCCGCCACTGCGGGCTGCGTACAACGGCGCGATGTTCGCTCTCTCGGCACTCGCGGCCGGGCTCGTGGTCGAGCGCGTCGACGGAGACTCGGTCCAGATCCTTGTCGCGCAGGTCGTGCTCTGCGGCGTCGTCTACTACTGGGTCGTCAACCTCATCCTGATCAGCGCCGTCCTCTCGGCCGACTCGGGCCGCTCGTTCTTCACGATCGCATGGGAGAACATCACCCAGACGGCGGCGCCGTTCGCGTTCATGGTCTCCTCGGCGCTTGCCTTGGTCGTCCTCTGGCAGCGCGAGCCGCTGCTGTCGATCGCGCTCGTCGGCCCGCTGCTCGCGATCGCGCTCTACCAGCGCTCGACGTACCGAGCGATGCAGGCCATGCGGCTCGCCCTGACCGACCCGCTCACCGGCCTCGGCAACCACCGCAGCTTCCACGAACGCCTGCAGCGCGAACTCGTGGTGGCGGAGCACGACGGCACGTCGCTCGCCCTCTGCCTCGTCGACTTCGACGATCTGAAGAGCGTCAACGACCGCTTCGGCCATCCGGTCGGCGATCTCGTCCTCGGCCAGGTGGCGTCGCGCCTGCGGCAGGGCGGCGAGGCGTTCCGTCTCGGCGGGGACGAGTTCGCGGTGCTGCTGCCCCGGCAGGACGAGCAGCAGGCCACGGCCGTCGCGCGCTCGATCGTCGAGCGGGTCGCCGCTCTCGACATGGAGGGTGTGGGGCCGGTGACCGTGAGCGCCGGGGTCGCCACCTACCCGGTTCAGGGCTCCGGGCGGGACGAGCTGATCCGGCTCGCCGACAGCGCGTTGTACTGGGCGAAGACGGACGGCAAGAACCGGGTCCGCGCCTACGCGGCCGAGTCGATCCTGCGGGCGAGCCTCGAGGAGCTTGCTGACACGCCCGACCGCGCGGCGCAGTACCGGGCCGCGGAGAGCCTGGCGAAGGCGGTCGACGAGCGCGACGCCTACACCGGAAGCCATTCGCAGCGCGTCGGCGAGTACTCGGCGCGAATCGCTCGTCGCCTCGGCGCGGAAGACTCGGCAATCGAGCTGACCCGTCTGGCGGGCAATCTCCACGATCTCGGCAAGCTCGCAATCCCAGAGGAGGTCCTCCGCAAGCCGGACGCGTTGAGCGAGGCGGAGCGGCTCATCCTCGAGCGGCATCCACAGATCGGCTTCCGGATGCTCGAGAGCCTCGGCGTCCAGCCCGTCGCGGAATGGGTTCTCCACCATCACGAGCGGTGGGACGGTGGGGGCTACCCGAACCGGCTCGCGGGCGACCAGATCCCGCTCGGGGCGAGGATCATCTTCGTCGCCGACGCGTACGACGCGATGACCTCCGATCGGGCTTACCGGCAGGCGATTTCGCCGCGAGAGGCGCTGACAGAGCTCGAGCGGTGCGCAGGCTCCCAGTTCGACCCGGTCGTGGTCAAGGCGCTGGCCGACGAGCTCCTGCCGGCGGGCGACGAAGCAGTCGCCGTTTAGAAGCGCGGCGGCCCGCGCAGGAGTTGGGCATGGCGAAGAAGCAACCACGCGTGCCCGGAATGCGCGAGATCAAGCCGAACCGGCAGCAGCGCCGCCATCCCGAGCAGCGCGCAGAAGACAGCCCGCTGGCTCGCGACGAGCAGCTGCCCCCCGATCTCGACGTCCCGGACCCGCGCCTCAAGAGCAGCGGTCACAAGAAGAAGACCGCAGACAACTGGAATCAGTAGGCGCCGTCAGGCGATCTCTTCGATGAGCTCGATGAGCTCGTCGCGGCGGTAGCCCTGCTGCCGCGCGAAGCTGACGAGCTCGCGCGCGCGGGCGACCACCGCCCCCTTTTCCGGCGTGCCGGCGACGGTCACGCCGCGGCCGCGCCGGAACTCGAGCAACCCCTCCTCGCGGAGGAGCCGGAGCGAGCGCAGCACCGTGTTCGTGTTCACGCCGAGGACGGCGGCGAGATCGCGGGCCGGCGGCAGACGCTCGCCCGGCTTTGCCTCGCCGTCGGCGATCGCGCGCCGGATCTCGGCCGCCACCTGCTCGAAGAGCTCGGTCGGTTCCTGCCTGTCGATCTTAACTTTGAGCATCGTGCTGTTCATACTATCACCAAATGCTCGCGCCACCACTGCCGCCCTCTCCCGACGAGCGCGAGGCTCTGATCAGGGAAGCCCGAGCCCGCCAGCTGCGACGAAGGCTACTCGGCGCGGCAGGGGTCGCGGTCGCGGCAGCGTTCGGCCTGAGCGCGTACGCGATCACGATCGGTGGCGATAGCCGGGCGAATCTCTCGAGCGCGGCTGCCGATGCCGGCCTTCCGGAGTGCCCGCGGGCCGCCTACCGAAGCCGTTCAGCGGAGCGGGCGGTGTCCTGGTGCATCTACTGGCTCCCGGTCACTTGACGGTCATGCATCTGGACTGGTCCGAGTGGTGCGGGAAGCCCAGCGCCGGAGCCCTGATTCGACCTACGTTTCCGACTGCGTTTCGGCGGCCTGCTCGTCGTGGCCCGGGCGCAGGCGATGACTCCCCCGCGCTGCGACGTTCCGGACGCGGAATCAACGATCTTCGTCGGGCGTGCGGTAGGCGCCTAGAGCGGGATGTTCCCGTGCTTGCGGCGGGGCCGAGGCTCCGCCTTCGTGAGCGCCGTCTCCAGTGCGTCGATCAGCACGGGGCGCGTGCGCCGCGGCTCGATCACGTCGTCGACGTAGCCGCGCTCGGCGGCGCTATAGGGGTTCGCGAACTTGTCCTTGTAGTCCGCGATCAGGTCCGCCCGCTCGTCCTCCGGGCGGTCGCGATAGATGATGTTGACCGCTCCCTCGGGCCCCATCACGGCCACCTCGGCAGTCGGCCACGCGAAGTTGAAGTCGGCGCGGATGTGCTTCGAGCTCATGACGTCGTAGGCCCCGCCGTAGGCCTTGCGCGTGATCACCGTCAGCTTCGGCACCGTGGCCTCGCAATAGGCGTAGAGGAGCTTCGCGCCGTGGCGGATGATCCCGCCCCACTCCTGCGCCGTCCCCGGCAGGAAGCCCGGAACGTCGACGAAGGTGACGAGCGGGACGTTGAAGGCGTCACACGTGCGGACGAACCGCGCCGCCTTGTTGGAGGCGTCGATGTCGAGGACGCCGGCAAGCGAGCGCGGTTGATTGCCGACCACGCCGACCGGGTGGCCGCCGAGCCGCGCGAACCCGCAGACGATGTTCTCCGCCCAGCGCTCGCTCACCTCGAGGAACTCGCCGTCGTCGACGACCCGCCGGATCACCTCGTGCATGTCGTACGGCTTGTTCGGGTTGTCCGGAATGAACGTGTCGAGCTCGGCGTCCTCGCGGTCGGTGGGATCGGTCGGCGCGCTCCACTCGGGCCGCTCGGCGTTGTTCTGCGGCAGGAACGAGAGGAGATAGCGCGCGTCCTCGAGACAGGTCTCCTCGTCGGATGCGGTGAACTGCGCGACACCCGACTTCGATGCGTGAGTCGCCGCGCCGCCGAGCTCCTCGAACGTGACCTCCTCCCCCGTCACGGTCTTCACCACATCGGGCCCCGTGATGAACATGTACGACGAGCCCTCGACCATGAAGATGAAGTCGGTCATCGCGGGCGAGTAGACGGCGCCGCCGGCGCACGGGCCCATCACGAGCGAGATCTGCGGGACGACGCCCGACGCCTGCACGTTGCGCCAGAAGATCTCCGCGTAGCCGGCGAGCGAGACGACTCCCTCCTGGATCCGCGCCCCGCCGGAGTCGTTGATGCCGATCACCGGGCAGCCGTACTTCACGGCCAAGTCCATCACCTTGCAGATCTTTTCGGCGAAGACCTCGCTCAACGAGCCGCCGAAGACGGTGAAGTCCTGGGAGAAGAGAAAGACGCGGCGGCCGAAGATCCTTCCGTGGCCGGTGACGACGGCGTCGCCGTACGGACGGCGATCCATCATCCCGAAGTTCGATTCGCGGTGGCGGACGTAGCGGTCCAGCTCGACGAACGAGCCCGGGTCGCAGAGCCTCTCGGCACGCTCGCGGGCGAGGAGCCTCCCCTCCTCGCGGCGGCGCGCGACGGACTTCTCGCTGCCGGCATGGAGCGCCTGACCGCGCAGCTCCTGCAGCCACTCGAGCTTGCCGGCCGTCGTTTCGTGCCCCTCAGCCACCGTCGCGGAGCCTAACGTTCGCGCTCGTGCGGCATCGCCTGCCCCCCGCGCTCCAGGTGCCCGACTTCGCGCTGCTCTGGACCTCGTCGCTCGCGAACGGGCTCGCGCTGCAGATGATGGTCGTGGCGATCGGGTGGCAGGTCTACTCGATCCGTCAGGACCCGCTCGACCTCGGTCTCGTGGGGCTCGCGGAGTTCCTGCCTCTGCCGATCCTCGCGCTGCCGGCCGGCCAGCTTGCCGACCGTGTCCAGCGCCGGATGGTCGTCGCGGTCGGGCTGGCCGTGCAGGTCGGGATCGCAGCGATGCTCGTCGCGATCACGCTGGCGGGCGCGAACGAGCTCTGGCCGTTCCTCGTCGTCGCGGTCGTGGCCGGCTCCGCCTCCGCCGTCACGAACCCGGCCGGGCGCGCGCTCACGCCGGAGGTCGTGTCGGCGGAGCTCTTGCCAGGCGCGGTCGCGCTCCGCAGCGTCGCGAACCAGGTCGGGATCGTCGTCGGGCCCGCGATCGGCGGCGTGATCTTCGCCGTCGAGCCGGTTGCGGTCTACATCACCGGCGGCGCGCTGTTCCTGCTCGCCTGCGGCACCATCCTCGGCGTCACGGCGCGCGAGGCGGTCGCGCCGGCGACCGAGCTGACCTGGAAGAACATCTCGGCCGGCATCGGGTTCATCGTCCACACGCGGATGCTGCTCGGCGCTATCTCTCTCGACCTCGTGGCCGTGCTCCTCGGGGACTCGATCGCCCTGGCCCCGGTGTTCGCGCGAACGATCCTCGACGTCGGCCCGATCGGCCTCGGCATGCTGCGCGCGGCGCCGTCGGTCGGCGCGCTCTCCGCCGGCCTGCTGCTCGCCCGGCGTCCGCTCCCGTACCGCGCCGGCCCGGCGCTGCTCACGGTCGTGGCCGTCTTCGGCGCGATGATGATCGTGTTCGGTCTCTCGCGCTCGCTGCCGCTCTCCCTTGCGGCTCTCGCGGTCAGCGGCTTCGCCGACATGATCAGCATGAACATCCGCTCGACCGCCGTCCTGCTCGTGACGCCGCCCGAGCTGCAGGGCCGGGTGAGCTCCGTGGAATGGGTCTTCATCAGCGCCTCGAACGAGCTGGGGGCCTTCGAGTCGGGCTTGGTCGCCTCGGTGTTCGGCGCGACGGCGGCGGTGGTCGCCGGCGGGGCGGTGATGATCGGGGTCGCAGCCTCGTGGGGCCGGCTCTTCCCGCCGCTCGCGCGGATGGGACGGCTCGAAGAGCTGCAACCGGAGCCGGTATAGGCTCGACCGATGGAGCCGCTCGACCGCTCGACGATCTGGCCCTACGACGAACAGGGCGAGCCCGGGGACTTCTACTACCACCGCTTCGGCAACCCGACCGTCGCGGCGGCCGAGAACGCTCTGGGCGAGCTGGACGGCGGCACCGCGCTCCTCTTCCCGTCAGGCGCCGGCGCAACAACGGCGCTCGTCCTTTCGCAGTTCGAGCCCGGCAACACGATCGCGCTCGCGCGCGGCGGGTACTACGGCACCGGCGTGACCTTCGCCGCCCTCTCGAAGTGGGGCCTCCGCGTCGTCGAGTTCGACCAGACCGGCACGCCACCCGAAGACGTCCAACTCGTCTGGCTCGAGGCGCCTTCCAACCCGTTCCTGACGATGCCGGACCTCGACGCAGCAGCTGCTCACCCGGCGCCGGTGGTGGTGGACGCGACCGTCGCGACACCGGTCCACCTCAGCCCGCTGGAGCGCGGCGCGGACTTCGTCCTGCACAGCGCGACGAAGTACCTCGCGGGACACGACGACGTGATGCTCGGGGCGGTGGTCTGCCGCGACGACGCCGCGGCCGACGAGCTGCGGGCGTTCCGTGGGAGCACCGGCATCGTCGCCGCCCCTGATCCGGCCTGGCTCCTGCTCCGGGGGCTGAAGACCCTCGAGGTGCGAGTGCGCCGGCAAACTGCGACCGCCGCCCTCCTCGCCGAGCGGCTGCGGGGCAATCCGGCGGTCGAGACCGTCCGCTATCCCGGCCTCGGAGGCCTGCTCTCCTTCGACGTGGCCGACGCCGCCACGGCACGGAAGGTCGAGACGTCGACGCAGGTGATCGTCAACGCGAGCTCGCTCGGCGGCGTGACGAGCCTGATCGAGAGCCGGAGCCGCTGGGAAGGAGACCGCGTCCCGCCGGGACTGCTCCGACTCAGCGCCGGCCTCGAGGATCCCGAGACGCTCTGGGCCGACCTCGAGCAAGCGCTCCCCTCCCCAAGGATTTAGTAGGACGCCGCTGCGGGTAGCGACTCCTGTAGGTGCCTCCGCCGTTCCGGATCCTCGTGGCCGAAGACGACGAGTCGTTCCTCGGCGCCATCGCGCTCCTGCTCGAGCAGGACGAGCGCTTCGACTTGGTCGGGCGCGCACGCGACGGGCGGTCGGCGGTCGAGCTCGCGGAGAAGGTCGAGCCGGATGCCGTCGTGATGGACATCGAGATGCCCGTTGTCGACGGAGTCGAAGCGACGCGGCTTCTGCGGGAGGCGACGCCGGATCTCCCGATCGTCGCCGTCAGCGGCCACGACTACGAGGAGCGAGTCCTCGAGATCCGGCAGGCCGGCGCCGACGACTACGTCCGCAAAGCGCGAATGGCGGACGAGCTGCCGCGCGTGCTCGCCGCGCTGCTGCAGACGGCCGGACGCAGTGCAAGATCTCGTTCGTGACCAAGCAGCGGATCCTCGAAGCCGTCCGCGAGATCTGCCTCGGGCTCCCGGAGACAAGCGAGCGGCCCTCGCACGGTGCGCCGACGTTCTTCGTTCGCGACAAGCGCTCCTTCGCCACCGTCTGGGACAGCCACCACGGCGACGGGCGCTTCGCCCTCATCTGCGCAGCGCCTGCCGGAATGCAGGCGGCGCTCGTGGAGGCCGAGCCGGAGCGCTTCTACGTCCCGGCTTATGTCGGGCACCGCGGCTGGATCGGCGTCCGCCTCGACCGCGGCTTCGACCGCGACGAGATAGCCGGGATCGTCGAGGACGCCTACGCGGAGGTCGCGCCGCCGAAGCTCGTGGAGGCCGCACGCGGCGAGGCTTGAAGACGAAGCCGGAGGTCGGACTCGAACCGACGGCCGCCTGATTACAAATCAGGTGCTCTACCAGCTGAGCTACTCCGGCACGGGCGACCAGCGTAGCGACCGCTACTGCAGGACTTCGCGGCCCTTCTGGTGCGACAGGATCTTGCGCTTGACGCGCTGCAGCGCGTTGTCGATCGTCTTGGTGTCGCAGCCGAGCTCCTCGGCCATGTCCTCGTAGGACGAGCCCTCGAGGTAGAGGCGGAGAGCGTCCGACTCCAGCGGCGAGAGGCCCGTGCCGAGGCTGAACACCAGGCTCTGCAGCTCCTCGGTCGAGATCACGACGAGCGGCGGCTCGTGCACCGCCGGGCCCGGCAGAGCGTCGCCGAGCGTGCACTCGCCCTCGCCGTCCTGTCCCGCCGGGGTGTGGCTGAACGAGACGTAGGTGTTGAGCGGCGTGTGCTTGAAACGGGTCGCGGTCTTGATCGCCGTGATGATCTGGCGCGTGACGCAGAGTTCGGCGAAGCTGCGGAACGACGTCTCCTTGTCGGCGCGGAAGTCCCGCACCGCCTTGTAGAGGCCGATCAGGCCCTCCTGCAGGAGATCGTCGTTGTCGCCGCCCGCCAGGAAGTACGAGCTCGCCTTGAGGCGCACGAACCCGGTGTAGCGACGGATGAGCGCATCCATCGCGACGGTGTCGCCGTTGCGGGCCTTGATCACGAGCTGGAGATCCTCGAGCTCTCGCTGGACTTTCTGCGGCGAGCGTGCTGTCGCGGCACGAGCAGCCATGGCGCCTCCCGGCATCCCGAGGGTGAAGTCTCACCCTGTGGTCGAGGCGAAGATAGCAAGCGGTCCAAAGTTTTACAAGTCCAATTGCTATGGACCCAGTTTGTCCTGGACCCAGGAAGCTAGCGAGATCTAGCTTTTGCCGCGGCGTAACCGCTCAAGCTGGGCGAGCGTGTCCGGATCGAGCCGGTCTCTCAGGTCTCCACGGACGGTCGGCGGCTGGCTCGGCCGCGAGAGTTCCGCGAGGAAGGTCTGCGACGCGAGCTTCCGCACCTCGATGCCGGTGGTGCCGCGAACGGCGGTATCCGAGGAGACGATCGCGACCTGCTCTCCGCTCCGATGCTCGGCGGCGAGCCGCTCCAGCAGGGTGTCCGCATCCTTCGCCCAGCGCACCTCGAGCGGGCCGTGCCGCTCGTTCGTGCCCTCGCCGTCGAACACGAGGATGCCGCGAGCCCCTTGCGCCGCGACCCAGCTCGCCAGCAGATCGCGCAATTCCTCGGGCGAGCCGAAGCCGCCCGCGTGCAGCAGGTTGAAGCCGTCGAAGAGGTAGAGGGTCGGCTCAGACATCCCGCTGCCGGCGGGCCTCGTAGAGCAGTAGGGCCGCCGCGACGCTGACGTTGAGCGACTCGATTCGGCCGAGCTGCGGAATCGAGACCTGCAGGTCGCACGTGCGCCGCACGAGCGGGCGCAGGCCCTTCCCCTCCGCCCCGAAGACGAAGGCGATCCCGCCGGACAGGTCGGCCTCCCACATCGGCGTGCCGGCCTCGCCCACCGCGCCGGCCACCCAGAGGTCGCCGCTCTTGATGTCCGCGAGGTAGCGGGCGAGGTTCGGCACGACGGCGACCGGGAGGTGCTCGACCGCGCCGGCCGAGGAGCGGCACACCGCGGCGGTGACCCGCGCCGAGCCATGGGCCGGAACCACCACCCCGCTCGCACCGGCTCCCTCAGCGCTGCGGATCACGGCGCCGAGATTGCGCGGGTCGCTGACCTGGTCCAGGCAGGCGAGGAGCGGTGCCTGCCCCGCTGCGAGCTCGAATGCGTCCGCGTATCGGAAGGGCTCGCACCACGCGACCACTCCCTGGTGGTCACGCGTGCCCGCAGCCTCGGTCAGATCACGCTCGAGCTTCGTCTGTACCCGCGGCCGCTCGACATCGCGCAGCCACTCCTCGCTGCGCACGGCCCGCTCGCTCGCCCACAGCTCGAGTACCTCGCGCGCCCCGCGCAGCACCTCGCGTACGGGGCGGCGCCCGTAGACGAGCTCCCGCGTCACGAGCGGCGGACGAGCCGGTAGCCGGGAGGCTCTGTGACGTCGCGCACCTCCCACCCCGCGGCCGCGATCTCGTCACGCAGGCGATCCGCTCCCGCGAAGTCCTTCGCGTCCCGCGCCTCGCGTCGCTGCTCGGCAAGCTCGGTGACCTCGGCCGGCGCGTGTTCGACTTCGGTGAGTGAGCCGAGCCCGAACAAGCCGAGCCCCCAGCGCAGCGAGACCCACTCCTCCCGGTCCCGCCACGCGTGGAACAGTGCGAGCGCCTCGGGCGTGTTGAAGTCGTCGTCGAGCAGGGCGGCAAGCTCGTCGGCGAGCACCTCTTCCCCACCCTCGTCTCCAGGCTGCTCCTCCAGGAAGAAGTTGCGGAACGTGTCCACCTGCGACTTGGCCTGCACGAGCACGTCGTCGCCGAACTCGATCGGCTTCCGCCAGTGCGCGCCGAGGAAGAACATCAGCGCGACCTCCCGCCCCCAGGTGTCGAGGACGTTGCGCAGCGACACGTCGTTGCCCAGCGACTTCGACATCTTGTCGCCGCCCATCCCGCCGACCATTCCGTTGTGCATCCAGACGCGCGCGAACTCGTGGCCGAGCGCGAGCGACTGCGCAACCTCGTTCTCGTGGTGCGGGAAGACGAGGTCGAGCCCGCCGCCGTGGATCTCGAAAACCGGACCGAACGCGTCCTCGGCCATTGCCGAGCATTCGATGTGCCAGCCCGGGCGTCCGCGCCCCCAGGGCGAATCCCAGGCCGTGTCCTCGCCCGGCTTGTTCGCCTTCCAGAGCGCGAAGTCACGCGGATCCTCCTTCAAGGGGTTCGGCTCCTGCTCCTCGACCTGGTCTGGCCGCTGACCCGAGAGCCGTCCGTAGCCGGGGTCGCTCGCGACGCGGAAGTAGACGTCCCCTTCCACTGCGTACGCATGACCGGAGTCGACGAGCTGCCCGATGAAGCGGACGATCGAGGGGATCGCGTCCGTCGCCTTCGGCAGCTCGTCCGGCATGCCGAGCCCGAGGTCGGACGTGTCCTGCAGGTACCACTCCGTCGCGCGCGCGGCGAGCTCGGCGCTCGCACCCGGCGCGGCGTCGTAGAT